>JBKOZS010000067.1:0-29624 GCA_046726015.1 Acidobacteriota bacterium
GGCGGTTCGATAGCCGGCTTCCTTCAGGGCCATCGCGATCGTGACGTCCTGCTCGCGCAGCGGAAACTCGCCGTTGCCTCGAATCCAGCCGTGACCGGTGTGCAACCCCGTCATCAGCGACGCGCGTGACGGCGCGCACACGGTGCTGCCCGCGTAGTACTGCGTGAAGCGAGTCCCTTCCGCGGCAAGCCGATCGAGTGATGGTGTCTTGAACTGCGCCTGGCCGTAGGCACTCAGGTCGCCATACCCGAGATCGTCTGCCTGGATGATGACGATGTTGGTGCGGCCCGGGGGGCGTTCCCGGGTCTGCTGCGCGATCGGCAGTATCGCGACACACACGCCGAACGTGGACACCAGCGCAATCAGTCGTTGCACGAAAAGCAGTCTAACGCGTTTCGCGATATCCTCTCCGGATGCTGAGTGGCTCAATTGCCTTGCAGGAACTCGCGGGTGTGTTTGCCGTCCCGCCGCTGCCCCGGAGGCCGGACAAGAAGCGCAGCCTCAATTTCGAGGCGGCCGAGTGCGTCGCGCGTCATATCGAGGCGGGAGGCATAACGCGCTACCTGTACGGCGGCAACGCGTTCCTGTATCACATCACACTCGATGAATACGAAGCGCTCCTGGATTGGCTCGCCGGTTTCCCGCCCTCGCGGTGGCCGATTCCCAGCGTGGGACCGTCATTTGGGCGGGCGATCGACCAGGCGCGGCTCGTAAAGCGCCACGCGTTCCGGACCGTCATGCTCCTGCCGTGCAACGATCCTCGCGATGCGCGCGGCATGGAGGCCGGGGTGCGCGAGATTGCAGACGCCACCGGCCTTCCGCTCATCCTTTACTTGAAGTCCGAAGACGGATTCGGCAACGACAAGGAAGCGGGCCTCGATGCCGTCGGCCGACTGATCGACGATGGCGTGGCCGTGGGGATCAAGTACGCGGTTGTGCTCGACGATCCGCGCCGCGATCCGTATCTCGATGGACTGCTCCGCCGAGTTGACCGGGCGCGCGTCATCACCGGTATGGGTGAACGCCCCGCGATCGTTCACATGCGGGACTTCTCACTGCCGGGGATGACCACAGGATCGGGATGCATCGCGTCGCGCACGTGCACGGCGCTCTTTGACGCGTGCGTCGCGAAGGACTGGTCGCGCGCCGAGGAACTGCGGTCGCAGTTCATGCCGCTGGAAGACCTGCGCGACGCGTGGGGTCCCGCGCGCGTGTTGCATCATGCGACCGAGCTTGCCGGCATCGCGGCGACCGGTCCGATCGCGCCGTACGTCTCGCCGCTCAATTCGAAACAGTTCCAGGAGCTGGCCCCCGTCGCCCGGACGCTCCGGGAGCGCGAGGCGTGACGCGCCCGGTCAAGACGCCAGAGACCCTCCGGAGTCATCGCTGGTTCGGAAAGGACGACCTGCGCTCGTTCGGTCACCGGTCGCGCGCGAAGCAGGCGGGCTTCACGCTCGACGACATCAGCGGCAAGCCTGTCATCGCGATCCTGAACACGTGGAGTGACGCGAACCCGTGCCACGCGCATTTCCGGATACGCGCGGAGGAGGTGAAGCGCGGCATCTGGCAGGCGGGCGGCTTCCCGATGGAGATTCCGCTGCTCACGCTCGGCGAGACGCTGATGAAGCCGAGCACGATGCTCTATCGCAACCTGCTGGCCATGTCGGCGGAAGAAGCGCTGCGTTCGTATCCCGTCGACGGCGCCGTTCTGCTCGGCGGCTGCGACAAGACGATCCCCGCGCTGGTGATGGGCGCCACGAGCGCGAACCTTCCATCGATCGTGGTGCCCGCGGGCCCCATGCTGCGCGGCAACTGGCGCGGGCAAATCCTCGGGTCCGGCAGCGACGTGTGGAAGTACTGGGCCGAGCGCCGCGCCGGCACGCTCGACGAGTGCTCGTGGCGCGAAATGGAGGACGGCATCGCGCGGTCGTTCGGCACATGCATGACGATGGGGACCGCGTCGACAATGACATCTGCAGTCGACACCCTCGGCATGACGTTGCCGGGCGCCTCGTCGATCCCCGCCGCCGACTCGGCGCATCCGCGCATGGCCAGTGCCAGCGGCCGCCGCATCGTCGGGATGGTCTGGGAAGATCTGCGACCGCGGGACATCATGACGACGAGCGCGTTCGAGAATGCCGTGAGGGCTGCCATGGCGCTGGGCGGATCGACCAATGCGATCATCCACCTGATCGCCATGGCGGGCCGCGCGGGCGCGGATCTCGATCTCGACCGGTTCGATGCGCTGGCGCGGCGCACGCCGCTCATGGCCAACATCCGGCCGTGCGGCGAGTACCTGATGGAAGACTTCTACTATGCCGGAGGGCTCGTCGGGCTGCTCTCGCGACTGCGCGAATACCTGAACCTCGGTTGCGTCACGGCGAACGGCCAGACCCTCGGTGAGAACATCGCGAATGCAGTCACCTGCAACGACCACATCATCGCGCCAACCGACAAACCATTTGGAGCCGAAGGGGGCGTCGCGGTCCTGCGCGGCAATCTGGCACCCGACGGCGCCGTCATCAAGCACATGGCCGCGGAACTGCGATTGCTGCAGCACTCGGGACCGGCGGTCGTGTTCGAGGACTACACCGATCTGGAGAAACGGATCGATCACCCGGCGCTGCCGGTCACGCCGGAGTCTGTGCTCGTGCTGCAGAACGCCGGCCCGCTCGGCGGGCCCGGGATGCCGGAGTGGGGCATGCTACCGATCCCGAAGAAGCTGCTCACGCAGGGCGTGCGCGACATGGTGCGGATCTCCGACGCGCGGATGAGCGGGACGAGCTACGGCGCGTGCGTGCTGCACGTGGCGCCCGAGTCGTTCGTTGGAGGGCCGCTCGCGTTCGTGCGCGACGGCGACATCATCGAGCTCGATGTGCCGGCGCGCAAATTGATGCTGCACGTCTCAGACGAAGAACTCGCGCGCCGGCAGGCTGACTGGAAGCCGCGGCAGGTCGACTACCCGCGCGGCTTCGGCCGCATGTACGCCGAGCACGTGACGCAAGCGAACCGCGGCTGCGATTTTGATTTTCTCGAGGGAACCGAGCCGATCCCCGAACCAGAGATTCACTGACGGTCGGATTCCTCAGGCTCTTTCAGCGCAACGGCGCCGCTCCGCAGGTTCGGCCGCGGCTTCCGGGGCGCCGGCTTCCAGGAATAGGGATCGCGCGGCGATCCCGGCGGCGGATCGTCGGCGAGGCGCCGTCGGAGGAAGGCGAGCGCTCGCTTGAAGAGATTGGGCCCGAATATGTCGATCATGGAACCCTCGTCGCGGTACTCGGTAGTCTAACTGGCCCGCCGGAGCGTTAGAAGGCGGAAGACCCGCCTACAAGTGTCTAGATCGCACATCGCGCCTCGCGCCTCGCACATCGCGCATCGCACATCGTTACGGATACGTCGACGTTGCCTTGCCCATCAGGTACTTATCAAACCACCCGACAATATGTTGCAGACGTTCGACGCGATGCCACGGTTTCCCCGAGCGTGAGAGCTCGTGGTTCTCGCCAGGGAAGCGCACCATCACCGTTGGCCGCTTCAGGTACTTCAGCGCGCGGAACAGATCCTCGCCGCCAGCGCCCGGCGGTGTCCGGTAGTCCTCGTCGCCGAGGATGAACATGAGCGGCGTCTGGATCTTCTCGACGTAGGTGATCGGCGAGCGCTTCGCAAAATCCGCCGGGTCCTCGAACGGCGCCTTGTGGAACCACGTTGGCGTGAAGAGCGTGAAGTCCGCCGTGTACCAGAAGTTCGCCCAGTCAGAGATATCGCGCTGGCTGACGGCGGCCTTGAATCTCGTCGTCTGCGTCACGACCCAGTTGGTGAGGAGCCCGCCACCGCTGCCGCCGGTGACCCCCATGCGCGCGTCGTCGACGTAGCCCTTCTTCAACACTGCGTCGACGCCCGCCATCAGATCCTTGTAGTCGTCGCCCGGATAGTTGAACTGGATGACGTTGCCGAAATCCTGGCCGTAGTTCGAGCTGCCACGCGGATTCGTGTAGAGCACCACGTAACCCTTGGCCGCCATCCACTGGAACTCGTGCGTGAACGTGTTGCCGTAAGCGCTGTGCGGGCCGCCATGAATTTCCAGGATCAGCGGATACTTCGTCGACGGATCGAATGACGGCGGCTTCAGGATCCATCCCTCGATTTTCTTCCCGTCGAAACTGGTGTACCAGAACTCCTCCGGCTCGTTCATCGCAAGCTGATCGAACAGATCGTCGTTGAACTTCGTCACTCTGCCCGGCTTCGCGCCGGTAGCTCCGTCGGCAACGTACAGATCGCCGACCTGCGTCGGCGTGGAAATCACCATCGCGATCCGATCGGCCTCCCGGTTGGCCGTGTAAGACATCACTTCGTGACGTTCGGACCCCGCATGGCCCTGATACCGCTGCTCGCCCGTCTGCGCATCAAAGCCAACGAGATCGGCGTTTCCCTCCGCGCCGACCTTTATCAGAATGGACTTTCCGTCAGGCGTCCAAATCGGACCCGCCGGGCTCCCGCCGCGCGGCGATCGTTGATCACCGCCGATTCCGCCGTTCACGTCGAAGTCGAAGTTCGAGGTGAGATTGCGGGGCGTGCCGCCGGGCACGTCGGCGACCCAGAGATCCGACTGCGTGTACGAGCGTTCCGGGTTGCCGGCGAGCGCGCCGACGAAGGCGATCCGCTTGCCGTCGGGCGACTGGGCGTAGGCGCCAATGTTGCCGTCGATACTGACGATCACCTTTGGTTCACCGCCATCTTTCGGGACGGCGTAGAGGTCGCTGTCGTTCGGGTAGTAGTACGACTCGCGCCGGCGATCGGCCACGAAGAAGAGCTGCGATCCGTCGCTGGACCAACGATAGTTACCCGCCGGGAATTCTCCGGATGTAATCCGTTTTGGCGAGGACGGGTCAGCATCCGGGGCCGGCACCGCGACAGTCCAAATCTGCGCGGGGCGTTCGCGATCGACAAAGCCGGAGCCGGACACGCCATTGGCGCGATACACCGCTTCGGTGACGATGCGCACGTCGGACTCGCGGGGCTTCTCTCCGGTTTTCGGCGCCAACTCGTCGGGCCTGACCGTCGATGAGAACGCAATGGTCTTTCCGTCGGGCGACCATTCGGGACCTGCGGCGCCGCGTGGAATGTCGGTGATCGCGCGTGCTTCGCCGCCGGTCATCGGCATCACATAGATCTGCGCGGGCTGCGCCTTGCCGTCCTTGTCGACGGATCGCGTGAATGCCAGGCGGCGGCTGTCGGGGGACCAGCGGGGCGAGATGTCCCGGCTGCCGCCCGTCAACTGGCGCGGCGCTTCGGCTCCGTCCGCCTTGACGACCCACAGGTTGCTCTCGTACTGATCCGTCTTCTCGTTGACGGTGACGCGCACGAAGACGACCTGCGATCCGTCGGGCGCGATCTGCGGGTCAGCCACCCAGACGAACTTGAAGAGATCCTTTTCCGTGATGCCGCGCTTCTCGGCGGCAGACGGCACCACGGCAAGCGCCGCAGCGAACAGCGACACGGCAATCAATCGTCGTTTCATATAAAGGAGATTGTCATTTGCGCGGTAACGCGCGAATAGAACCGGTGGTAATGCCACCATCCACGAGCAGCGTCTGGCCGGTGATGTAGCCGCTCGCGTCGGAAGCCAGGAACACAACCGCACCCTCGAGATCCTCCGCCTTACCGGGGCGCTTCAACGGAATGCGCTCGGTCAGATAAGCGACCCAGGCTGCGTCTTCGTACATCACGGCGTTCTGATCGGTCTTGAACCAGCCTGGCGCGAGGCAGTTCACCGTAATCCCCTCGGGCCCCCAATCGTCCGCAAGGCTCATCGTCAACTGCCGGATGCCGCCACGGCTGGCGCCATACGGCCCGAGGCCGGCATAGCCAAACACCGAGGTGACGGAACCTATATTAATGATGCGGCCGTACTTCCTCGGCACCATGTGCCGCGCCACGGCCTGCGCGACGAAAAACGGGCCCCGGAGGTTCGTATCCACGACCGTGTTCCAGTCGTCCCAGGTGACCTCGAGCGCCTTCTTGCGGATGTTACACCCGGCATTGTTGACGAGAATGTCAATGCCACCGAATGCGGCGTGCGCCGCGTCCGCCATGCGGGTGATGCTGGCCTGATCTCGGACGTCGAGGGCAACCGGCGCGGCACGGCGTCCCATCGCGGCAATCTCCTCCACTGTCCCGCGCAATCGCTCTTCGTCGCGGCTGGTGACGACGAGATCGGCGCCTGCGCGGGCGAGCGCGCGCGCAAAGGTGCGGCCGAGGCCACGGCTGGCGCCGGTGACGATGGCGACCCGCCCGGACAGATCGAAGGGATTCATGGGCGCAAGATCACTTTCATCAGGTCCTCGTCGCCCCGGTGCAGTCGATCGAACCACTGCGCTCCTTCCTCGAGCGGCGCGGTGGCGCTGATCAGCGGACCGACATTCACGCCGCCACGCTCCATCAACGCAATCGCCGCCGGATACTCGCCGTTCGAGGCGCACGATCCAAACAGCGTCAGCTCGCGGGAGACGACCTCCTGCAGCGGCAACTCGACCTGTGGCGAGAGATTGCCGACCAGCGTGATCGCGCCCCCCTTGCGAACCGAGCGGACCGCCGTCTGCACCGTCGCGCTTCGCCCGACGACCTCGAACGACTGCGCGGCGCCGTGTCCGCCAGTCCGCTCGCGAACGGCAGCGGGCACGTCGGTCGCGCCATCGATGGTGTGTGCGGCGCCAAGTCGTTCCGCTGTCGCCCGCCGGCGGCGATCAACGTCCACCGCGATGATGGGCCCGCAGCCGTTGACGCGCAGTACCTGGATGATGAGCAGGCCAATCATGCCGCACCCGATCACCACCACCGGGTCGTTCGGTCCTGGCGCTTTGCGCCGAACGGCGTGTATGGCCACCGAGAGCGCCTCGATCAATGCCGCGTGCTCGAACGGCACGGAATCCGGCAGCCGGAAAGAGATGCGTGCCGGCACCGACACGTACTCCGCAAACGCTCCATGACGCCGATACTCGCCGCACGAGACGCCAAGCACCCGCCGGTTGTCGCACAGGTTGCACTCGCCACGGCGGCAATACGCACATTTACCGCAGAAGACGGTCGAGTCGAATGTGACCCGATCCCCCTTCGCGAAGTCAGTGACGCGCGCGCCGACCTGCTCCACGACGCCGGCGGCCTCGTGGCCCATCACCAGCGGTGGAATGCGGCGTCCCGTGGACCCGTCGTAGCCATGCACGTCGCTGCCACAGACGCCGCAGGCCTTCACGCGCACGAGCAGATCCTCGTCGTCAATCTCCGGCACCGGAACGTCCGTCATGACCAGCCGGTTGTAATCTTCGAGCAGTAGCGCCTTCACAGCATCACCACATAGAGTCAGAGGAAACGTTGAACCTGCTGCCAGAACGTCAGCCCCGCCAGCACGCCAAAGAACAGGATCGACCACCACAGCGCGGCAAGCCGGTACGAGCGAACCTTGATCGGATCGAGCACCGCGCGACGGTTGAGCAGGATCAGCAACGCGGAATACATGCACATCATCGTCCCGCCCACACACGCCGAGATCACGAGGAGCACGAGCGGCTGATCCAGACCAACGAGGAGAATCGTGCAGCCGATCGCCACCAATCCCCATACGAGCCAGAAATACAGGACGCTCTCCGAGATCGATCGGTCGCGGAGGTACCTCGACTTGAGCACGTCCGCCCCGACGCGGCTCGTGTAATCCGTGATGCCCATCGAGGCGCTGAAGAGTGAAAACGCGCCGGTCGCCCAGAAGAGCACGCCGAACCACGGCGCCACCGCCGCTTGTAGCCGGGTTCCCTCGATCTGCAGGAACATCGCGTTCGAGGGGAGATCCGGGACACCGAACAGCGTCGAGTGCGCCAGCATCGACGTCACGCAGATCGTCAGAATGCTCACGAGCGCGAACGTGAAGGTCTGCTCCATGTTCGCGAACCACCACCAGCGCCGCCAGCGCGCGAGGTTGGCGGGCGTGGGCGCGAACTCGTAGCGAGCCGCGACGCGCGTCGTTGCATGCACCTCGCCGGTGACCGGACTGACGAGGCGTGGAACGTACTGTCCCATCCCGAACCCTTTGTCGCGAATCCAGTTGCTCTGGCACAGATTCTGTCCGCCTCCCGCACCAGCGAACGCGACCGCACCAAGAAGCAGCGCGAAGCCCAGCTCCCCTGGCACCCGTCCGACGCCGAACAGCCCGCCCGGCAGCGCGCGCCAGGTGTCGGCGTTCACCGCAAGCATCAGCGCGAGGACACCGAGCGTCATGACCGTGGCAATCTTGACGAAGATCAACCGCTCCAGTGCGACGTAAACAACCGGCGCGAGCGTGAGCGAAACACCAATCACGAGCAGGATCGCAATCGCTATGACGCGCGCGTTCCCGCCACCAAGCAGGAACGTCGTCAGCGTCGCCGAGCTGAGCGCCCAGCCAGGCCACAGGTTCGCGAAGTACACCATGATCGCAAACACCAGCCCCCAGTGCTTCCAGAAGCGATTGAAGCCGATGAGAGCCGTCTCGCCCGTCGCCAGCGTGTACCGCTCGATCTCCATGTTCAGGAACAACTGCGTCAGGATGCCGAGCACGGCCGCCCAGAGGAAGACGAGGCCGGCCTGCGACGCAATGTACGGCCACAGGATGAACTCACCGGACGAGATGCCGACGCCGGCGGCAACGACACCGGGGCCAACGATGCGCCACAAATTCGTTGGGGGTTCAGGCAGGTCCCTGATCTGGGTCGGGACGGAGGCCGAGGCGGTTGGGAGCATTGCCATTCAATCAAAGTGCTCGAAGGATAGCGAAGGAATCGCAGGAGACTCTAACTTATTTAGAGTTGATCCTTCGAGCCCTCCGCTCCGCTTCGATTCCTTCGACTTAGAAAACGATCTTCGCGGCGATCTGGATGTCGCGCGGCAGGTTGTTCTGGCTCGTCACCTTCCCGAAGTTCGCGTTCGTCGGGTCGGTGTTCGCGTCGTTGAACACCACGGCATTGAACGCATTCAGGAACTCGATATTGAACTGGGCGCGCAGGCGACCGCCGAGCGACACCTGCTTGACGACGGAGATATCCCACAGGTTGAGGAACGGACTCCGCAGGCCATCGACGCGCGACGGGAAGTAGCGGAGGTTGTTTGACAACCGGATTCGCTGGTCGCCGCGCTGCTTGATCGGGTCGTCAACGCCGTTGGTCTGGACCGCGGCGTCGTGGAAGTAGAAGCCGCTCAGGTCCCAGACCGGCACGCTGGTGTCGTCGCTGTAGTTCGCCTTCAGCGCGTTCAGGTCCCCGTCGAAGTAGATGTTACGGTCCTCGAAATCGAGCGGTCGGCCACTCTGCAGGTTCCCGATCGCGTTGACGCTCCAGCCGCCGATTAACGCGTCCACCAGGCCCGAGGTGGTCTCACCCCAGCGCCGGCCGCGGCCGAACGGCAGCTCGTAGAGGACGCTCGCGGTGATCCGGTGCGGCACATCGTCTCGCGACAGCCGCTTCTCGTACTCGGTGTCGGTCGAGTTCAGCTTGAACACGCGCTCGGTGAAATGCGAACGGGTATACGTTCCGATGATCGAGTACCCCTTCGAGAACCGCTTCTCGATCCTCACCTGCGCCGAGTCGTACTGGCTCGTGCCGTTGGCGCTGTTGCTCGGCACGTTGTTGAATTGCGGGAACGGCCGCAGCAGCTGCGACCGCGCGACATTCGCGCCCGTGAACCCGGTCGGCAGGAGCCCGACGAACGGGTTCGGCACCTGCTGCGCCAGAAAATCGATCGTCGCCTGATCGCGCACCCGGCTCGTCGACAGGTACTGTGCCGGCACGCCGTTCAGCTCTTCCTCCGTCGCCAGGTCGTAGCCGCGGCTGCCGGCATAGCCGACCTCCAGGAGCCACTGCCCCGGCAGCTCCCGCTGAACGTTCAACAGGTAGCGGAACAATTGCCCGTTCTGAAAATCGAGCGGTACGAAGCGGGTCAGGCTCTGGCCAAGGAACGTGTCGGTTCCAAGCGAGTTGCCTGCCGGTTCCAGCACGCCTGAAGGATACGGATTGTTCAGCGTGGACTGGAACGTCAGCCCGCGGTCCAGGGTCGCCGTGAACGGCGTGGACTGCGAGTAGCCCATCTGGTTCGTGCCGGCGATCACGAACGGATTCGTGTAGAGCCCCGCCCCGCCGCGCAGGATCGTCTTCTCGGTGAGCTTGTATGCGAAGCCGGCGCGGGGCTGGATGTTGCTGGTGTCGGGATTCCAGAACCCGCGGTTGCCGTCGGAGGCGAACATCACGCCGCCGCGCACCTTGAAGGCGGACGGCGCGACCTGCAGGATCGGGTTCCTCGCGTACGCCGCTTCCGCCGCAGTGGTGATCGACAGGACCGCATTCGGATCGAAGCCGCGCACGTTGCGGTTCTGCGATTCGGTCGTGGCCCCCTCGTACTCGTAGCGTACTCCGAGGTTGACGGTCAGCCGATCGGTCAGCTTCCAGTCGTCCTGGACGAAGAAGCCGTGATACCAGGTCTCGTTGGTCCGGACGCCGTTGATGTCGATCGAGCCGCCCGTCGGGAACCCGAGGAGGAACGTCGCGAGGTCCTGCCAGTTCTGCGCCGCCGAGTTGTCCTGCTGGCGCGTGAATGCCGAGCCCCGCGTCGACTGATATTCGCCCGCCTGCCGATTCAGATTCGCGCCAAACTCGTGATACAGCCGCGCGTCGTAGCCCGCGCGCACCGAGTGGCCGCCCATCAGCTTCGTGTAAGTCGGCTGGAACGAATAGATCGAGTGCGTCGTGTTGCCCGCGAGGTTGTCTCCGATGTCACTGATCGTGTCGAAATTGAACAGCGGGAAATACTGGGCGCCCCCAAACAGCGCCACCACGGAGGGGGAGAATCCGAGCGTCGCTGGATCGAAGTGGTCCTGGTGCTGCCGGACATTCGGCTCCCGGAACCGCTGCCAGCCGGCGCGAATGTCCCACAGCGAGGTGCTGCTCTGCGTGTAGGTGTGATCCACCGTGAGGCCGTCGTTCTTGCGGAACAGGAAATTGCCCGTCGGGACGACGCCGTTGACCACGCCAAATCGGGCATTGCGCGACTCGCGGCGATCGTTCTTCGTGAAGCGGCCGAAGAGACGCTGTTTCGACGTCAGCGTATGGTCCATGCGGGTGGAAATGGAGTAGAAATCGTCGGTGCGCGGATTGGTGGAGAAGAAGTTGTCCTGCCCGCTCGCGTTCGCTCCCTGGTTCGGCAGCGGGTAATAACTGAGGAGCTTCTGCGCGATCGGGTTGAGCCGGTTCGACGGGATGACGTTCCCCGAGAATGGCTCTCGGACGACGCGGCCGCCGACGGTCTGCGCCGTCAGTGGATCGTGAATGAGAATACCCTGCGACAACAGCGCCGAGAAGTCGCCGTTGCGCATGGCCTCGGTCGGCACGGTCTGCGAGGCCGGCTCCGGGAACTCGTCATAGACCACTCGACCGCGCCGAAGAAGAACGTCCGGTCGTGGCCATCGTAGAGTCCCGGAATCACGACGGGTCCGCCGAGACTGCCGCCCGGTCGCTTGTAGCCGAGCTTTGGCTTCTCGGCGCCTGCCTGCTTGACGAAGAAGTCGGTCTCGGCCAGCTTCTCCGATCGGTAATACGTGTAGGCGGATCCGGCGAACGCGTTGGTGCCGCTCTTGAGGGTCACGTTCACCGTTGCGCCGGCCGTATGACCGCTCGCCGCGTCGAAGCTGGCGGTCTCCACTTTGAACTCCTGGACCGCGCCGGCGGGCGGCACGAACGCCACGCGCCGGCCGTTGGCCATGTTCGGCGATCCATCCAGCGTGAACTCGTTGCCACCCGTTGCGCCGCCCGTCGTAATGCCCGACGTGCCGCCGTTGTCGAACGGGCGGGAAAATTTCAGGTCACCCGTGTACGCGATGCCGGGGGCAAGGCGTGCGAGCACGAACGGATTGCCATCCGACAGCGGCATCATCGAGATCCGCCGTTCGTCGATCACCTGGCCCGTCGATCCCGACGTGGTCTCGAGCAGCGGTGATTCGGCGCTGACCGACACGGTCTCTTCCATGCGGCCCACGTCCATCGTCAGATCGACACTCAGCCGATCGCCGATGCGGACGTCGATGCCTTCGCGTACGAGTTTCTTGAAACCGGAGAGCTCCGCGGTGACAGTGTAGGTACCGGGGTTGAGGAAGGGAACCGTGAATTCCCCTTCGGTGTTGCTGGTCGTCGTCGACGCCACGTTCGTGGCGGTGTTGGTCACGGTAACGGTCACGCCGGGCAGCCGTCCGCCCGATGTATCGCTGATGCGCCCGGTAATGGCGCCGCGGAAGTCCTGCGCAGACGCACCAATCGCCGTGAGCGCGATCAGTGCGGCCGTGAGCACGCACACACGTCTCATAAACGTCTCCTCCCCCGTGGCATGACCCGGTATGCCGCGCTAGAACGACAACATACTTTAGCGTTAAAGTAAACGCGAATGTTTTACTTGATGGCTCAGGTGCGATGTGAAATAGTCGCGCCCCGACGGGAATGTTCGAGCTAGGGGGCAAGGTCGCTGTCGTCACCGGTGCCGGATCGGGCATTGGCTGGGCCATCGCGACGCTGTTCGCGAAACAGGGGGCCGCGGTGGTGGCGCTCGATCGTGACGAGACGGCGGCGCGCGCCACCGCCGACGCGATTCGAAGCGCGGGTGGCACCTCGTCGTTCTATCGCTGCGATGTCGGAGACGAGGCGGACGTGGCCGACACGTTCGGCCGGATCGAAAAAGCCGAAGGGCGCGTCGACATCCTCGTCAACAACGCCGGCATCGCGCACATCGGATCGATCGAGACGACGACCCCTGATGAGTTCGACCGCTTGTTCCGCGTCAACGTGCGCGGCGTGTACCTGTGCTCGCGCGCCGCGATCCCGAACATGCTGCGCCGCGGCGGCGGCGTCGTGCTCAACATGGCCTCGATCGCCTCGCTGGTCGGGCTGCCCGATCGGTTCGCGTATTCGATGACAAAAGGGGCCGTCCTCACGATGACACGATCGATTGCGGTCGACTACGTGAAGCGCGGGATTCGCTGCAACTGCATCTGCCCGGCACGCGTGCACACGCCGTTCGTCGACGGGTATCTCGCCGCGAACTACCCCGGCCGCGAGGCGGAAATGTTCCGCGTGCTTTCCGATGCGCAGCCGATCGGCCGCATGGGCACGCCCGAGGAAATCGCGCATCTCGCCCTGTATCTCTGCTCCGACGAGGCCGGCTTCGTCACCGGCCAGGCGTACACGATTGATGGCGGAGCGCTCGCCAGATGAGGCACGAATGAAGCTGGTCCGCTTTGGCGATCACGGGAAGGAACGTGCAGGCGTGATGCTCGATGACGGCACGCGCGTCGACGCGGCCTCGCTTGGCGGGGACTACGACGAGGCATTCTTCGAGGCAGACGGGCTGCGCTCGCTCGAGCGCTGGATCGCGCGCGACGCCAGGTCTGCCCCGCGCGTCGACGCGTCGGTCCGCCTGGGGCCTCCGATCGCGCGGCCGAGCAAGATCGTCTGCATCGGCCTCAATTTCCGCGATCACGCCGCCGAGAGCAACATGGCGATTCCCGCCGAGCCGGTCATTTTCTTCAAGGCAACCACGGCGCTCACGGGACCTAACGATCCCGTCGTCATTCCACGCCAGGCCAGCAAGCTCGATTGGGAGGTCGAACTCGCCGTCGTCATCGGGCGGCGCGCATTGTATGTGACGCCGGAAGAAGCGGAGGCCTACGTCGCCGGCTATGCGCTGCACAACGATTACTCGGAGCGCAGTTTTCAGCTCGAACGCGGCGGCCAGTGGGTCAAAGGCAAAAGCGCGGACACCTTCGCGCCGATTGGGCCGTTTCTCGCCACACGCGACGAGTTGAAGGACCCCCACGCGCTGCGCATGTGGCTGACCGTCAACGGCACCGTCCGGCAGCAGAGCAGTACCGCAAACATGATCTTCAACGTGCCGACGCTGGTGAGCTACGTCAGTCAGTTCATGACGCTGCTGCCGGGCGACGTGATCAGCACCGGCACACCGGCGGGCGTCGGGCTCGGGATGCGTCCCGCGCCGGTATATCTCCAGCCGGGGGACGAAGTGGAACTCGGCATCGACGGGCTCGGCCAAGCGCGGCAGAAAGTGATGGCGCACGCATGAACCGGTATGTGCTCACCACCGAGTTGAACGACAATCCTGCCGCCATCGAGACCTACAAGACCTATCACCGGCAGGTATGGCCGGAGGTGCTCGCGAGCCTGCGCATGGTGGGGATCCGCGACATGGAAATCTTCCTGCTGGACCGCCGCCTCGTGATGATTGTCGAGACCGACGGCACCGATATCCGTCACGCCTTCGCGCGCCACCATGGCTCGCATCCCCGCGTCATTGAATGGGAGAACTTGATGACGTCGCTCCAGGTGCCGCCGGGCTGGACCGTGATGACGTCGGTGTTCCGCATGGACGCGGCGGACACACCGGCGGCCAAATCGGCGCGCTGATCTCCTCCCGGTGATCGATGCAGAGCGAGCTGACCCAGGCCTGGCCGAAGCCCTCGCATCCGCGCCCCATCGTCGTCATCGGCGCCGGCGCGATCGCGCGAACCGCGCATCTGCCCGTCTACCGCCGCCTGGGATTTCCAGTGCTGGGCGTTTTCGACATCAATCGCGACGTCGCGCGTGCGACCGCCGACGAGTTTGGTATCGCGAGGGTCTTCGAGTCGCTCGATGATGCGTGCGCCGAGCGTGGCCCGGTCTTCGATGTTGCGGTGCCCGGCGATCAGATCCTCCCGATCCTTCAGCGGGTGCCGGAAGGCTCCGCCGTCCTGATCCAGAAGCCGATGGGGCGCGACCTCGGCGAGGCGCGCGAGATTCGCACGTGCGCCCACGAGCGGCGGCTGATCGCCGCGGTGAATTTCCAGCTCCGCTTCAGTCCCGGGATGCTGGCCCTGCACGATCTCCTCGAACGCGGAGACCTGGGACCCCTGGTCGACGTCGACGTCCGCATCGTCATCGATCAGCCCTGGCACCTCTGGACGTTCATGGAACGCGCGCCGCGTCTCGAGATCGTCTATCACTCGATTCATTACCTCGATGCCATCCGGTGGATCGCGGGGGAACCACTCGGCGCCTACTGCCGGAGCGTGGCGCACCCTGACATGCCCCGCCTGCGCGACACGCGCAGCTCGATCATCCTCGACTACGATGATCGCATCCGGTGTTCGCTCGTGATGAATCACACCCATCGCGCGGGGGCACGGCACCGCGCGTCGCAGTTGCTCGTTGAAGGCACGCGGGGCGCGGCGCGGCTGACGTGGGGTGTCAACCTTTCCTATCCCTCAGGACCGCCCGACACGATGGAGATCAACACGAACGGCGACTGGAAGGACGTGCGCCTTCGAGGTTCCTGGTTCATCGAGGCGTTCGAAGGTCCGATGTCCAATCTGCAGAGATTTGCCGCCGGGGAGGACACGCTGCTGATGGGATCCGTGGATGATGCAATCAAGACGATGGCGTTGACCGAGGCATGCTACCAATCCAGCGATCGGGGTGGTACGCCGATTCCTGATTGGGAGTAACAATTCGTCATTCGTCATTCGTAATTGACCGCCTCACACCCCATCAAGCCGCACCGACATGAGAATAGATGCACACCAGCACTTCTGGCGGTACGATGCAGCGGCATACGACTGGATCGATCAGTCAATGGTGCCGCTGCGGCGCGATTTCCTGCCGGACGACTTGCTGAAGGAGATGCGCGGCGCGGGTTTCGACGCGTCCGTTGCCGTGCAGGCGCGGCAGACGCTCGACGAAACACGATGGCTGCTGGCGCTCGCCGACGAGCACCCGTTCATCGCGGGCGTGGTCGGGTGGGTCGACCTGCAGTCGGATGATGTCGACCGGCAGATCCAGTCAATCCGCCATCCCAGGCTGGTTGGTGTCCGTCATGTCGTGCAGGCAGAATCGGATGGGTTCCTCGCGCGCCCCCAATTCAAGCGTGGTATTGCCACGCTCGAACGGCACGGGCTGGCGTACGACATCCTTATTTATGCGCGCCAGATGCGGGAAGCCATCCGCTTCTCGGCCGATTTTCCCGATCAGCGGTTCGTGCTGGATCATCTCGGCAAGCCGGAGATTCGCGGCGGCGGCTTCGACAGCTGGCGTCGCGATGTCGAGCGGCTCGCGCAACTGCCGAATGTCTGGGCCAAGCTGTCGGGGCTCGTCACCGAAGCGGACTGGCGGCGCTGGACTCGTGCGGAATTACACCGCTACGTGAACGCGGCCTTCGAAGCATTCGGAGCCGGCCGCTTGATGATTGGTTCGGACTGGCCGGTGTGCACACTGGCGGGAACATATAAAGAGGTCATGGACGTGGTGACGACCGCCTTGGAGCATCGGTCCCCGGCGGAACGGGACGCCGTGCTTGGCGGGACGGCCGCGAAGTTCTGGAACCTGGAGATCCCAGCATGAAACAGACAATGTCCCGGTTCGTCTTGACGCTGGTCGCGATCGCGATGGTGAGCTGTTCGGGCAAGAGCTCCGAGCCATCATCGACCATCAGCATCGCCGTCATTCCCAAGGGCACCTCGCACGTCTTCTGGCAGAGCATCCGCGCGGGCGCCGAGCGGGCCGGCAAGGAGCTTGGCGTCGAGATCATCTGGCGTGGCCCGTTGCGTGAGGACGATCGCGATTCGCAAGTGTCGGAAGTGGAGGGGTTCGTCAGCCGCGGCGTGTCGGGCATCGTGCTCGCGCCGCTCGATGAGACCGCGCTCCAGGGTCCGGTTGCGGATGCGAAAGCACGCAACATCCCCGTGGTGATTTTCGACTCTGGCCTCAAAGGGAACGACTACGTCAGCTTCGTCGCAACCGACAACGTGAAAGGGGGCGAGCTTGGCGGCGGCCGATTGGCCGAGGCGTTGAACGGCAAGGGCAAGGTCATCCTGCTTCGCTACGCCGAAGGGCACGACAGCACCGCGAAACGCGAGCAGGGATTCCTCGACGAAATGAAGAAACACAGCGGCATCGAGGTCGTCAGCTCGAACCAGTACGTCGGCGCCGATGTCGAAGGCGCCTACAAGCGTGCGGAAGCCATCCTGAGCAGCTACAAGAAGCCAGATGGCAGCCTCGGCATCGACGGTATCTTCACCCCCAACGAGTCCAGCACGTTTGCAACGCTGCGCGTCCTGCAGGACAACGGGTGGGCCGGCAAGGTGAAATTCGTCGGTTTCGACTCCTCCGACAACATGGTCAAGGGGCTCCGCGATGGCGTGCTGTCCGGCCTCGTCGTCCAGGACCCGGTGAAGATGGGATACCTGGGCGTGAAGACGATCGTGGCGCACATCAAGGGACAGCCGGTCGAGAAGCGCATCGACACCGGCGTCCAGGTGGTCACGCCCGAGAACATGAATCAGCCGGACATGAACCAGCTGCTCCATCCGGATCTCTCGAAGTCATGACGCCGACTCCCGCGCCGCGCTTTGAAATGCGCGGCATTCGCAAGGCATTTGGCGCGACCATCGCGCTCGACGGCGTCGACCTGGCCGTCGCGCCTGGCGAGATCTGCGGGCTCATCGGACAGAACGGCGCCGGAAAAAGTACGTTGATGAGCGTGCTGGCGGGAGCGCTCGCGCCTGATGCCGGCCAGATGTCGATCGACGCACAGCCCTACGCGCCGGGTAGCCCGATCGAGGGTCGACGCGCGGGCGTGGCGATGATCTACCAGGAGCTGTCGCTTGCGCCGCACCTGTCGGTGATGGAGAACATTCTCCTGGGTGCCGAGCCCACGCGTTTCGGCCTGCTCGATCGGCTGCGCATGCGCGAGCTTGCCACACGCGCGCTCGCCGAGCTCGGGCACGATGACATCCCGCCCGATGCGACGGTCAGCTCGCTGTCAGTGGCGGCGCAGCAACTCGTGGAGATCGCCCGGGCGCTCGCCGTTGGCTGCCGGGTGCTGGTGCTCGACGAGCCAACGAGCAGCCTGGGCCGGGCGGACGTGGAGCGGCTGTTCGCCCTGCTGCGCCGGTTGAAAGCGCAGGGACATGCCATCGTCTACATCTCTCACTTCATCGAGGAAGTGAAAGAGGTGGCGGATCGGTTCATTGTCTTACGCGACGGGCGCAACGCCGGCGGCGGATCCACGGCGGACGCGACCCACGATGCGATCGTGGCGCTGATGGTGGGCTCGGCGGTCAACAACCTGTTCCCCAGATCACCGCGTCAACGCGGCGGCGCGATCCTCGAAGTGACGGGACTCGAACCCGGTTCTGCCTCGTTCGCGCTGCATCGCGGCGAGATCCTGGGCATCGCAGGACTCATTGGCTCCGGGCGGACTCGATTGCTGCGCACGCTCTTCGGGCTGGAGCCGGTGCGCAAGGGTCAGGTGCGGATGGCCGCGTTCGAAGGCCCCGCGACGCCGCACGCGCGGTGGCGGCAGGGCATGGGTATGCTGAGCGAAGATCGCAAGGAGGAAGGGCTCGCGCTGGCGCTCGATGTCGCGGATAACCTGACGCTGACGCGGCTCTCGCTGTTCGGCACCGCGGGGCTGCTCTCGCCGTCGCGCCAGCGCGCGGCCGCCTTGCGCTGGATCGAACGGATGGAGATCAAATGCGCCGGTCCGTCGCAGCGAGCCGGTGAGCTGTCGGGCGGCAACCAGCAGAAGATTGCGATCGCGCGCCTCCTGCAGCACGACGTGGACGTCCTCGTGCTCGACGAGCCGACGCGCGGCATCGACGTGGGCAGCAAGGCGCAGATTTATCGGCTGATCGACGCGCTCGTCGCCGACGCGCCGGGGCGCACGCCGAAGGCGATCTTGATGGTCAGCAGCTATCTTCCGGAGCTCATCGGGCTCTGCGATCGGATCGCGGTGATGCGCCGTGGACGCCTGGGGGTGCCGCTCGACGCGAACGCGATCTCCGAGCACGAACTGATGATGGCCGCGACCGGCGGCGCCACCGGCGCATGACGGCGCGGTCGCTCGTCGATCGCGCCGGCACCGCGCTCGCTCTGGTGGTGGTCGCGGGGGTTTTCGGCGCGCTGATCGGGCCGCAGTTTTTCGCGCCGGGCAATCTCGAGCTGATGGCCCGGCAGACGGCGATCGTCAGCATGGCGGCCATCGGCATGACGATGGTGATCGTGGCCGGCGGCATCGATCTGTCCGTCGGCTCGATCATCGCGCTGACGACGGTCGTCATCGCCCTGCTCTTGCGGATGGACGTCAGCCCGTCGCTCGCCGCAGCAGCGGCGGTGCTGGCCGCGGCCGCGTGCGGCCTCGTCAACGGCGTCTTGATCACGCAGCTTCGCGTGGTCCCGTTCATCGTCACGCTGGGGACGATGCTGATCATTCGCGGCGTGGCGAAGGGGCTGGCGGACGAGCGGCGGATCGAGGCGCCAGTCACCTGGCTGAACGATCTGCTGCGTGTGCCGCGCGGAGGCGCGCTGCTACCCGCGGGGATCTGGGCGGTGATTGCGCTTGCGCTGCTCATCGCCGGGGCGTTGCGCTACACGCGCTTCGGCCGTCACGTGTTCGCGATTGGATCGAACGAACGCATGGCGCGGCTGTGCGGTGTCGCGATCACCAGGACGAAGATCGCGGTCTACGTACTGACCGCGGCGTTCGCCGGGTTCGGCGGGTTGCTGCAGTTCTCGAAGTTGTCGGTCGGAGATCCAACGGTCGCGGTGGGTCTGGAGCTCGATGTCATTGCCGCGGTCATCATCGGCGGCGGCAGCCTGCTGGGAGGGCGCGGCACGGTGGCGGGCACGCTGATTGGCGCCGCGATCATGACGGTGATCCAGATCGGTTGCTCGCAGCAGGGACTCGCGAACTGGGTACAGCAGATAGTGACCGGCGGCATTATCGTGGCCGCGGTTGCACTCGACCGCATGAGATCGGCTGGAACTTGATATGAAGATACGTGATCTCGAAATCATCGACCTGCGCTTTCCAACGTCGCAGACGAACGCCGGTACCGATGCGATGCATCCGGATCCGGACTACTCGGCCGCTTACGTCATCCTGAAGACCGACGCGGATCTCGAGGGTCACGGCTTCACCTTCACCATCGGCCGCGGCAACGAAATCTGCGCGATGGCTATCCGCGCCTTCCAACATCTCGTCGTGGGGCGATCGCTCGAGGACATTACCAGCGACCCGGCAGGATTCTGGCAGTCGCTCGCGTCGGAATCGCAGCTGCGATGGCTCGGGCCGGAGAAGGGTGTCATTCACCTCGCGATGGCGGCCATCATCAATGCCGTCTGGGATCTGCATGCGAAGCGCGAGCGGAAGCCCGTATGGAAGCTGCTCTCGGACATGAGCCCGCGCGACATCGTCCGCACCATCGATTTTCGCTACATCACCGATGCGTTGACGCCGGACGAAGCGATCGATCTGCTCGAGCGCCAGCAGAAGACAAAGCCGCAGCGCGAAGCGCTGCTCCTCCGAGAGGGGTACCCGGCATATACGACCTCCGCCGGATGGATGGGCTACTCCGACGAGTACATCCGGCAGTTGTGCCGCGAAGGGCTTGCCGACGGGTGGACGCACTTCAAAGTGAAAGTCGGTGCCGCGCCTGATGATGACGCGCGGCGGTTGCGCGTAGTGCGCGAGGAAATCGGTACCCAGCACAAGCTGATGATCGATGCCAACCAGCGCTGGAGCGTGAACGAGGCCATCGAACGGGTGCGCGCACTCGCCGGGTTCCATCCGTGGTGGATCGAAGAGCCGACCAGCCCCGACGACGTACTGGGACATGCGGCGATTCGCGCGGCGGTCAAGCCGGTCGGCGTGGCGACCGGGGAACATGCGCAGAACCGGATCATCTTCAAACAGCTCCTGCAGGCAGGGGCGATTGACTTCTGCCAGATCGACAGCTGCCGTCTCGGTGGGGTCAACGAGAACCTCGCCGTCATCCTGATGGCGGCAAAGTTCGGCGTGCCGCTGTGCCCGCATGCCGGCGGCGTCGGCCTGTGCGAACTGGTGCAGCATTTGTCGATGTTCGACTACATTGCGGTTTCGGGACGGATGGACGATCGCGTCACGGAGTTCGTCGATCATCTGCACGAGCACTTCGTGGATCCCGTCGTCATCCGGCGTGGGCGTTACGTCGCGCCATCGGCGGCTGGCTACAGCACCACCATCAAGGCCGAGTCTCGCGCGGAGTACCGGTATCCCGACGGGCCGGTCTGGCGCGGGCTGGCGCAGACCGCAAGCGGTGCCGTCGCGAGTCGCGGAGGCGCCTAAATGACGGGATCACTCTCGCGTCGCAACTTTCTCGCCTTCGAGATCACCACGACGTGAGCGGCACCTCCTACCCGCGAGTGGCGTCGTTCAAAACGACTGCGGCCTTCCGCACGCATTTGCGGGATCTTGGACTCTCGTTCGACCTCGACGATGCCGTCGAATCCGGGCCGGGGTCGCCGCTCGCACAGCCGATCGATGTCCAGGGCGTGCGTGTCGGCAACCGCTTCTGCATCCTTCCAATGGAAGGATGGGATGGAACGGCGGACGGCGCGCCAAGCGACCTGACACGCCGGCGATGGCGTCACTTCGGGATCAGCGGCGCGAAATTGATCTGGGGCGGCGAAGCGGTGGCCGTGCGACACGACGGCCGCGCGAACCCGAACCAGTTGCTGATGACGCCGAAGAACGCGCCCGCGATCGCGGGGCTCCGCGAAGAGCTCGTCACCGCGCACCGCGAGCGGTTCGGATCGAATGCGGACGCGGACTTGTACATCGGTTTGCAACTCACGCATTCCGGCCGCTATGCGCGTCCGGGGCTCGCGAACCACCCGGAACCGCTCGCGGGATACGCACATCCCGTCCTCGACTGGCGTTTCCCTGGCGGCGTGCGCGTGATCACCGACGAGGAGATCGATCGGCTCATCGAGGATTTCGCCGCCGCGGCGAGACTCGCGTGGGATGGGGGATTTACATTCGTCGACGTCAAGCAGTGCCACGGGTATCTGGGCCACGAGTTGCTCAGCGCCCGCGGCCGGCCCGGCAAGTACGGCGGATCGCTCGAGAACCGCACGCGATTTCTGCGCTCGGTGATTGCGGCGATTCGCGCCGCGGTGCCTCGCATGCAGATCGTTGTGCGCCTGTCAGCGTTCGATACCGTGCCGTTCCGGAAAGATCCGGACGGTATCGGCGAACCCGAGCCGGTTCCAGCCGATTACGAGGCGGCGTTCGGATTGCTCCGCGACGACATGAGTCGCGCGCTCGGGGACGCGCGCGACGTGCTGTCGCTGCTCGAACGTCTCGATGTGCGCTGGATCTGCATCACGGCCGGCAGTCCGTATTACAACCCGCACGTGCAACGTCCCGCGCTGTTCCCGCCCAGCGACGGCTACGAGCCGCCAGAGGATCCGCTGGTCGGTGTCGCGCGACACCTCGACGCGACGGCGCGTCTCAAGGCGGACTTCCCGTCAATGGTGTTCGTCGGCTCCGGCTACAGCTATTTGCAGGAGTGGCTTCCCCACGTCGCGCAGCATGCGGTTCGCGGCGGGCTGACCGATGTCGTAGGGCTCGGTCGCATGGTGCTCGCATATCCGGACCTGCCCGCGGACGTGCTGGCCGGGCGCGCGCTCAAGCGCAAGCACATCTGCCGAACCTTCAGCGACTGCACGACCGGTCCGCGCCTGGGCCTCGTCTCCGGCTGCTATCCGCTCGATGACTTCTACAAGGCACACGCGGACGGCCAGAAGCTGAAGGCGCTCAAGAAAGAGCGCGCCGACGCGGAAGCGTGACGCGGCTCCTACTTCGTGCTTGCAATCAGATGATCACAGCCTCTCGCGGCCAGTGCCATCATCGTCAGCGTCGGATGCTTGTCGCCGGTTGACGGAAACGCGTTGCCGCCGAAGACATAAAGGTTAGGGATGTCGTGCGTCTGGCAGAACGAATTCAGCACGCCGTCTTTGGGGCTGACGCTCATGCGTGCGGTGCCGCATTCGTGGATCGAGCCGCCCAGCGGTCGACGACCCGATCGAGCAGCGTTCGCGCCACTGCCCCGTCCAACCGGGGCGCTCTGCGGTGAGCCTGCGCCACCGGGGAACCCCGCAGGAGTTGCCGGCCCCGGCATCATTTCTCCTCCGGCCTTCCTGAACAGCTCCTCAGCCCTCTGCTGGAAGTCCTCGATCAACTTGTAGTCGTTGTCGCTGTGCGTGAAGTGGATCTTCAAGACCGGAATGCCCCAGTGATCTTTGACCTCGGGATCGAGCGCCACGAAGTTCTCCTTCCGCGCGAGCATCTCGGCGCCGGCGTTCCACACGCGCGCCTGCGCCACGTAACGGCTCTTGACCTCCTTCTTCCACTCGGACCCGTAGCCCGGGAGGGTGGCCGCAAATTGCGGGAACTCCGTCTGCCCGCCGGTCGCGTTCATCACGTAACTGCGGATAAACTCCTTCCGCTGGCTTCTGGCATCGAAGTTCTGGAAGGTGGGAATGGTAATGCCCGCCATCTTCCCGTCGTCCAGGCGGCTCGGCCCGCCTTTCAGCTTTGGCAGGATCCCGCTGACACCGCCGCCACCGATCTGGTCCATCATGTACTGTCCGAGCGTGCCGCTCGAGTTCGCCAGTCCCCCTTTTGCCGACAGCAAAAGCAGGCGCGTGTTCTCGAGTGTTGATGCAGCAAGGATCAGCCAGGTCGCATCGACGGCGACCGACTTCTTCGACTCGCGCTCGATGTAGGTCACGCCCTGCGCACGGTTCTCCGCATTCATCCGGATCTCGGCAACCACGCTGTCGGTGAGGATTTCGAGTTTGCCGGTGCGCATCGCCGGAGGCAGCGTGACGGCGATTGGATTGAACATCGCGCCGACATCGCAGCCGTTCACGCAGTTACCACAGTAATGACATGGCGGACGCCCATTCAGCGGACGCGTCAGCTGTGCGAGGCGCCGATGTGTCGACCGCCACCCAAGCGATCGGCATGCGGCTGTGAACATCGTCTCAGCGCAGTTGAGCGGCATTGGCGGCTGGAAGACGCCGTCGGGAAACTGCGGCAATCCTTCGGCCGCGGCACTGACGCCAATGAATGATTCGATGCGGTCGTAGTACGGCTTCATGTCGGCGTACGAGACCGCCCAATCCATCCCGTAACCATCGCGAGAAGCCGCCTTGAACTCGTAGTCCGCCATGCGATCGGTCGCGCGGGCCCAATGCAGCGTGCGGCCGCCGAGACAGCGCGATCGGCTCCACGAGTACAAAGTGTCCGGCGACGTCGTGTAGGGGTTCTCGATGTTGTCGATCATGATGCGGTAGTTGCGCTCGCTGCCCGCGTACCGCCGAAGCAACCCCGGCTTGCCTCGTCCCCGATAGTCCAGTTCGTACGGAAACTTGTGCCGGAACTGCTCCGCCGGATCAACGCGCGGTCCGGCCTCGAGCATCAGCACGCGCATACCCGCCTGCGTCAGCTCCATGGCTGCCCAGCTACCGCAGGCGCCCGATCCAACCACTATCGCGTCATACGTGTCTGGCATCAGGGATCCCAAAGAGTCGCTCTCTCCGCTCTCGCCGTGCTCTCTGTGTAACAGGCGCCGCTACAGTGCACCATGCTCCGGATGATCGCAGGCGGGGAACGTCGCGTTGTAGGTGTTCCCCTTGTAATCGAGCGCCTCGATGAGGCCGGCGCGCGAGGTATAGAACGCGAACGTGGTCTGCTGCTTGATCAGCCGGTACGCGAAGTAGGCGGGATGCGTGGCGCCGCGCTCGCGCTCGGGCCTCGCCATTGCCGCAACAATCTTCTCTCGATCTGCTGAACCTGCCGCGTGGAAGCCCGCTTCTTTCACTGCGCGCATCGCCTCGCGCCACTGCCGAACGGTGTCAGGCGCAGCGTCCAGCGACGCACTCAGCACGAAATCAATGAAGTGCGCGCAATGCGCCTCGCGCGCGCCCGGCGTGTCGTCGGTCGGGATCAGGATCTCGGTAAAGGCCTTCAACGCGGCAAAATCATCGGCGTCGAAGAACTTCGGCGAATAATCGCGTAGCAGCGGCGGCTCGGGTGGCGGCACACTCTGCGAATGCCCGGGCAGGCCTGCCGCCTGGAGCCACGCGCCAAAGAATTCCGCGGCCCCTGTCGATGCGAGCGCACATGCCGTGAGCCGGAACAGGTCCCGTCGCGTCACATCAAAAACCCGAGGCCCGTATCCAGAAGCGTTCTTCCCACTGGCCGCCTGGCGGGATCGTCTGGAGATCCTTGTAGGTTCCGCGGTGCGCGAGATTGATCGCGTTGGTGATACCGGCCATTGGCTCGATACACACGAAATTCGGGTCGCGCGCAGGCGCGTAGACGACGACGGCACGGTAGTTCGGCCCGAGCGTGACCTCGAGTCGCTGGGAACGTCCCTGGAGTGCCATGGTGGCATTTCCGCTGTCGTCTCGCGACAGTTCTCCATACACATCGTCGAGGTCGAGGCCGCGCAGCGGGATGCGCTGAACGTTTGCGAATCGATCCGCGAGAGGACGTGTCTCTCCCGTCGGGAGCTTGTCGGGCGACAGCAGCCACTCGCTGCGAGCGGCCAGCGAGAGCGTCCACTCGTCGCGCGGGGAATCGGTCAGCTGAAAGTACGGATGAAACCCAATCGAGACAGGCATCGATTCGGTGCTCAGGTTTGCGATGCGTGTTGCAACTTCTACCGCGCCATCGCGCAACCGATACGTCATCTCGATCGTGTGCGCAAACGGGAACTGCGCGATCCAGCGTGGCTCGCGATAGAACTCCAGCTTGCTCGTGACCCATGATGACGAAGCGTCGGACTTTGCTTCAACCAGCTGCCAGGGAGCGAACTGCACGAAGCCGTGAATCGGTCGCGCACCACGAATGTTTCCGAGCTCCGTGTTGAACACATAATGACGGTCGCCGAAGCGGAAGCCCGGCTCGTCGAGTCGATTCGCCCACGGCGCGAGAAAGGGAATGCCGGCGAATTTCGGCGCCTTCTTGACTTCGTCGAGCGACGAGTACGGAAAGCGCAGCACCTGCGCTCCCTTCACCGTCATCTGGACCGCCATGTTGCCGACCTGCGGCATCACCACCAGGCTGACGTCGCGCGTCGTGTCGCGCAGCCGGACCACGTCTCCTTCTTGCTGCGCGGTGTATGCCGCCTGCTGGCGCGCGGACGCAGAACCGCCGGCCACAAGAAGCACTGCGCAGATGACAACGATGCCGAACCGGAGCATCCTGTAGCGTTCCACGCGGCGAGTATACTTGCTTTGCGGAGTGCGAACGGAGCGCGCCAGCGGTGTCAGCGCGAGCGTAGCGAAGTGAGCCTGGCGCCCTTCGACGTTGCTCGGGGCGTGGTGAGCGTAGTCGAACCACGGGGTGCAGGGGCCCCCGCCATTCAAGGAGGAGGGTCGTATGCGAGTGACCAGGTCGTCAGCGGCGCTGTGTGCATGCGCGGGTCTTGCCCTGCTCGGTGGCGCGATGGCGCCGCTCACGGCGCAGGCTCCGGCATCACAGCAGAGCCCGCAGCCACAGCCCACGTGTGGGGGACGCAGCTCGAACCCGCAGACCGCGTGTCCGGAAGACGTGGAAAAGATGATGGCGGCGCTGCCCGACAAGGCGTCCGCGAAGCCGGCGAAGCCGCGCAAGGTGCTCGTGCTCGCGAAAGCGGCCGGGTTCGTTCACTCGTCGATCCCGCTCGCCGCGAAGACGGTCGAAGAGATGGGCAAAAAGACCGGGGCATATGCTGCGACGACCACCTACGACCCGGCCCAAATCACTGCGGAGAACCTGAAGCAGTACGACGCGATCGTCCTCGACAGCACGACCGGGTGCTTTCTCGATGATCCCGGCGACAAGGCCGCCACCGACGCGCGCAGGCGTGCCTTCCTCGACTTCATCAGGAACGGCAAAGGCATTGCGGCCATTCACGCCGCGAGCGACTCGTATCATGGGACGACCTGCGAGCCGCAGCCGCCCGGTGCAGGCCGTGGCGCTGCGCCGACGGCACCCGGCGGTCAGCCGCTCTGGCCGGAGTGGAACAAGATCATCGGCGGCTACTTCAAATTCCACTGGAACGATCCGCAGCTGATCGTGGTCAAGATCGACGACCCGAAGAGCCCGTTGACCGCGATGTTCGCCGCACGGCCGTTCGAGATCCGCGACGAGACATACACCTACAACCAGGAATCGTTCTCGCGCGATAACGTGCACGTCCTGACGAGCGTCGATTACGACAAGATGAGCGCGGAGGACAAGGCGAAGGAAACCAATCCGCGCACCGATCACGACTACGCGTTGAGCTGGATCCGTCGCGAAGGCAAGGGACGGCTGTTCTACGAAGCGCACGGACATCACGAGCGCGTGTACGCAATGCGTCCGATGCTCGAGCACGTCCTCGCCGGGATTCAGTACGCCATTGGCGACGTGAAGGCGGACGACACCCCCGGTGTGAAGCCCGGGACGAAAGACTAAAAACCGTCAACGCGCGACGACCTGCACGATCGCGGCGGGCAGGAACGTGCCGGTCGCAATGCTGTGGGCGAACACCGCAATCATGTAAGCGCCCGGCATGAGGCTACGGACGGTAAGTCCGTAGCCACTGTCGGCCCCGGCCTGGCCATAGATCGCGGCAACGTCGGGCCGCGCGCCGCCGAGTGCGGCATCACCGAGGAAGATCGGATCGCCGCCGGTCAGCGGATACGCCCACACGTGGATGGCAGCGATGCCGGATCCGCCGCGCGCCCGCTGATCGAGCGCCCAACCTCCGACGGCGAACGATTGGCCAACGTCCTGTCGCGTCCGCGGCGTGTCGATGACCACGTGCGGCGTCGACAGGCTGCCCTTGGGATACAAAAGGATTTCCACATCGCGGCGCGCGATGGGCCTTCCGCCTTCGTCCCGGACGAACACGAACTGGTATCGCCCCACGAACCCTGCACCCGGCTGCCACGAGAACACGCTCGTCGCGGAATCGAGCACTGAACCGATTGGTAGTGACGACACGCCGCCTGGCGTTCGCAGGTATCCGGAGTAGCCGCCCGCGCTGCCATCCAGCTGTAACTCGAAACGATCGAGCTCTTCGCCGATCAGCGTGACCCGTCCCGCCACGTCCGGTATGTACGAATGGAACGATGCGTCGAGATCGAATCCGCGCCGCGCGGCGATTGCCGTGCGATCTATCGGGAGTGCCTCGAGGCTGCTCACCCTTGAAAGCGCATCAGATGGCAAGGTCGCGGTAAGCGGCGGTGCGAGACCGTTCCACACCCAAAAGAATCGGCTGCCCACGCCGGCAGAATTCCCGTTGCTGTCTGTCACGCCCCACGCAATCGTATGGAGCCCGTTCGAGAGCGTCGTAGAGTCGAACGAGTACACGCCCGCGGCGAAATCGACGCCCGCATATTGGGTCACCGGAAAGAACGCGGCGAGATCCGCGCGTTTCGACCATCCCACCGGCGTGCCGACGACCGCACCGTCGATGAACACGCTGACGGACCCCCCGCCCGCTCCATCCGCACGTGCGGTCCCTGGCGATAGTACCCATCCGAAGTTGTTGACGTTGCCGCTCACCGTTGCACCTTGTCCCGGCGTGTCGATTGCGCCGAATGGCAAGGTCGAATGAGCGTTGTCGCAGGTAATGGTGCGCGTTCCAAGCAACGTCGAGTGCCCCTCGCCGTCATCGGCGTAGGCGTACAACTTGTACGTGCCGTTGCCGCGGCCGGGAAGTCCATTCGTCAGCATCAACAGACCCCACCCCGCACGCGTCTCGATGGGATGCGTTGGATACCCGCCCGCGACATCTGGCCTCGCACCGTCGACAAACGTCGCATTGCCGACCAACCTCAATTGTCCCGCCGGCTCGCCCGCCACGGGGTCTCGCATGATGCGCACCGCCGTCACCGCCACATCGTCCAGCGCCCAGCCTGTGACGGCGATCGACCCGTTCAACCCGGTCGCGTTGTTGGTGGGCGTGTCGAACGCTCCGAACGGCGCCGACGATCTGCCGGCTGAATACACCGAGAGCGTCACGCTCACGGAACCCGGTGCGTTCGACGCGCCGGTTGCGGTGACGAGGATCGCGCCAGACACATTCCCCGATAGAGGCAGCCCCGCCGCATAGTTGATCCCAATCGTCAGCTCGGCAAATCCCGAACCCGACGCCGGCGACACCGTGAGCCACGATCGATTCGAAGTGGCGTACCACGTGACGGCACCGGTCCCCGTCTTGATGACGTGCACGGTCTGCACAGGAGTCTTCGTGGCAAACGCCGCTCCGCTGGCGACGCCAGCAAATTGCAAATGCGTCCTGTCGAGTGTCACGGTTGCAGACGATGGTGGTGGTGAAGGTGGCGGCGGAGGAGGTGCCGGTGGAGGTGGAGGCGGCGGCGGTGGTGCCGCTTCAATCGTCGGGTAAAAGTCAAGCGCCCATCCCGCGCGTTGCGCGAGATCCGGCAGCGCCCCCCAGAATTGCGTCTCCGCGATGAACGGCCACAGGTAGTCGTACGCGCCCTGCGCTCCCGCCCACCCGGCCTCGACGCCCATCATCAGATTCAGGCGCGCTTCCGGCCCGTAGAAGCCTGCGAACTCGCGCTCGTTCCCCTGGGTACCGGCCCAGATCTGCGCCATCGACGTGAAAAAGCCGAACGAGTCGTACGAGCCGTACCACACGCCGCCGCTATTTGGCGGCGGAGTACCGACCGCGACGATGTACGGTGCACCCT
>JBKOZS010000068.1:0-25364 GCA_046726015.1 Acidobacteriota bacterium
GTTCCAAGCACCGGACGGCGTCCGTCCGGCCCGCGGAGAAACAGGCATGAGAGGCGGCGAGAAATTTCTGCGGCGACCTCCCACAGCGTCATCAGGTGTCCCGATCCGGTCGGGCACTCGACCTTGAAGTCGTCACCGTAATAGTAGTGATACTTCTGCAGCGATTCGATCAGCAGGTAGTTGACCGGGAACCAGATCGGTCCGCGCCAGTTCGAGTTGCCGCCAAATAGCGCGTTCGTGGACTCGCCGGGCTCGTAGTCGACGACATGTTCGTCGCCGTGGAGGTAAAGCACGTACGGCTGATCCTTGTGCACGCGCGAGAGCGCGCGAATGCCGTACGGAGACAGGAACTCGTTTTCGTCGAGCATCACGCGGAGGATTCGCGTCAACTGCTCGCGATCGACGACGGACATCAACAGGCGGGCGCCCAGGCCCTGCGCCTGCATCGAGGCGACATTGCGGGTGAGATCGGGTCTGTTCTCGAGAAACCAGTTCATGCGCCGGCGGAATGCACCGAGCCGATCGAGCATGCGCGCTGCGATCGTCTCGACGGCAAACAGCGGCACCAGCCCCACCATCGAGCGCACCTTCAGCGGGATGCGCGTCCCATCGCCCGTGTGCAGCACGTCATAGTAGAACCCGTCGCCTTCGTCCCAGAGGCATAACGTCTCGTCCCCGCGATTCGACATCGCGTTCGCGATGTGAAGGAAGTGTTCCCAGAACTTGCTCGCGATGTCTTCGTACGCCGGATCCGCCGACGCGAGCTCCATCGCCATGGCGAGCAGGTTCAGCGTGTACATCGCCATCCAGCTCGTACCGTCGGACTGTTCGATGTGCCCCGCCAGCGGCAACGGCCGGCTGCGGTCGAACAGGCCAATGTTGTCGAGCCCCAGGAATCCACCTTCGAACAGGTTATTGCCGTGCGGATCCTTGCGGTTGACCCACCACGTGAAGTTCAGCAGCAGCTTGTGAAAGACGCGCTCGAGGAAACGCCGATCGGGGCGGCCGGTGCGCTTGTGATCGATCTTGTAGACGCGCCACGCGGCCCAGGCATGGACCGGCGGGTTCACGTCGCCGAACGACCACTCGTAGGCGGGGATCTGTCCGTTCGGGTGAAGGTACCATTCGCGCAACAGCAGAATGAGCTGCTCCTTGGCGAACTCCGGATCGACGAGCGCGAACGGAATGCAATGGAACGCGAGATCCCACGACGCGTACCACGGGTATTCCCACTTGTCCGGCATCGAAAGCACGTCGGCGTTGTAGGCGTGCCGCCAGTCGCTGTTTCTGCCTCCCTTTCGCTGTGGCGGAGGCTGCGGCTGAGTGGCGTCCCCGTTCAGCCATTCCTGCACGACGTAGTGATAAAACTGCTTGCTCCAGAGCAGTCCCGCGAACGCCTGCCGCATTACGCGCTTCCCGTCGTCACTCAAATCGCGGGGAGTCACCTCGGCGTAGAACTCGTCGGCTTCGCGAAGGCGATCGTCGAACACCTGCGCGAACGTGCTGTCGAAGGGAGCGGAGGATTCGGCCTTGGTGAAGCGAAGCTGGAACGTGGCACTGCCGCCCGCGGGGATTGTCGTCGCGAAATGCGCGGCGCACTTGGTGCCGGTCAGTGCCGCATTCACCGCGGCGCGGTCGCCGTCGACGACAAACCTGTGAAAGGCGTCCTTGACGAACGAGCTTCCGTTGGTAGCGCCGAACAATCGAGCAACGTTCGTATCGTTGTCGGTAAAGAGCAGCGACGGTGCGCCGTCAATGTAGAGCATGCGGCGTCCGTACATAGGTTCGTCGGCGAATACCAGGGAGGTGCCGGGCGGCGCAACGGCCTGCGTCAATGACGGCCGTGTCGCGCCAACCGACCACGACCATCGGTTTCGAAACCACAGCGTGGGCAGGAGGTGGATCGCTGCCGCGTCAGGCCCGCGGTTGTGAATGGAAATGCGTCCGAGAATGGTTTCCGCGTCCGCCTTCGCGTACTCGACGATGACATCGAAGTAGCGGTCGTCCTTGAACACGCCGGTGTCGAACAGCTCGTATTCCGGTTCATGGCGGCCGCGGCGCGCGTTCTCTTCGACGAGCTCGTCGTAGGGAAATGCCGCCTGCGGATACTTGTAGATGCACTTCATGTAGGAGTGCGTCGGCGTGCTGTCGACGTAGTAGTAGTACTCCTTGACGTCCTCGCCGTGATTGCCCTGCGGCCCCGTCACGCCGAAGAGCCGTTCCTTGAGGATGGGATCGCGCGTGTTCCAAAGCGCAATTGCGAGACAGATGTGCTGGTGTCGATCGCAGATGCCGGCGAGGCCGTCCTCGTTCCAGCGATACGTGCGCGAGCGTGCGTGTTCGTGCGGGAAGTAGCGCCAGGCGGATCCGTCAGCGCTGTAGTCTTCGCGGACGGTGCCCCACGCGCGCTCGGCGAGATACGGCCCCCACCGCTTCCAATGGACGCGCCGCTCTGCGGACTCGCGAAGGCGTTGGTTCTCGGCGTTCATTCAGACCGGGCTAACCCGCGCCGGAACTGCCGCCGCCCGCCGCGCCTGTGCCCGCCCCGTGCCCTCCACCGGAATGCGCGCCGCTACCGATGAACGCCGCGAACGCCGCGCCTCCCTCCTGTGGAGTGCCGGCAGCCGCAAACCAGGCCGGTACGGCCCCGGGATGGTTCTTCAGATAACGTGAGGACTCGCTCGCGAGGCCGAGCGCCATGGCGTAGCTCAGCTCGTCAGGCGTAAAGGAGCGACCGTCAGACGACATGCGGCGCTCGCTCATGGCCTTCTTCAGGTGCCGCTTGAAGCCGCGCCAGCGCGCCGCGCGAACCAGGCCGTCGTTCGAGAGCGCGGTTGTCGTGGCCGACGCAATGATCCCGGCAAGCCCCGCGACGACGAACCCGAGCGTCAGCAGAAACGGCCACGGCCCAAATCGATCGGCCAGCACAGCGATCGGTATCGCGGAGAGGCCCCCGGCAATCAACAACACGACGCCGATCGCGAGCAGGCGATCTCTTACGGCCTTGCGCGACTGATCGAGCAGGCCCTGCGCGGACAGGTCCGCTTCGGCGGCGGCCGAGAATCGTCGCGATCCCCGCGCGAGTCGCGCCCGGGCCTTGGACAGCGTGATGTCGTCGCCGCGGCCGGCGAACGCGATCGTGAGCGCCGCCTCCTCGTGCGCGGTGAGATTGTGCGTGCCCGGCACCTGCGACAGTTCGTAGCTGCGCACACCGAACTGACGGGGAAGCTCGCGAACCGCAAGAATCCCGCGATCCGCGAGGTTGACCAGCGTTGCCAGCGCATGGCCGGCGTGAACGCGCCCGTGATTGATCAGTGCGCCCGCGACCGCGGGAGGCAGCCGCTCGGGCAACGTGATGGTCGTCGACTCCGTCGACGTGATAGCCGGACGATCGTACTGCCGGCGGACGGCGACGACGAACAGGATGCCGAGCGCCGCGATGGCGCCGGCGCCCATCGCCCAGCGCGGCGCGAGTGCCGCCGCGGTCGTCTCGCGCATGCGCCATGCGGGCTGTGACGAGACGACACGCCGCGCCGGCAGCACCGTCTCGATCTCGATCCAGCCGTTCCGCCCGACCTGCTCGGCGCGCACATCGATAATGCGCTCGTCGACCGCCACCGTCGCCGCGCCGATCCGGCGCCGCTCGACGACCGGCGTCCTGATCGGTGCATCTGGCGCTTCGAGCGTCACATGACTCGACCAGATTCGGTATGGATGTTCGCTTGGGAGCGCGCGCCATGTGATGACATCGCCGCCGTCGTCGGTGTAGACGACCCCGCGAACCCGGTACTTCAGGCCGAACGTATGCGTGGAGGGACCAACTGGCGTGAATTGCCACTCGACGCGCATGCGGCGCGTGCCGGACACCACGATGTGCCCTGGCCCCTCGCCCGGCACGATCGCCTTGTCGTCCATCGTGGCTTCGAGGATCTCGATGGCATCTGTGCGCCGGCCGGGAATCTCGCGCCACACCTTTTCGAACCTGCCCGACTGGAAGTCGAACGTGACCGACTCGGTGACCTCGAGGTCTCCGCCGGGGAGGACCGTGATGGTCGCGTCGAAGCGCTGGGCGACGTACTCGCGCGACGCGGCCGCTGCAGGCACCGCCAGCAACAGACTGCAGACCACCAACACTGCACGCCGCCAGCCGAGACCGCGGCAAGGTTTTGCCCGACTGCCGCAGCAGGCCGCGCCGCGAGGCCAAGAATGACCTAGGTTGTCACGGTAGCGGTTTAAGGTTGCCTTCATGGTGATTCGCTTCGAAAAACGCCGCCGCAAGGGCATCTTGCCGCTGTTCGATCGACTATCGGGCCCGAAACCGCTGCCGCCGCGGCGCCTGAGCGACCGCGAGATCGAGCACCGGCGCCAGATGCTCAAGCACCTGGGATCCGTCGCTCCCGCGTTGCGCCGCGCTCAGTAGCCCATCTCGCGCTCGATGCCGCGGACGATCCGTTCGAGCTCGTCGACGAGCTTGCCGCCGCCCGCGTCCCGGTAGGCGCGGACGAGCGACTGATAATACGCGAGGACATCGTCGGGCGGCGCCTTGAAGCGCGTCCAGGTCTGCTCCCCGATGTTTCGCAGATCCCGCAAGATCGCATACGCGTTGTGGACCTTGTCCGCCGCCGACACCCGCAGGCTGGACGGCGGCAGCGTGCGCGCGTGTTCGATGTAGCGTCGCTTGCGTTCGATCCAGGGCTCCTTGGGTGTCGACCACGAGTCGGTGCAGTCCTCCACGATCGCGGCGACCCCGTCCCCAAAGCGGCCGCGAATTTCTTCGAGCCGCGCGCGACCCCCATGATCCTCCGGCGCATCGTGCAGCAGCGCGGCAATCGCCTCATCCTCGTTCCCCCCGTCGTCGAGGACGATTGATGCCACACCCATCAGGTGGGCGATGTACGGCACAGGCGTGCCCTTGCGCAACTGCGACGCGTGGACTTCGTGTGCGTAAGCGAACGCCTCGTCCAAACGGCTGATCATCTGGCGTGCTTCTTTCATGAAATCGCCCTGTGTTACGACTGTGCACCGTTGGCCTGGTCGCGCTGCTCTGCTGCGGCACCGTTGCGGACGCGCGTCCGAAGCCGCGCCGCTCCGTGCAAGTCGGGCTTGCATCATTTTACGGGCCCGGGTTCCACGGCGATCGCACCGCGAGTGGTGAAGTCTTCGACCAGCGAGAGCTGGTGGCTGCCCATCGCACTCTGCCGCTCGGCTCTCTCGTCCGCGTGACCAACCTCGAGAACGGACGGAACGTTGTCCTGCGCATCATCGATCGCGGGCCGTACGGACGCAATCACCGGAAGGGCTGCATTATCGACGTGTCCAGGGCGGCAGCACGCCGGCTTGGTTTCGTGCGGGATGGTCTCAGCCGTGTTCGAGTGGAGGTGCTGAGGCGGGGGGACGTTTCTGCCGATCAACAATAACGTGTGGATCCCGCACCACAGGTGTATGCGGCGCTTGATGCGCTGGGCATCCGCTACGAACGCTACGAGCATCCGCCAGTATTTACAGCAGAAGAAGCCGCCGTGCACTGGGCGTCGCTGGCCGGTACGAAGTGTAAGAACCTGTTTCTGCGCAACAAGAAGGGCAATCGGCACTACCTGGTGATCCTGGAGATCTCCAAGGCCGCCGACTTGAGGCAGATTGTGAAGTTTGTCGGCGACGACCGACTGAGCTTTGGATCTCCCGAGCGGCTCATGAACGAGCTGGGGCTCACGCCGGGTTCCGTCTCACCGTTTGGCTTGATCAACGACGACGACGGGTCGGTCCGCGTGTTGATCGACGCGGACCTGCGCGGCGCCGAACGGCTGATCTTTCACCCCAACATCAACACCGCGAGCGTCGTTGTGTCGTGGCAGGACCTCGAGAAATTTCTCGCCTCGCGGAGCAATCGCGTCAACGTGGTGACGATTGCGTGACGGGAGGCGCGGCTCAGGGCTCACGACTCAGGGCTCACGGCGTGAGCCGTTCACTCGATGCTTCGCTTCGGTCGCATGTTCCCCGCGAGAACGCGCTTCCGCAGGCGGATGCTCTTCGGAGTCACTTCCACGAGCTCGTCATCGTTGATGAACTCGATTGCCTGTTCGAGTCCGAGCTTGCGCGGCGGAATCAGGCGGACGGCTTCGTCGGCGGTCGACGCGCGCATGTTCGTCTGCTTTTTTTCCTTCGTGACGTTGACGTCGAGGTCGTTGGCGCGGGCGTTCTCGCCGATGATCATCCCCTCGTAGACCTTCTCTGAGGGCTCGATGAAGATTTCGCCGCGATCCTGGAGGTTCGAGATCGCATAGGCGGTGGCCGCGCCAGCGCGGTCGGCGACGAGCGCGCCGGTGTTGCGTGCCGGAATCGCGCCGTGCCACGGTTCCCAGCCGGCAAAAAGGTGATTCATGATGCCGGTGCCCTTGGTTTCCGTCAGGAACTGCGAACGGAACCCGATCAAGCCGCGCGCCGGAATGCGGAACTCCAGGCGGACGCGCCCGCTGCCGTGATTCACCATTTTCGTCATCGTCCCGCGGCGCGTGCCGACCTGCGCGATGACGACCCCCTGGAATTCCTCGGCAACGTCGACAACGAGATCCTCAACGGGCTCCACCATCTGCCCGTTCACCTGCCTGGTGACGATGTCGGGACGCGAGACCTGCAGCTCGTATCCTTCGCGCCGCATCATCTCGATGAGGATCGACAGCTGCAGCTCGCCGCGTCCGAGAACTTTCGCCTGCTCCGGCGTGTCGGTCGGCTCCACGCGGATCGACACGTTGCCAAGCAGTTCGCGATCGAGCCGATCTTTGATCTGCCGCGAGGTGACGAATTGTCCTTCGCGGCCTGACATTGGCGACGTGTTCACGCCGAAGATCATCGACACCGTCGGCTCGTCGACCGCGATTGCGGGCATCGCCTTGCGGTGCTCGATGTCGGCAATCGTTTCGCCGATCGTGATGTCTTCGATGCCCGCGAGGCAGACGATGTCACCGGCGGCCGCTTCGTCGACATCGACGCGCTTCAGTCCCTCGAATGCAAACAGCTTCGTGATCCGCGTCTCCTGGAACGTGCCATCAAGCTTGCAGACGGAAACCGGATCGCCGACCTTCACCCGGCCGTGGAACACACGGCCGACAGCAATGCGCCCCAGGTAATCGCTCGAATCCAGGTTCGCGACGAGGATCTGCAGCGGGGCCTGCGGATTACCGCGCGGCGGCGGCACGTGAGCGAGAATCGCGTCGAAGAGCGCCCGCAGGTCCTTTCCGGGCTCCTCCATGTTGAGCGTTGCCGTCCCGGCCTTCGCGCTCGTGTAAAGAATCGGGAACTCGAGCTGTTCCTCCGTGGCGTCGAGATCGATGAAGAGGTCGTAGATCTCGTTCAGCACTTCCTTGATGCGCGCGTCCGGCCGGTCGATCTTGTTGATGACGACAATCGGGGGGAGGCGGCGCTCCAGCGCTTTGCGCAGCACGAACCGCGTCTGCGGCAGCGGCCCTTCGGACGCGTCCACCAGCAGCATCACACCGTCGACCATCGCCAGCGTGCGTTCGACCTCGCCGCCAAAATCCGCGTGGCCCGGCGTGTCGACGATGTTGATGGTGACGTCGTTGAAGTGGACGGCGGTGTTCTTGGCGAGGATGGTGATGCCGCGCTCGCGTTCGAGGTCGGTGTTGTCCATCGCCCGCTCGGCAACGCGCTCGTTGCTGCGGAACGTCCCGCTCTGGCGCAGGAGGCCGTCTACCAGGGTCGTCTTGCCGTGGTCGACGTGGGCGATGATGGCGACATTGCGCCTGAGCGCGTTGGCGACGCTAGAAGAGCCGGTCAGGGTTCCGTGCATCTCACCAGTATAACAGCGTGCCGAGGGCCGAGGCTCGAGATCCCAGGTTCGCAAGGCCGTGGCACTCAGGTACTTACCGCTGAAATGGGCAGCGTTTCGGGTCTTGGCGGCGATGCCGGACCTCGAACGAACCTCGACCTCACGACGGACCTCGAGCCCCGGGCCTCGGGCCTCGGACCTCGGACCTCGGACCTCGGTACCTGATCAACCGTAAGCTCCGCTCCGACGTCATACTGCTGACAGTGAACGGCGGCCCGCTCTCGTCGGCAGATTCGGACCTCGTGGCCCGCGCGGCGGCCGGCGATGCGTCCGCCTTCCATGCGCTCGTCGAGCGGCATCGCGTCATGGTGTATCGCGTCGCCTACCAGTTCGCCGGCAATCATCACGACGCAGAAGACATCGCGCAGGACGTATTCATCAAGGTGTTCCGGTCCCTCGACCGGTTCCGCTACGATGCCCAGCTGACGTCATGGCTGTATCGCATCGTGATGAATGCATGCATCGATCATCGCCGCCGCTCCGCGCCGGCAGGATGGGCGCCGTTCACGGAAGATGCGGAAACACGGATGCTGAACACGCCGGAGGAAGGACCGGACCCCGAGGCCCGGACCTACGGCGGACAGATTGGAGAGGCCGTCCAGGCGGAAGTCGCGAAACTGCCGCCCGGACAACGGCTGGTGTTCACGATGCGGCACCACGAAGGGTTGAAATTGTCTGAAATTGCCACGGCCCTCGGTCTCGCCGAGGGCACGGTCAAGCGCCAGCTGCATGCAGCGGTCCACCGCCTGCGCGCTGCGCTGAGCCAGGAACTACGCCACGGATCTCACGGATCACACGGATCCATGCAGGCAGGCCACGGATCGCACGGATCGCACGGATCAATCGCACCAGGTCGTCGATCGGATGATGTGATCCATGAACTCCGCGAGATCCGCGCGATCGCTGGATCGCGGCGCGTTGCGGGAGGGCGGGCATGACAGTCTGTCATCTCTGGGACACGCCCGACGTCGAACTGTATTTCTACGACGAGCTCGACGCGGTCGATACCGCGCGCGTTGCGGCGCACCTGCGTGGATGCGCGGAGTGCCGCCAGCGGCTGGAGGACTTGCGTGCGGTTCGTCGCGCGCTGTCTGGTCCGCGTGTCGATGCGCCTCCGGCGGGCGACTGGTCAGGGTTCATGCGCCGGTTGGACGAAGCGTGCGATCTGAAGCCCGGCGCAACCCCTCCGGTTCGTCGCCGATCGCTCCGCGCGATCGTTGCAGTGGCCGCGATGCTGGCGCTGGTGACTATCGGCGTCATCATCACGTCACGAGTGCGACCGGCGGCGCCCACGGGCCCAGGTGCGGTTGTGACCGACGCGCCTGCGGCCGTTCAGCCGGCCGCCCCGGTGGTGACTACCGCGTCGCGAGACAAAGGGCTCGTCGTAATGAGCGAAGAGCATCTCGAGCGATCGAAGCTCGTCGTGCTTGGACTGGCGACGCGCGATCCGGAGCACACGGCGCCCGCCGACTGGGAGTACGAACGCGACCTGGCCGGCTCCCTGCTGCCCGACACGCGGCTGTATCGATTGGCGGCCGAAGATCGCGGCATGAACGAGCTGGCCCGCGTGATGGGCGATCTCGAAACGGTGCTGCTGCAGGCATCCCTCAGCGATCATGCGGATCGCGAGTCGCTGGCACGCGTGCAGCGGTTGATTACGAAGCGCGACCTGATGGTCAAGATGCAGGTTGTCGGTACTACAGGCATTTAGGCAGATGATGATGCGAACACTCACGACGGTTGTCGTCTCGATATGGCTCGGTGCGGCCGTGCTGTCTGCAGCACCGGCACCCGATTCGAAGCGGCTGGGACGGGCGAAGGATCTCATCGCGGACGAGCAGTGGCTGCGCGCGGTCACCGAGCTCAAGGCGGTAGTCGCGGACGCGAAGGAACCCAATCGCGCCGAGGCACTCTTCTGGCTGGCGCACAGCGAGAACCAGGTTGGTGATCAAGCGGCGGCCGTCGAGACCATTGCGCGTCTCGAGCGCGACTTCCCATCGAGCCGGTGGGTCCGCCCCGCACGATCGCTGCGCATCGAGATCGCTCAGCGGCTGCGGCGGGACGACTTCCTGTGGTGGACCGCTGCCCCCCCGGCGCCTCCCGTGGCTCCCACGCCGGTTGCCGCCACACCGCCGCCTGTACGTCCGGCAGGGAAGCGCGGAAGACTGCCGGTGCCCGAGCAGCCGGCGCCACCAACGCCGCCAGCGGTCGCGGTAGAAGGAGTGCCCGCGCCCCCAGCGCCGGTCAGCCCGCCGGCCCCCTTTGCGCCGGGTTATCGCAAGAGCCTCGGCGCTGTCGCATGGCCGACATTGCCGCCGGACGAATCGGCCGTCTGGGTGCCGGCGCCGTTCGAGCCAGACACCGATCTGCGCATCCAGGCGTTGAGCGGGTTGTTGGAAGCACACCCCGAACGGGTGATCCCGCTGCTGAAGGACATTGCGCTCGACGCCGGCAATCCCGCCGATGCGCGGCGCGCGGTTTTCGTGCTCGGACAGTCGGTGCGCCCTGATGCGCACAACACCATCGTTGAAGTGGCCAAGCGCGGGCCGGTCCAGGTGCGGATTGCCGCGATTCGCGAACTCGGTCGGGTCAGCACGGACAACGTCAGCTCGGAACTGATGCAGGTGTACTCGACCGCATCTGACAATCCGCGCATCAAGCGCGAGGTCGTGTCGTCACTTGGAGCGCGCGCGGACAGGGTTGCGCTGCTGCGCATTGCACGAACTGAAGCAGACACCTTCGTGCGAAACACCGCGATCGTCACGCTGGGACGCACCGGCGCACGCGAGCAGCTCGGGATGCTGTACGTGCAGGCGCCAGCCGAGTCGCGAAGCGCCGTGCTCACGGCGCTCCTGGCTGCGAAGGACGAAGATCAACTGATCAAGATTGCGGACACGGAGAAGGACCCGGTCCTGCGTCGCCAGGCGCTGCGCCAACTGCGCCTGCTCGGCACGCCGAAGGCGCTCAAGTATCTCAGCGAACACAAGTGAAGGGCTCAAGGCTCAAGGCTCAGGGCTCAGGGTGGCTCAAGGTTACGCGGCCCAGGGCATGAGTCAGCGTGATCCGCAACCCTGAGCCGTAAGCCCTGAGCCCGCCTTGAGCCTTAAGCCCTAAGTCCTGAGCCCTTGATATAGTCCCCTTCATGTCCGACGTGCCCGGCAGCGGATCCAATCCGCTGCTCGATGGCCTTCGCATCGAGCCGACCCCGGATTCGACGACCCTTGTCATTTTCGGTGCGTCTGGCGATCTCACGCGGCGCAAGCTGCTGCCGGCGCTGTATCAGCTCTCGCGAGGCCAGCGCCTGCCGGCCCGGTTCTCGGTCATCGGCGTTGCGCGCACCGCGATGACCGACGAAGAGTTCCGTCGCCAGTTCCACGACAGCCTGAAGGAATTCGCGGATGTGGAGAAGCCCGATGAGGTGTCGGCGGCGCTCGCGCGCCGCATCTCGTATCTCGCTGGAGAGATGGACGACCAGGGGTTGTATGCACGCCTTGCGAAGAAGATCCAGGAGGGAGAAGCGCCTGACGGCGTGCTGTTCTATCTCGCCATTCCGCCGACGGTCTATGGAACAGTCGCCGAGCAGCTGGGCGCCGCGGGTCTCACCAAAGCGGCGACGCCGGTCGGCTACCGCCGTGTGATCGTTGAGAAACCGTTTGGGACTGATCTCGACAGCGCGCGCGCGCTCAATGCGCTGCTGCACAAGCATCTCGACGAGTCGCAGATTTTCCGCATCGACCACTACCTCGGCAAAGAGACCGTTCAGAACCTGCTGGTCTTCCGCTTCGCGAACGGCATGTTCGAACCGGTCTGGAACCGGCGTTATATCGATCACGTGCAGATCACCGCGGCGGAGACCGTGGGAGTCGAGCGCCGCGCCGCCTACTACGAGCACGCAGGGGCGCTGCGCGATATGGTGCAGAACCACTTGATGCAGCTCCTGTCGCTCATCGCGATGGAGCCGCCAATCACTTTTTCCGCCGAGAACGTGCGCGATCGCAAGCTCGACGCGGTCCTGTCCATCCAGCCACTGCTCGAGGACGATGGCAGGGCGAACGGCGTGATTCGCGCGCAGTACGCGAGTGGCTGGGTGAACGGTGAAGAGGTGCCGGCCTATCGTGAGGAAGAAGGCGTCAGCCCTACGTCCGTCACGGAGACCCACGTTGCCTTGCGGCTTCTGCTCGACAGCTGGCGATGGGCTGGCGTGCCGTTCTACATGCGGACCGGCAAGCGGCTGGCCAAGCGAAGCACGGAGATTGCAATCCAGTTCAGACGCCCCCCGCTGCACATTTTCAAGCGCCTCAGTCCGACGCCGATTGCCTCGAACCTGCTCGTCGTGAACGTGCAGCCCGACGAAGGCATCTCGGTTCGCTTCGAAGCGAAATTGCCAGGCAGCCGCATGCAGCTGGCGCCCGTCATGATGAACTTCCGCTACGGCAGCGCGTTCGGAAGGGCGGTGCCGGAAGCGTACGAGACGTTGCTGCTCGATGCGATGCTTGGTGATACGACACTGTTCGCGAGGCATGACTTCGTCGAAGCGTCGTGGGCGCTGATTACGCCGGTCCACCAGGCCTGGCGCGCAGCCGGAACGAGCTCCATTCCCATGTATGAAGCGGGCCAGTGGAATCCGCGCGAAGCGGACGCGATGATTGCCGCCGATGGCCGCCGCTGGAGGACCCTGTGAGCGCCAAGCCGATCGCCCAGTTGCTGCCCGCCGGCAAGGAAGTCCTGTTCGCCGAAATCGAAATGGTCATGTCGCGGCTCCTCAGCGACGGCCGCGGTCGCGGCCGCGCGCCTGCGCGCGCGCTGATCGCAACCGTCGTCGTCGTCGGCCATATCGAGCGGTTGCCACCAGCAGCGGAGGCGCTCGAGCAACTGAGCGAAGTGCGGGGCGTACGCACCATTCTTATTGCGGAAGGAGACAAGGCGGCCCCGATTGCCCGCGTCACGGAGAACACGATAGCGATTGTCGATCTGGCGCCACGCTACATCGACAATGCGGTTGCCGCCCTGCGGCTCTCCAGCCTGCCCGCGCTCGTGTGGTGGCGCGGCGGATCGCTCGAGGCGCTGAACGACGTGGCGGGACTGGCCGATCGGCTGGTGCTCGATACGGAAAAGCCGGACGACACCTGGGCCAGTGCGCCATCGTTTTTCGAGAAGACTGCCGTTACGGATCTGCGCTGGACGCGCCTGACGAAATGGCGTGCCGTGCTCGCACACCTGTTCGATACGGCGCGCGTGCGTGAAGCCATTCCAAGTTTCACGCGACTGTCGATCGACGCGTCGGATCTCCCGTCCGCGCGGTTGTTCGCCGGATGGCTGCGGACGAGCCTGCGCTGGCCGGCCTCGAACCAGATCTCGATCCGGCAGGTGTCCGGACATCTGAAGTCGCCGCTCGAGCGAGTGCTGTTGTCTGGTGATCGCATGACGATCACGCTGCATTTACCGTCGACGCGCAGTTGCCTGCAGGCGTCCGTTGATGGTGAGAAGGGCACCGCGCGCGTCGTCCCTCTCGGAGACGGCACGCTCACGGCGCTCATTGGCGAGGAGCTGGGTGTGCGCACGCGCGACCTGGCATTCGAACGTGCGCTTGCCGCCGCGCGCGAACTCGCGTAATGCTGAACCTGTCCTCCGTCCTGGAGCACTCTGCACGCCTGCTCCCCGAACGCGTTGCCATTACGTGCGGCGCTCACCACCTCAGTTACGCAGAGCTCGATGCGCGGACGAACCGCGTTGCAGCTGGCCTGGCCTCGATCGGCATTACGCCCGGCGATCGCGTTTTACTCTCGTGCCCGAACGTGCCGTGGTTTCCGATTGCCTACTTCGGCATTCTCAAGGCAGGTGGCATCGTCGTCCCGATTAACGTGCTGCTCAAGCCACGCGAGATCGCCTATCACCTGCGCGATAGCGGCGCGCGGGCGATGGTGGCCTTTGAAGGGACGCCGGAGCTCCCGATGGGTGCAATGGCGCGAGCCGCATGTGACGAAGCAGGCTGCCGCTCGCTGATCGTCATGCCGCTCGATCCAGCGCGTGCGCCAGCCACCGAAGCGCTGTCCATCCTCGCACTCATGAAGGAGCCCGTCGACGCCTTCACGTCCCCTCCGCGACAGCTCACCGATACCGCGGTCATTCTCTACACCTCCGGAACGACAGGTCAGCCGAAGGGCGCCGAGCTGACGCACGCCAACATGGTGACGAACGCGATCGCTTCCTTCGACATGTTCGCTCCTGCGCTCGATCCGGGCACCGGGCAGAGCGCCGGCCTCATCACCCTGCCGTTGTTTCATTCGACCGGCCAGACGTGCCAGATGAACGCGGGTCTCTATGGCGGGATGCGTCTGGTTCTGCATCCTCGTTTCGATCCAGCCTCCGTGCTGGAGGCATTCGCGCGCGAGCAGATCGCGGTCTGGATTGGCGTGCCAACTATGTATTGGGCGCTGCTTCAGCACGCGCGGACGAGCGGCACGGACCTTTCAGCCGCCGCCCGGTCACTCCGCGTCTGCGTCTCCGGCGGCGCGCCAATGCCTCTCGAAGTGCTGCGCGGATTCGAGGCGGCGTTCAAAACACGCGTCCTCGAGGGTTATGGCCTGTCAGAGACGGCGCCAGTACTCTCGTTCAACCAGTTACATCGCCCATCGAAGCCCGGAACCGTCGGCCTGCCCATCTTCGGCGTGGAGATCCGTTGCCTGGATGAAGACGATCGCCCCGTGCCGCGCGGCGTCCGCGGTGAAGTGGTGGCCCGCGGGCCGAACATCATGAAAGGGTATTACGGCCGGCCGGCGGAAACAGCGGAAGCCCTTCGCGGCGGCTGGTTCCACACGGGCGACATCGGCGTCATCGACGACGACGGGTACCTGTCGATTGTCGATCGCAAGAAAGACATGATTTTGCGCGGCGGGTTCAACGTGTATCCGCGCGAGATCGAGGAAGTGCTCATGACGCATCCAGCGGTGGCGCTGTGTGCGGTTGTGGGTGTTCCCGACGAGCGCTTAGGGGAGGAGATCAAAGCGTTCGTGGTACGGCGTCCCTCAACTACCCTTACAGAAGTGGAATTAATCGAATGGTCGCGCGAGCAAGTCGCCGCCTACAAGTACCCGCGGTACGTCGAGTTCCGCGATACGCTCCCCACCAATGCGACCGGAAAGATCCTCAAACGCGAGCTCCGCTCGGGCTAGCACTCTTTTTGCGTATTTCCCTCCTCCGTGCACAGTCAAGGAGGATACATGGCAAAAAGCCGGGAAATCATGACGTCAAACCCTGTTTCGTGTCGCGCCGACGATTCGATTGTCAGCGTAGCGGACACGATGCGTAAGGAAGACATTGGCTCGCTGCCCGTCGTCGACCCGGGCCAGCAGCGTCTCATTGGCATGGTCACGGATCGCGACATCGTCGTGAAGGTCGTCGCAGCCGGAGGCGATGTGCGGTCCGCGAAGGTCAAGGATGCCATGACCCCCAACCCGGTCTCGGTTCGCGAGGACGATGATATGGATGAGGCGGTTCAGGTGATGGCCCAGCGGCAAATCCGGCGTGTCCCGGTCGTCGATGCGACCGGGAAGCTGACCGGCATTGTCTCGCAGGCCGACATTGCCACCCGCGTTCATCAGGACCGCAAGACGGGGGAACTCGTCGAGGCGATCTCGGAGCGAGGTTAGCTCAACATGGCGCCCCTGAGGGTGGGAAAACCCGCCCCGCTTGGTTGCCCGCCCTCAGGGCGTGCGCTATAGTCGCTGCCTCATGGCTCTCGAGCTTCCAGGGTCACATCATCGCGGCACCGGCCTGGTCGACGTTCTCGACCGCGTGCTCGACAAGGGACTTGTTGTGGCTGGTGACATCCGAGTGTCACTGGCTGAGGTAGAGCTTCTCACAATTCGGATCCGCCTTCTGGTGTGCTCGTTGGACAAAGCGCAGGAGATCGGACTCGACTGGTGGCGGTACGACCGCGACCTGTCCGCGGGGAAGCCGCGGGAGAGCCTGGCGGAACACGAGAGTCTCCGCGCGGAGATTCGGCAACTGCAGGCACGAGTCGATGCGCTTACCGCGACGCGTGGCGGATCCCGCCGCCGGCGCTGATGAATCTGGCTTCTCTGAGGGGCAGGAGTACAGAGCATGGCAGTTGAACGCGCACCAGGCGGCACAAGTCTCATTGACGTTCTGGATCGGGTCCTCGACAAGGGCATCGTCATCGACGCGTGGGTTCGCGTCTCTCTCGTCGGCATCGACCTGATCACCGTCGAAGCTCGCGTCGTGGTGGCCTCAATCGACACCTACCTCAAGTACTCCGAGGCGGTCAGCCAGGTTGCCCCTATGTCGCGGCCGACTCCCGTGGCTGAGGTCCCGTCGAAGAACCAGGAGCTGATCGCCGAGAACGTGGCGCTGCGAGCGGAAGTCGCGGCCTCCAAGCGCCGCCGGGCGCGGCGTCGGAAGAGCGAGGAATAAACACCCGTGCCGCGCGTGGCCGCACCGGCGGTGCCGGTACCCGGGTTCGAGACCGACGCAAAGCTCACGCTCCTCGAGTTTTTGCTGGCGAGTATCGACCTGCAGGAGTCCGCGCGCCGTTCGCTCGACTGGCTCGTCGGCCATGCCCCGGTTTCGCAGGCTGTCGTGCTGATCGTTGAGGCGATCTCGCACGAGATGTTGCTGGTCGCCGAACACGGCGTGCCAGGGAGCGCCATCGTCGATTTCACCCTGAGCCGCAACGAAGCGACGCATCCGCTCGTCGATGCGCTGAACAGCCGGCAGCCGGTGTTCATCGAAGGGCTGACCCTTCCGCATCGAGCACCGATGGACGCCCGGTCGTTTTACGCCATTCCTTTGCGGGCCGACGAGCACGAAGCCGGTCAGGGTCTCCTTCTCGTCAACGCGTCGGGCCCTGAGCTCTCGCCAGACGCGCTCTGGCTCGGTCGCACGCTCGGAAAGCAAGTGTCCCGGCTCCTCAGCCGTCAGGTCCTTGCGGAGACGCGGTTCGGACAGGAGCGGATGCTGCTCTACAGCATCATCAACGCCGTTACCGATCCGATCCTGCTGACCGATACCGAAGGGAAACTGATCATCGCGAACAGCCACGCGGAAAAGCTGTTCGCGGCGCCAGAGGAAGCCAGTGAAGGGTGGCGGCGGGCGGTGGCGCTGAACAACATGCTGTTCTCGGCCGCGTTGTCCACCAGCGCGGTCGGCATGGCGGAACTCGCGCGCCGAGAACTGCTGCTCGTCGATCCGCTCGAAGGTTCCGACCTGCTGTTCGAGCTCTTGAGCTCGCGCGCGAAAGATGAACGGCAGGGCACGTACGTCGTGTCCATCCTCCGGAACGTGACGGACCTCGCCCGCGCGAAGGAAGAGATCGAGGAGAGCTACCGCACGCTGCGCATCGCGCAGGCAGAAGTGCGCGACGAGCGTCATCGGCTGGACCTGATCATCGACTCAGTGGCGGACCCCATCCTGGTCACCGACCAGGAAGGGGACATCGTCCTGATGAACACGCCGGCCGAGCGGCTGTTCAATGCGCCGGGGATCGACGACGAAGCGGCGGTGCGCCGGGTGCGCGCCAACGGCGCGAACCTGACGTCGTTTGTCTCGAACGTGCTCACGCGTTCGGGCGAGCAGCGTTATCGCGGCGAGATTCAACTCGCGGATCCCGTCACCGGCCGGCCGCTGCCCGTGGAAGCGCTTGCCGGCACGATCCTGTCGGAGCAGGGAGAGTTGATGTGGGTCGTGACGATTCTTCACGACCTGACTGAAGCCATTGAAAAAGCCCGCCTGTACGAACAGCTGAAGGAAGCGTCACAGGAACTCGAGCGCAACGTCCAGGAAGCCACGGCGGAACTCGCCGAACAGAACGAGCTGCTGCGGCGGCAGCACATCGCGCTCGAACAGGCTTCCGCGCTCAAATCGCAGTTCCTCGCCAACATGTCGCACGAGTTCAGGACGCCGTTGAACGCGATCCTGGGCTATACGCACATGCTGCTGCACAACGTCACGGGGCAGGTGAGCGAGGCACAGCGCAAGAGCCTGTCCCGCATCGATTCGAACGCGAAGCACTTGCTCGCGCTGATCAACGACATCCTCGATATCACCCGAATCGAGGCCGGCCGCATGCCGCTCAACGTCACGAAGTTCGGCGTCCCGGAACTCGTCGACGAGGTCATGTCGGAGCTGGAGCCGATCATCCGGCGCTCCAATATCAAGGTCGAATCGAAGGTGCGGAACAGGGTCCCGCCGCTGCGGTCGGATCGCCAGAAGATCAAACAGATCCTGCTGAACCTGTTGAGCAACGCGTTGAAGTTCACGCCGACCGGTTCAGTGACGATGTCCGCGTCCTACGATGCGCGGAGCAAGCAGGTGGTCATGGCCGTGCGGGACACGGGCGTCGGCATTGCTGCAGACGATCAAGCGAGAGTCTTCGAGGACTTTCGACAGCTCGACAGTTCACCGGCGCGAGGGTATGGCGGCACCGGCCTGGGACTCTCGATCTGCCGGCGGCTCTCGCATATGCTTGGCGGCTTGATAGAGCTCGAAAGCCAGACTGGCAAGGGTTCAACATTCTCGCTCCGTATTCCGGTGAAGGCCAAACGTCGATGACCACTACCCGGGCCCAGCCGCTCGTGCTCGTGGTAGAGGATTATCCCGACGCGCGCGAAATGTACTCGGCATATTTGCAGTTCTCCGGCTTCGAGGTGGCAGAGGCGACCAACGGCGTCGAAGCCATCGAAAAGGCGCAGACGCTGATGCCCGACATCATCCTGATGGATCTGGCGCTGCCGAGAATGGATGGCTGGGAAGCCACCCGGCGTTTGAAGGGGGACGCCCGCACGGGTCACATCCCGATCGTCGCGCTGACCGGCCACGCGCTGGCGGGGCATGCCGAAGGCGCGCGGCAGGCGGGATGCGATGCGTTCGTCACGAAACCGTGCCTCCCGGACGCTCTGGTTGCGGAGATCAAACGGTTACTCGAGCCGCAGTCGCGCCGGGAAGATGCACGCGCGACGCGAACGTCCAAGAAACGAAGCTGAGACAGAGTCGGTCGATGGGCAAATCAGTGAAGAAGCCGGGCAAGGGAGTGAAGTCCACCAAGGTCGCATCGAGCGCGCGGAAAGTCGAGACGCCGCGCCGGTCTGCTGCCCCGACGGTAGAAACATCACGCCGGAAACTGGAGCGTGTGCGCGTGCCCTCGGCCAGCGCGCGCCGCGAGGACTCCACCGAAGGCAAGTACGTGTATTGCGTCATTCGTTCCGAGACGTCGCTCAGCTTTGGGCCGCTGGGGCTCGGGCCCGATCCATCCGAGGTGCACACGGTTCACTACCGGGACATCGCGGCCGTCGTCTCGAACACGCCAATCGTGGTGCAGGACCCGACGCGTGAGAACGTGCTGCGGCACCAGCAGGTGAACGAGACGGTGATGCAGAAGCACACCGTGATCCCGATGTCGTTCGGTACGGTCTTCAAAACGAACGACGACATCATCGAGCTGCTGCGCTCGGCGTACGACGCGTTCAGCGACGTGCTGAACAAGATGCAGGGGAAGTTCGAGTTCGGGCTGAAGGTGCTCTGGGACCGCGATCAGATCGTTCGCGAGATCGAAGAAGAGGACGAGGACATCCGGCGCCTGAAGAGCGAGATCTCCTCGCAGAAGGGCTCCACGTACTTCGCGCGCATGCAGTACGGCCGGCTGATCGACGGAGCGCTGCAGTCGCGGTCGGAGCGCTACGTCGCGGAGATCTTCGACGCGCTCAGGAGCGTATCGGTCGCCTCACGTTCGAACAAGCCGATCGGCGACAAGATGATCATGAACGCGGCGTTCCTTGTCGCGCGTGAAATGGAACAGGCGTTCGACGCGCGCGTCAAGGAAATCGGCCAGCAGTACGACAAGCTGACGTTCAAGTATACCGGGCCGTGGCCGCCGTACAATTTCGTGAACATTCGCTTGAAGCTCGAACGGGCACATTGAGTCGCGAGTCCTGAGTCCCGAGTCCCGAGTCCCGAGTCCCGAGTCCCGAGTCCCGAGTCCTAAGACATGTTGATCATCGACTCGCTGCTGATCGGCGGTATTCGGTTCGTTCTCGACAAGATTGCGGCCGCTGTTGAGACCGAGCTGAACGACGACGGCAAGCTGCGCGAGCAGCTCCTCGCCGCACAGATGCGTGTCGAGCTGGGCGAGATGAGCCAGGAAGAGTTCGACGAACTCGAAGCGGAGATCATCGCGCGCATCCGCGAGATCAAGACGCGTCAGCGCGGCGGCGAGCCTGCCGTCATCAGCCAGCGCGACGTGAGGGTCACCGGCATCGAAGCGACCTTTGAGGGCGACGAACACTAGGAACAAGACGGAAGCCAGAAGACGGAAGACGGAAGGCTTCCGGCTTCCGTGTTTCACCTTCGTCGGCGGCAAGGGAGGCGTCGGGAAGACCACCTGCGCGGTCGCATTCGCCATCGGCGCTGCCCGCACCAAGCGGACCCTGCTCGTTTCCACGGACCCGGCCTCTTCTCTCGGCGACATCCTCGGGATGCGGGTCGCTTCCACGCCCCGTCCAGTTGCAGCCGTCAGGCGCCTGCACGTCGTCGATCTCGACGCCACCCGTGCCTTCGATCGATGGCTCGCGCCGCGGCGTGACCTGCTCGCCGCAATCGCCCTGCGCGGTACCTATCTCGACGAGGAGGATGTCGGTCGGCTGCTGAAATTGTCGCTGCCCGGGATCGACGAGGTCATCGGCCTGCTCGAGATCGATCGTGTTGCCGAGGGCTACGACGAGGTCGTTGTCGATACCGCGCCAACGGGTCACACGTTGAGGCTGTTGTCGACTCCGGTCCTGCTCGAACGGGTTGCCGAGCTCCTGGACAGCCTGCAGTCTCACCATCGCGCCGTGGTCAGCGCACTGCAGCATCAGTACACGGCGGACACGGCGGACGCGCTGATCGCAGAGATCGATCGTGACGGGCGCTCGCTGGCAGCCCGGCTGCGCGATCAATCCCGGACGTGGATTACCTGGGTCACGCTGCCAGAGCCGATGGCGTTGGAAGAGACGAGCGATGCCGTCGCGACACTCGCGCGTGACGGCCTGGCGGTCGGATCGCTGCTGATCAACCGCATGACTCCGCGTCCGCCCACCTCCTGCGAGTGGTGCGACGCGCGACGACGGTTCGAAGCGCGCGCGGTTCAGCCGGTCGCGTCGCGTTTCGGCGAAATGGAGATTCTCGCGCTCCCGCAGCTGACCGTGGAACCACGCGGGATCAACGCGCTACGAGCCGTTGCGGTATCGATGGCGCCATGGGTCCCCCCGAAGACTGCGCCCCCGCTCGAACGCCGCGTGCGCGCCCGCGACCTGGGGTCTGACCCCACCGTCCGTTCCCGGACACCGGGGTCAGACCCCAGTCGCTGGTTTACACAGTCGGCGCAGCTGCGCTGGATCCTCTTTGGTGGCAAGGGAGGGGTTGGCAAGTCGACATGTGCGGCGGCATACGCGCTGAACATCGCGGCGGCGCAGCCCGGCCGGCGCATCCTCCTGTTGTCCAGCGACCCCGCGCATTCCCTCGGGGACGTGCTCGGGACGCGCGTCGGCGATAGTGCAGTGGCAATCCCGGGTGGGCCGGCGAACCTGCTCGTCCGCGAGATCGACGCGGCGGCCAACCTTGTGAGCTTTCGCGAACGCTACCTCGATTCCGTGGACAGCGCGTTCGCGACCCTCGCGCGCGGTGCGATCCAGGTCGGTGCGGACCGCGCGGCGTTCCGCCAGCTGATCGATCTCGCGCCCCCTGGCATCGACGAGGTGACCGCAATCGCCGAAGTCGCGGAAGCGCTCGCCGGCTCGCCGCACGTGGCTGACACGATCGTGTCCGACACGGCGCCCACCGGTCATGCGCTGCGGCTGCTGGAAACACCCGCCGTACTCCGCGACTGGACGCAGGCGCTGATGGCGATCCTGCTCAAGTACCACCGGATCGTTGGCGCCGGCCCGCTGGCCGAACTCCTGGTGCAGCTCTCGAAACGGTTGCGGCGCCTGGAAGGAGTCTTGCGCGACGAGGCCCAAACGCGATTCGTGATCGTGACGCGCGCGGCAGCGTTGCCCCGCGCCGAGACCATTCGCCTGCAGCATGCGCTGGGACGTCTCGGCATCACGATTGGCGGCGTGATCGTCAACGCGGCCGGCGCCGGCACGTGCGCGCGCTGCAAGAGCATCAAGCGCACGGAGTCGCGCGAGATTGTGGCCCTTCTCAAGGGACTACGAGGCCGCCGGCCTTACGCTATCATCGAGACCCCGGCCGAAGTGCCGCCGCCACATGGCGCCGCAGCACTGGCGCACTGGGCAACTTCCTGGCGGACCATCAACACATGACTGCGACCACCGCGGTGTATCTCTACTGCCTCGTCAGGGCAGCGCGACGGCCTCCGCTGACTCGCATACCACCCGGACTTGAGGGGGCAACACGACCGGAGCTGGTGAAGGTAGCCGAACAGTTGTGGGTCGTCGCCGCGAACGTGCCACTCGATACCTACGGCCCGCCACGACTCGAGCGACGATTGCGGGATCTCGCGTGGGTCTCCGACGCCGCCGTTCGTCACGAGCGCGTGGTCGAGCACTTTGCGCGCATGCGCAACGTGACCGTGCTGCCAATGAAGCTGTTCACGATGTTCTCGTCGGTCGACAAGGCCACTGCCGACCTCCGCGCGCGCCGAAGCACGCTCGTCCGCGCCATGCGCCACATTGCCGGATGCGAGGAATGGGGCATCCGCGTCACGCCTTCGGCTGCAGCGGCCCAGACGCGAGCGACGGCGGGCCGTCGCGCAACGCCCGCAGCGAAGGGAGGGACGGCTTTCCTGCTCGCCCGAAAACATGCCCGCGACGCGGCACGAAATGCCCGCGTGGAAGCGATCGCGGCTGCGGATGCCGCATTCGATCGACTGCGCAGGCTCGCACGCGACACGCAGCGGCGAGATCGCCGGTCCGAACCGGGGTCGAATCCGCCGATCCTCGAGGCGGCGTTCCTCGTGACTGCCGGATCCCGCGCGCGCTTCAAGGCGGAAGCCCGCCGGCAGTCCGTCACGTGTGCGAACGCGGGAGCGGACATGACGCTGACCGGCCCCTGGCCGGCGTATAACTTCGTCGCCGCAGGGAACCGTTCGTGAAGTCCAGGAATCCGCGCTTGACGGTATCGCGAAGACGGAGCCGGCACACGACCGTCGGTTCCAAACCACCGAAGCGGGCCAGGCCGCCAGCCCCGCCGAAATCGCGAGTGGTCCCCAGGCTCACTATTCCGTCTCCGAAAACCAGGCCTCCGGCGAAACGGGGAGTGGCGCGGTTGATCGATGAAGACGAGTCCACGCTGGTCGACGTGCTCGACAACCTGCTCAGCAAGGGTGTGGTGCTCAATGCCGACGTGATCCTCGCGCTGGCCAACGTCGATCTCATCTACCTTCGGCTGACGGCGATTCTTTGCGGGGCGGCCCGTGTCATGCCGGGCCCCAGCCGCTGATGGCCTGGTATGTGTTCGCGCTGCTCGATGCGGCGCCTTCGCGACGGGTGGGAAAGGGCCTGAGCGGTGCCATCTCGGTGCGCGAGATGGACGCCTGCTTTGTGGCCGCAGAGCGGCGCGCAGACGTGCCGCCGATCGAGCTTGGCGCGCTGAAGATGCATCACGTCATCGTCTCGCGGCTGTGGGAACGCGTGCCCGCGGTTCTTCCCGTGCGTTTTGGGACGCTGCTCGATTCAATGGACATTGCGGAAGCACTCGAGGGAAAGGACGAAGAACTCGCCGAGGCATTCGACCTCGTACGCGGACGTGCGCAGTTTTCGTGGCGCGCTGCCAGCCCACCGAGTCGCGCGCGATCGACGGCGACGCTTCGGCCGCCGGCCGCGATGTCCGGTACGGAATACTTGCGACAATTGGCGCGCGCGGCCGCGCCACCGCCGCGCTTTTCGGGGATCCGCGACAGCGTGGGCGCGTTCGTCGCGGCCGAACGCTACGAGCCCACGCGCGCGGCCATCCCGGAGACGCTGTATCACCTCGTCGATCGAACGCGCATCGACCGCTATCTAACCGCGGCATCGCGCATCGGCGCCTCGCCACGCGCCCCAACGCTGAGCGGCCCTTTTGCCGCGTATGCCTTCGTGCCGGAGATTCTCGGATGAAACGCACGCGCAAGCACAGGGCAACGGGGAGCAGACCGAAGCGACGCGGGAAGAAACCACTCGCGCGAGCCGCCGATGCCGCCGAGATTGACGCGATTCGCGATCAGATCGCGCAAGTGGCCGAGCGGCCGCCGCGCTGGAATGCCAATCCTGAAGACGTGAAGCGTTCCGTGTTGAAGCTGGTTCTCACGCTGGTCGAACTGATTCGTCAGCTGCTCGAGCGCCAGGCGATCCGGCGGATGGAGAACGGCACGTTGACGGAGGAGGAGACCGAGGCGGTCGGCCTTGCCTTGATGCGCCTGCAGGAAACGATTCACGATCTCGCGCAGCAGTTCGACATCTCGCCCGACGAGCTCAATCTGGATCTCGGTCCGATCGGAAAGCTGATGTAGCTACGGCTTGAAGATGTAGCAGCCTGGCGTGACCAGGATGCGTCCGTCTTTCGTGAAAAACAGGCTTGTCGGGGTCAGCACGTCGGCTCCCCTGAATTGCACGGTCCGGATCTTGTCGCCCGACGGGTCGTAGATGTAGGTGAACGGCGCCGCCAGCGACACCCACAGTCGTCCGCCGCGATCGACCCCCGCCGTCGTGACCGCTGGCGGGACGACCGGCACCGTGTCTCCGTATTCAGTCCGCTGACGCGGCCAGCTCGTCGGCATCGTGCGCAGGTATTGATCCACTTCCGGCCCCTCGATGTGCCGTTCGAACAGCAGCGTGCCTCGCGCGTCGTACTTGCGAAACAGCGGCACTCCCGCCTGGAAGACGAAATACACACCACCGGTGGGATCGATCAGCGGGAGCCCGGCGTTGAACGCGAGGTGCACGTCGGTGTCGCTTTCGTGACCCGTCGGGCGCAATCGGCCGAACGTGCGCACCGGTGTGCCGTCGAACGTCAGCTCCATGACGAGCGCGCCGCGCTCCGGCTGGTTGAGGAGGACACTGCGACCCGTGAACTGCAGCGACCCGACGCCATTCAGCACGAGGTTGCCGAGCGTGAGCCGCGGGACCTCTCGTCCAGGTAACGAGAATCCGCCGAGCTGGCTCCCGCTCGCGGTAAAGGTCTGGACGCGCTGCCGTCCTCCTGGCGCGTCGGCGATGACGAAGCTTCCGTCAGTCGGATCGATATCGAATGCGGTTGGATCGAGCACGCGCCCCTGCTCCTGCCCGACTTCGATGATCTTTTTTGCCGGCTCGTCGCCGGCGATCGTGTAGACCGCATGCGCGCGGCGGTCGAACACGTAGTACCGCCCGTCATCTGCCTGCTGGAACGCGAGAGGGTTCTGGAATGCGCCTGCCACGTGAGCGGGCAGCCCGCCAATCGACCGGAGAACCTGCACGCGCTGTCGTGCGTTCGACGGGTGTGCAAACAGCAGGAGTGCGACGGCAATCGCCGCGGCCCAGCGCATGGCGCG
>JBKOZS010000069.1:0-16462 GCA_046726015.1 Acidobacteriota bacterium
AACCCGGTCGGTTCGGGACCGAGGGGTCGGAGGTTCGAATCCTCTCGCCCCGACCAATTCAGATCAGCGAAAATTGGCCTTCGATTGACCGTCATGGTCGGTTGAAGGCCTTTTTTGTTGGCGATTCTGACTTCGCGCTTCACGAGTTCTCCGAATCGCTTCGAAAACTCGGCCGATCGTGCGTCGGCGATGGCTCGGGGTCGCCAGCGGTTTTCGGTCGATTTCGGCGGCAAATCGCTATCCTAACGCTACCCTGAACTCGAGCTGATTTCTGCTTACCGCGGTGGCCAGATCCGTACATCGACCATCTTGTCTTCGATTGAGTAGAGGAGCTCGTTGTCTCCCCGAGCCGCGTTTCTGATGACGCCGGCGACGAGATCGGCGAGTGGATCAATGGCGCCTGTTCGCTCTTTAGGGGCCCTGGTTATCGCAATCTCGATCTGGCGCCGATGCGACGCGTGATGCTCCCAGCCAGCAAAGCGCTGGAGATCCGTGTGGAGATGTTCAACGTCACGAATACACCACCGCTAAGCGCGCCAAACGGTGTGTTCGGATCGGCGGCATTCGGCACCATTACGACGGCTGGGGATCCGCGAGTGATGCAGTTGGCGATCAAGTTCATCTTCTGAGCAACGTGGCCGACAGCAAAGGGAAATCGCATGGACAACCACAAAGATGCGCACATGACGCCGACGGGCCGCCCAAGAGCCGTTGAACCCGTCGTTTGGAGGTTTGCAGGATCGATCGTACCTGAAAGACATAGCGGAGCTCGCCGCGCTGTAGCCTCGACGAACCCCGAAGCATCAGGACGAGTGACGAAGGACCAAGGACTGGCACGATCTCCAATCCATCATCGCCCTCATGCCGACGACGTCTCCGATGACGATGACCGCCGGTGCTTTACGGCCCTCGCCCGCGATGATCTCGGGGAGCGTCGCGAGCGTGCCGACGGAGACGCGCTGCCGGGCGCACGTGCCCCATTCGATCACCGCCGCTGGCGTGTCGCCGCGACGTCCCGATGCGAGCAAACCGTCGCGCACCGCGACGGCATTCGCGACACCCATCAGCACCACGATCGTGTCGGCGCTCGGGACGGACGTCGGCGGGAGGCCGGTCCTGGCGCAGTGGCCGCTCATGATGGCCACGGTCGACGCGATGCCACGCATGGTCAGCGGAATAGCGGCGTACGCAGGTGCGGCCAGTGCGGATGACACACCAGGAACGATCTCGAACGGAACATCAGCGCCTCTGAGCGCAATCGCTTCTTCGGCGCCGCGGCCGAAGAGCAACGGATCGCCGCCTTTCAGCCGCACCACGGATCGACCGGCGCGCGCGAGCGAAATCATTTGTTGCTCGATGGCCGTCTGACTCGTCTGCGGACCGTGACCGACCTTGCCGATATCGATTAGCCGCGCGCCGGGGTTGCACTCGGCGAGAATCTCACGAGTGATGAGGTGATCGTGCAGCACGACATCGGCGTTGCGGATCAACTCGAGCGCTCTGACGGTAAGGAGTCCGGGATCGCCGGGGCCGGCTCCAACCAGGTACACCGTCCCCGGTGAAATCCGCGGCGCGCGTTCGCTGGGGTCGGCCATGACCGCGGGATCAGTGCGTAACGGCGCGTCGGCGGATCAGATCGTCGAGCACGCTGGGCCGCGACTGATGCGCGTGATGCTCGAGAAAGTCAATGACGCGCCGGCGGCAGCGGTGATATTCGGGATGGCCGAGCACCGAGGCCCGGCGACGGGGACGCGGAAACGGGACGACCAGCGATTCGCCGACCGTGGCTTCAGGACCATCGGTCATCAGAATCAGTCGATCGGCGAGATACAGCGCCTCATCGACGTCGTGAGTGACCATCACAACCGTCTTGTCCGATTCTTCCCAGACGCGCAGCAGGATGTCCTGAAGCTCGAACCGCGTCAGCGAATCGAGCTGCGAGAACGGCTCGTCCAGCAGCAGAAAACGCGGCTCGAGCGAGAGCGCCCGCGCGAGTGAGACGCACTGCTGCGTGCCCAGCGACAGTTGTCCGGGCGCGTGATCCGCCTCGTGCAGAACTCCCAGCAGCGCCAGATAGTGATCCGCCGTCGCGCGCCGTTGCCGGGCCGTCGTGGCCGGTCGCTGGGCGGCCGCGAGCCGTACGTTCTCGCCTGCGGTCAGCCAGGGCAGCAGGCATGGCGACTGAAAGACGATCGCACGCTCGGCGCCTGGTCCGACCACTTCGGTGCCATCGACAATGACGCCGCCGTAGGTCGGCACCGCGAGACCCGCAACCATCGAAAGGACGGTGGACTTTCCGCATCCGGAGTGGCCGAGAATCGCGACGAATTCGCCCGCGCCCACCGTGGCGTTCACGTTCTTGACGGCCACGAACGGGCCGGACGCCGTGTCGAACACCTTGGTGAGGCCGGTGAGCTCAAGAGGGACGCTCATCGCGACTCCTCCGCCAGCGTTCTTGCCGCTCGTGCATCCTGAGGTGAGGCCATCGAGCTGCGGTGGGCGCGAACGCCGAGCGTCGCGGTCAGCGTCGCGATCACGTGCGCGCGCACCTCGGTCGCCTCCTCGTCGTGCGAGAGCTGCGCGAGACTGCGCGGCCGCGGCAGCTCAACGCGAGTCGGTGCGCCGAGCGTCGCCGGCGGTCCAGGCAGCATCGGGACGATCCAGTCCGCGAGCAGGATCGCTTCTTCCACGCTGTTCGTGATCATCACCGCCGTGACAGGACGTTCTGTTGACGAGCAGAGCCGCACGAGATCCTGCTGCAGGGCCTCGCGCGTGAGCGCATCGAGTGCGCCGAAGGGCTCGTCCAGGAAGAGGAGCTCGGGGTCGGTTGCAAACGCGCGGGCGATCGCGACACGCTGTCGCATGCCGCCGGACAATTGATTCGGCCGTCGGTTCACCGCGGTCGCCAGTCCGACCTGCTCGAGCGCGCGCCGCGCGCGCGCCGTCTGCTCCTGCCGTGCCAGCATCGGCGCCGCCGCCTCGACCGCCAGCCGGACATTTTCGAGCGCCGTCAGCCAGGGCAGGAGCGAATAGTTCTGGAAGACGAATGCGGCATCGCGGCGGACGCGATCGACCGGTTCGCCGCCAATCACGACGCGTCCGGCATCAGGCGTGGTGAGACCGGCAAGGATACTGAGCAGCGTCGACTTGCCGCTTCCCATCGCGCCGACGATGCAGACGAACTCGCCGCGTTGAACGGTCAAAGAGACATCCCGCAGCACGGGCCGTCCCGCGCCGTTTGCAGCCGCATACGACTTGGCGACCCCCGCGACCTCGATGAAGGACGTCGCCATGTCACGCCGACCGGAGCCGCGCTTCGGCGAGCCCCATGAGTCGATCGAGCACGAAGCCGATGACGCCGATGGTGATGATGGCCAGCAGGATGTGGGCGTAAATCAGGCTGTTGTATTCCTGCCAGAGAAAGCCGCCGACTCCCGGCGCGCCCGTCAGCATCTCGCTCGCGACAATCACGAGCCAGGCGATCCCCAGGCTGAGCCGATACCCCGTAAACATGTACGGCAGCGTCGCGGGCACGATGATCTTCAGGAACGTGGTCGTCTTCGAGAGCCTGAGCACCTTGGCGACATTCCAGTAATCCTGCGGGATCGCCCGTACCCCGACCATCGTGTTGATGATCGTCGGCCACATCGAGCAGACGGCGATCGCAAACAGCGCCGCCGGCTCGGATTTCTGGAAGAGCACCAGCCCGAGGGGGAGCCACGCAAGCGGCGAAATCGGACGCATCACCTGCATCAGCGGATCGAACATGCGGGAGAGCAGCCGCGACACGCCGAGCAGAAAGCCGACTGGCGTACCGATCACAATTCCAAGAACAAACCCCTGCGCAACGCGGAGCAGGCTGTAGTACGCCAGCAACGCGATGCCCTGATCGGTTTCGCCGCGTTTCACCAGCGGCTGGAGGATGTAGATCTTGCTCTCTTGCCAGGTTCGGCCGGGCGACGGCAGCTCGGGAATCATCACGCTCGCACTCCACCACGCCAATACTGCGAGCACGACGCCAACCATCGGCAACGACAGGTGCAACAAACGATTCATACGCAACTCGGCCTCCTGCGATGGGTTCACACGGCGACGCTGTTCACGCCAAACGAGCGCGCATAGCGCTCCGGGTCCTTGCCATCGAACACACCGTCGAACAGCGTGATTTTCTGTTCCTCCGCTAATTTCGTCGCGACCCCGAGCTCCTTCATCGCTTCGAAGTACACGTCCGCTCGAAGCACGCGCTTTGGGATGCCCTCGTAATCCGGAGCCGTCTTGGTCATGCCCCAGCGCCGAAACTGCGTCAGCCACCACTTTGCATAGATCTGGTGGGGGTAGTTGCAAAGCCGATTGGAGAAAATCATGTAGTGGGGATCCTGCTCGACGCGGCCGTCGCCGTACACGTATTTGCCGAGCAGACGCTCGAGGATCGTGCTCGACGGCGTATTGATGTAGGACGGGCGCGAGACGATCTCGGCGAATTTCGGACGGTTCTCCATCTTGTCCAGGTCGACGCTCGCCAGGTGAAGCGCCTTGAGGATCGCCTTGACAGTTTTCGGATTCTTCGTCGCGAACTCCTCGGTGAACGCGCACACCTTTTCCGGATGGTCCTTCCACAACTGCTGCGTCGTCACGGCCGTGAAGCCGATGCCGTCCTGAATCGCGCGGTTGTTCCACGGTTCGCCGACGCAGAAGCCGTCCATCTTGTCGACCTTCATGTTCGCGACCATCTGGGGCGGCGGGATGGTAATCAGGTTGACGTCCCGATCGGGATTGATGCCGCCCGAGGCCAACCAGTATCGCAGCCACATCGCGTGCGTACCCGGTGGAAACGTCATCGCGAATGTGAGTGGATTGCCTGCCGCTTTGGCCCTTTCGGCGATGGGTTTGATCTGCGCGGGCGTTCTCGCTCCGGCAGCCTTGAGCTTGTTGTTCAGCGTGATCGCCTGGCCGTTGCGATTCAGCAGCCACGGGATCACCATCGGCTTGACTGGCGATCCCGCCAGCCCCATGGTCGACGCGAGCGGCATGCCGAAGAGCATGTGCGTCGCCTGATTTTCGCCCAGCAACAGTTTGTCGCGGATGACCGCCCACGACGCTTCCTTCGAGATCGTCGAGTTGATGCCGAACTTCTTGAAGTAGCCCAGCTCGTGAGCGATGACGATAGGAGCGCAGTCGGTGAGCGCGATGATTCCAAAGCGAATGTCTGCGACTTCCGGACCGTCGCCGGCGCACGCGGCACCGGTCCACCCGCGCGGCAGGCCGGACAGCAGCACCGCCGCTGCCGACGCGCCGGCGCTCCTGACGAATTGCCGTCTCGTTGTTGCGCTCATTCCAGTTACTTCTCCGCAAGGAAAACGTACGTCGCCATGACGAAGGGCCCGCCGTACGACGCGCCTGGCGTGGCTTCCTTCAGAAACGGTCCGGCGAACAGATGCGCGTAACCTGCCGCGAGCGAGAGCTGCTCGGTCAAGGGATGTGCGATCTGAACGTCGAGCTCCTGCCCGACGCGTCGATTGGAGGCGCCGCCGATCACGCGAGCGACGGCGGCGCCGCTCGCGGCGTAGAGCGCGTCGCGCGCCGCTGCCAGCCAGTACGAGTGATAGTTCACGGTGATTGGCGTCGCTTTGAGCGGTCTGACATCGACGCCAGCGCGAATGTGATGAATATTTCGCCAACCGACCTGATCGGCGAGGCCGTACTTGTCGTGACCCGTCGCGTACAGCTGATCGAACGTGCCACGAACTCCGTCGGATGGATTGGCGTCGCCTGAGGCGTAGTTGTATTCGCCGGTGACGTGCGGTGTCCAAGCCAACCGAAGGCTCTCGCGGAGCTGCCAGTGCCCGGCCCACGCGCGCACCGAGTCGGGACCGAGCGAGCCGCGCTGCAGATCCATCTCGATGTTGTAATCAAGGCGCCACGGCATCTTGCCGACCACCCGCGCGCCGCTGGTTACCTGATGGAGCGGTTTGAACACGCCGGTCTCGGCCCGCTGGTCCACGTCGCGGCGCCAGAACACGTACGGCTCGACAACCCCGAGGGGCACGACCCGCGGGCTGCTCACATAGGCGCCTGCGAGACGATTGCCGTTCCCGCTCTTGTCGAACTCGCCATCGAGAATTCGGACCAGGGACACGGCAAATAGATCGACGTGCGCGGCTTGCGATTGGAACGTCATCCGCGCCCCATCGAACGTGCGACCTGCGTTGGTCCAGTTGCCGGGGCCGATCAACCGTTGATCGCCAAACGCGACCTCCTGCCGTCCAACGCGGGCGGTGAGCGGCGTCCTGGGGTTGCCGATGTCGACGAACGCCTGCCGCAGATCGAACGGCGCCCTGAACGGCGCCGTCGTCGGGCCGATGCCTTTGTCGGCGACGCGGGCGTCATGGACCTGAACCGTCGCCGCGATGTTGTTTCCGCTGGCCGTGGCGGTGAGCCGAAGGCGTGACAGAAAGAACGTGTCATCCCGCCCCTCGAGGAATCCAGCATTGTCGTAGCCTTCGACGCGCTCGCGAAACTCTCCGCGCACGCGCAGCCACGACGGCATGACTTCGTTCGCGCGATTTGGAAACGGTGGCTCTTTGCGAGGCGTCAGCGGCGGTGCAACGGTCGGCGGCCGCGGTGATGCCGGCGGCTGCGCATCAGTTGAGGGTTGCTGCGCGAACGCCACCGCGCACCAGGCGACCGAGGCGACGCCTGTTGCGAGCGACGAGCACATTCGGCGGGCGGATTCCAGACGAAACACGTGAGCGCTCCTGTCAGCCGCGCGAGCAACACCGCATCAGCGCACGGTGTTGGTCGCGGAAAATCAGTCGTCCTGCCAGCGGGGGCGTTCGCGGCGTCTGGGCCGGTCGCAGCTTGGGTGAGCAAACAGCGTTCCGATACCCGCTGCTCACAAGCAAATCGCAGATCGAGCCGCAGCAGTGCGTCGGTGCGGCCGCGCGGGTGCTGCGCGGGCCGCGTATCACGAATCGACAAAAATGTGTGGATCCGAAAGTTTCACGACATTGTGGTACGTGCCGTGTCAGCGTTGAAGAACTCATGTGTGCCATGCGTTCCCTCCTCGCGCATCGGAATCGCGTGACACTGGAAGATCGCAATCTCGCAGTGTGGACAAAAATGTCCGAGCAGCAAAATCGACGGACATTCGTGTCACGTTGCGCGGCGACGGCAATCTGTGTATCTTCGAACTCGTGGCGTGTGCCTGCGGGCGCGCGCAGCGCCAGAGCACCTGGCGCGTTCTCGAACGAGCGTGACGCCGGCTCCGAGTCCGAGCAGCGTCCACCACACGCTCGCGCCGTGTCACATCCGCTCCAGGACGAGCAGTAGGTGTTCACCGCGACCACGGTCGTGACCGTGGATCGTGTCTTTCGTCCTGGAGCGTGCTGTGTCTCTGCCTCTCCTGAAACGCGCGGCTGCCGATGGCGTCACGTTCGTGATGACGCCGCGATCGGGTGTGCGCGCTGTCGCACGTCGTCGCGCGCCTGACGATCCGGCTCGAATGCCTTCGCGTATGCCGGGACCAGGCGAGCAGTACCGCTTCCATGTCGACATGCGCCGCTGCATCGGCTGCAAATGCTGCGTCGTCGCCTGCAACGAGCAGAATGGCAACCCCGCCGCGATCAATTGGCGCCGTGTCGCCGAGGTGGAAGGCGGGTGGTATCCGCAGACGGCGCGCGCGTATCTCTCGATGGGTTGCAATCACTGCGTCAACCCGACGTGCCTCGAGGGCTGTCCAGTCGATGCCTACACGAAAGATCCGATCACCGGAATCGTTCGACACAACGCCGACACCTGCATCGGCTGTCAGTACTGCACGTGGACGTGCTCATACGGCGTGCCGCAGTACAACCCCGAGCGCGGGATCGTCGGCAAGTGCGACATGTGCTACGGGCGGCTTCAGCACGGACAGGCGCCCGCGTGCGTGAGCGCCTGTCCACAGGGCGCGATTCAGGTCGAGATCGTCAACACCGGCGCGTGGCGCACGGCGGTTGCCGCGAGCACAGGCGGCCACGGCGTACCAATTGCAGATGCGAGCATCTCGACCACACGCGTGACCATGCCCGATGGTCTCCCGCCGGACGTGCGGCCGGTGGATGTCGGCAAGATCGCGCCGCAACACGCGCACTGGTCGCTGGTGATGATGACAGTGTTGACACAGCTCTCGGTGGGTACGTTGGTGACCATCTGGCTGCTGCAGCTACTTGCCGTTGCCACGCCGCCGCGTGTCGCGGCGCTCGCATCGCTGCTAGTCGCGATCGTTGCGCTGAACGGCGCCACCTTGCATCTCGGTCGTCCCGTCCACGCGTATCGCGCGCTGCGGATGTGGCGACGATCGTGGCTCAGTCGTGAGGTGTTGCTGTTTACCGCGTTCGCCGGGGTGGCGTCCGCCTACGCCGCGTTGCTCTGGTTCGATCGACCGGGCGCGACGATCGTCGGCGGTGTGACCGCGGCGCTCGGCATCGCCGCCATTACGGCAAGCGGCTGCATCTATCGCGTGCCGTCGCGTCCATCGTGGAACACGACGCTGACGCCGATGCAATTTGGTCTCACGGCGGCGGCGCTCGGCCCGCTGCTGGCGGCTGCGCTCGGCGCCTCGCCTTCGTGGTGGCTTTCGGCGGCGGCGGCGTTGCTGTCTGGCGCACAACTCGTGGTGATGGCGTTCGCATTCGTGCGCCTGATTGCGAGCAGCAGCCTCGAACTGCAAGGAACTGCGCGACTGCTCTCGACAACGCTTCGTCACCAGTTCATCGCCCGCGGCGTCCTCCTGGCAATCGGTGGAATCGTTCTGCCGCTCGTGGTGACGGGCGCGGCTGGATGGTGGAGCGCGCTGGCGATCACGCTGGCCGCGGAAATGCTTGGTCGCTACCTCTTCTTCGCAAGCGCCGTCCCCAGGAATCTCACCGCGCCGTATCTTCAAGTGGGAAGCGAGGCCGTATGCGTCTGATGCGGCTGCTTGGCTTCGACACGCAGGCGGATCGCTACGCGTACGCCGTCGATCCCGCGGTCGGGTTCGTCTCAGCGCAAAGGAAACCGGATCGCTGGGTGCCGACCACGTGCGGCTACTGTTCGGTCGGCTGCGGGATGTTCATCGGTGTCAAGGACGGACGCGCCGTCAGCGTGCGCGGCAACGAGGCGCATCCGGTCAACCGCGGCATGCTGTGTCCGAAGGGCCTCTCGGAGCACTACACGATCGCGGCCGAGAACCGGGCACTCTATCCGCTGCTCAACCACGGCGGGTGCTTGGCACGCATCGCGTGGTCCGACGCGATCGAAACAATGGTGCGACGAATCCGCCGCGTCCAGACTCTACACGGTCGCGAAGCGGTGGGCGTGATTAGCACGGGGCAGCTCGTCACGGAGGAGTTCTACGCGCTCGGCAAGCTCGTGCAGCTTGGTCTTCGAACGCCCAATTACGACGGGAATACGACGCTGTGCATGTCGACCGCGGTCTCCGGCTACAAGCGATCGTTTGGCAGCGACGGGCCGCCGGGCGCGTACGAGGATCTCGAGCTCGCCGACGTGATTCTGCTGATCGGCGCCAACATCGCGGACAACCATCCGATCCTCTGCCGGCGGCTCGAGGCCAATCAGAGCGCGACGGTGATCGTCGTCGATCCACGCGTCACCAAAACGGCGATACTCGCCGATTTGCATCTCCCGATCCGGCCGCGCTCCGATCTTGCGCTGCTCAATGGCCTCATTCACATCGTCATCGATCGGGGGTGGATCGATCGCGAATACATCGACGCGCACACGACAGGATTCGACGCGCTGTGCGAATCCATTCGCGAGTACGCGCCGGATCGAGTCGCGGAGATCACTGGTATCGATGTCGACACGCTGTATCGGACGGCCGCGCTCTACGCGAACGCAGGTGCGGCGTTCATCGGCTGGACCATGGGGGTGAACCACAGCTCGAAAGGCACTGAGACGGTCAACGCGATCAACAACCTGGCGCTGATCAGGGGCCACATCGGGCGCGCCGGCGCCGCCGCGTTCTCGATCACCGGTCAATGCAACGCGATGGGCACGCGTGAAGCAGGCGGCGCCTCGTGCCTCCCGGGCTATCGCAAGTTCGAGAGCGCGAAGGACCGCGAGGAGCTCGCCGCGATCTGGAACGTGCCGGTCGACCGCATTCCGTCGGTCCGAGGTCTGGCGTATCCGGACATCATCGACGCCGTTCTCGATGGCCGCATTCGCGCCCTCTGGATTATCGGGACCAACCCGGTCGTGTCGTTCCCGAATGTCGACCGTCTGCAGGAGGCGCTCGCACGGCTCGAGTTCCTGGTCGTCCAGGACGGGTTTCATCCGACGCCGACGTCAACGCTCGCTCATCTCGTACTGCCCGCGGCGATCTGGGGAGAAAAGGAGGGGACATACACGAACTCGGAGCGTCGCGTCGGCAAGGTCAACCGGGCGGTCGATCCGCCGGGCGAGGCGCGGTCGGACTTCGAGATCTGTCTCGATGTTGCCGAAGCCCTCGGCGTCCGCGACGAGCTGTTCCCCGCGTGGTCGAGCCCGCGCGACGCGTTCGAAGAATGGAAGCGCGTGTCAGCCGGACGGCTGTGCGACTACTCCGGCATGACCTACGAAGCGATCGAGCAGCACGGCGGCATTCAATGGCCTTTTGCGGCGGGAGATTCGGATCCGGATCGATCGCGTCGACTGTATGTCGACGGTCGCTTCCAGACCGAGGATGGGCGGGCGCGCTTGATCCCGGTCGCCTGGGAGCCATTTCCTGAACAGCCGTCGAGCAGCTTTCCGCTGCTGCTGAACACCGGACGCACGGTCGAGCATTGGCACACGCGGACGAAAACCGGCAACGTGCCGATCCTCGAGCACCTGTCGCCGAACGCGTGGGTCGAGATGAACCCGCGAGACGCGCGCGTACTCCGGTTGCAGAGCCACGATCGCGTCGACGTCGTGTCGCGGCGCGGCCGTGTGCGCGATGTCGAGCTGCGCCTTACCGAGACCGTCGCACCAGGGCAGGTCTTCGTGCCGTTCCACTACGCAGAAGCCAACGCGAATCAGCTCACACCGAACGTCTTCGATCCGATCTCGCGCGAGCCGAACTACAAGCAGTCGGCGGTTCGCGTGGAAAGGACGGCGCGATGAAGCGGCTGGTTGTCGTCGGCAACGGCATGGCCGGCATGGCCTGCCTCGAGCAGATCCTCGCGTTCGCGCCGCGCTTCGCAGTGACGGTGTTCGGCGAGGAAACGCATCCGAATTACAACCGGGTCCTGCTCTCGTCGGTACTCGCGGGTGAAAAGAAAGCCGAGGACATCGTCATCAATGGACCCGAGTGGTATCGAAGCCACGGCATCGATTTGCGGGTCGGCGTGCGGATCCTCGACGTGGATCCGGTGGCGCGAACGGTCACCGGAGATGATGCCAGCCTCACACCGTACGACACGCTGCTGCTCGCAACGGGGAGCACGCCGTGGTTCCCACCGATCGCGGGTCTCGAAAAGAACGGCGTGTTCGCGTTTCGCACCCTCAATGATACGCGTGCCTTGCTGGAGCGCTCGGGGCCCGAGACACGTGCGGTGGTGATCGGCGGCGGTCTCCTCGGGCTGGAAGCGGCGCGCGGCCTCCAGGTTCGCGGCTGCGACGTGACGGTCGTTCACGTGCTCGACACACTGATGGAACGTCAGCTCGATAAATCGGCGGGCGCATACGTACGCGCGAAGATGGAGTCGCTCGGCATTTGCGTGCTGCTCGGACAGACGACGAACGCAATCCTCGGCAACGGACACGCGACAGGAGTCCAGTTCGCTGATGGCTCCACCGTTGATGCCGATCTCGTCGTCGTGGCGACCGGCATCCGACCGAACGTGGAACTTGGCCGAAAGGCGGGCCTCACCGTCAACCGCGGCATTGTCGTGAACGATTTGATGGAGACGTCGGATCCGAACATTTTTGCGGTGGGCGAGTGCACCGAGCACAACGGGATCTGCTACGGGCTGGTCGCGCCGTTGTTCGAGCAGGGGAAGGTGCTCGCGGCGACGATGACGGGCAATCCAGGACCGCGATACACCGGCAGCGTGCAGGCCGCCAAGCTCAAGATCATGGGCGTCGACGTGTTTTCGGCGGGCGCCTGGGAGGAAGCGCCCGGCGTCGAGCCGGTGCGCTACGAGGATCCGGGACTCGGCGTCTACAAGAAGCTCACGCTGCGTGACGGAAAGCTCGCGGGCGTGATTCTCGTCGGCGATGCCGGTGACAGCCATCGATACATGGATTGGCTACGGACCGGTGCCGACCTGAATCGCGGCCGGCGTCATCTGTTGTTTCCGCCGCCGTCCGAGGATGCGGGCCTCGATGTCGCGGAAATGCCCGAGCGCGCGATCGTCTGTGGATGCGTCGGTGTGACGAAGGGCACGATCATTCACGCGATTCACGATCGTGGCGTGAACACGCTCTCGCAACTCAAAGAAGTCACGCGCGCGAGCACGGGATGCGGCAGTTGCACGCGACTCTGCGAAGACCTGCTTCGCGCCGTGGCGCCGGAATTCGAAGAAGAGGTCAAGACCGCGATCTGCGGCTGTCTGCCGTTCGCGGAAGATCGGCTGCGCGAAATCCTGCGCGGCGAGCGCCTCAAATCGGTACAGGAGGTGCTCGACATCTATGGCAACGGCCACGGGTGCGAAATCTGCAAGCCGGCGTTGAGCTACATGCTCGACATGCTCTGGTGTGGCGACCACGTCGAGGATCGATCCGCGCGCTTCATCAACGACCGGGTCCACGCCAACATTCAGAAGGATGGCACCTTCTCCGTCGTGCCGCGGATCCGCGGCGGCGTGACGAGCGCCGCCGAGCTGCGGCGAATCGCAGACGTTGCGGAGAAATACAACGTCCGCATGGTGAAGATCACCGGCAGCCAGCGCATCGATCTGCTCGGCGTCAAGAAAGAGGATCTCCCGAAGATCTGGGCCGATCTCGATATGCCGTCCGGCCAGGCGTACACGAAAGGTGTCCGCATGGTGAAGACGTGCGTGGGCACCGACTTCTGTCGCTTTGGTGTCCAAGACTCGACGTCGGCTGGCATCGAGCTCGAGCGGCGCTTCGAGCAACTGTACACGCCCCACAAGGTGAAGATGGCGGCAGTTGGCTGTCCGCGGAACTGCGCCGAGGCGACGGTCAAAGACATCGGGCTCGTCGGTCAGGAAGGCGGCTGGCAGGTTGTCGTCGGCGGCGCTGCGGGGAAGTCCGTGCGGAAAGCCGATCTGCTGACGACCGTCGAGACATCCGAAGCGGCGCTCGAGGCGGCCGAGCTGTTCTTCCAGTATTACCGCGAGAACGCCAATTTTCTCGAGCGCACGTACGACTTCGTCGAGCGGGTCGGGATTGAAAAGGTCCGCAAAGAGACGGTCTACGCGCCGGAGTCCGTCAAGCACGCGCTCCGCGATCGGCTCGCGCGATCGAAGCAGCGTGCAGTCGATCCGTGGCTCGAGCGTCGGGAACCCAGACATCCGACGCAGTTCATCCCGCTTCAACCTCTCGATCAGGTGCTCGCATGAACGAACGACGCTGGCTCCGCGTGACGCGCTGTGACAACGTGCCCGTCCGAGAAGGGCGAGCCGTGATGGTGGCCCGCCGGGAGATTGCCCTTTTCAATCTCGGCGACCGCTTCGTGGCGACGGACAATCAGTGCCCGCATAACGGTGGCCCGCTGTGCGACGGGATCGTCGCCGGCGACTCCGTCGTCTGTCCGCTGCACGGATGGAAGGTACGGCTCGATTCTGGATTGGTCGAGCGTCCAGCGTCCAGCGGTGCCTGCGTCACGACGTACCCCACACGCATCGAAGACGGCATCGTCTGCGTGGGGCTGCCGGTGTCGGTGTTCGAAGCGCTCGAAGCGCGAGAGCGAGAGGTTGCCTGATGAGTGATCGAGCGATCCAGGCGCACGATCGCATTACCGAGACGGCCGAATCCAATGCGGCCGAGGATCGCGTTCGCGCGATCTGGGAGGAGCGCTCGCTACGAGCGGGGCGCGTCGCGCCGTCGGCGAGTTTCGAAGGTCGTCGTGTACTCACGCTCGAGAGCCGCCGATCGCCCGAGCTTGCGCTGCTCGTCATGAACTATGGTGGTGTTTCCCTCGTCGCTCCATCGCTTCGCGAACTACCGCTCGAGTCCAACGATCATGTACTTACCTTCGCGGAAGACGTCATTCAGCAGCGCTTCGGGATGGTCATCTTCATGACCGGCGTGGGCGTACGCATGATGCTCAAGCTCCTCGAGCCGGTGGACGGCGGCGCATTCGTCGACGCGCTGTCGCGAACCCGCGTGGTCGCGCGCGGCCCAAAGCCGGTGAGCGCATTGCGCGAAGTCGGGGTCACACCGTGGGCGACCGTGCCGAGTCCGAACACGTGGCGGGAACTGTTGGCGACGCTCGATGACCGCAGCCGTGAGGTGCCGCTCGCCGGACTCCGCGTCGCCGTCCAGGAATATGGGCTGCCTCACGAGGAGTTTCTTCGCGGGTTGGCGGCTCGTGGCGCCGAGGTTACGTCGGTGCCGATCTACCGCTGGGCGATGCCACAAGATGCGGCGCCGCTGCGGCGGGCGGTCTCGGCGCTGGCGCGGAACGAGATCGACGTCGTGCTGTTGACCGCGAGCATCCAGCTCGTGCACCTGATGAGCATTGCTTCGCAAATGAACCTGGAGACGGACGTCCGCTGCGGGCTCGCGCGCACCGTCATCGCGTCAATCGGGCCGATGACGTCAGAGGAGCTGCGAGAGCAGGGATTCCGCATCGACGTCGAGGCGTCGCATCCGAAGATGGGTTTTCTCGTGAAAGAGGCGGCGGAGCACTGTCAAGCGCTGGGTCAGATCGAACAAGCGATCCAATCGATGGAGCAGCGATGAGCAACGTGAGCGAAGAGAAGGCGCCGGTGCACGCCGCCGGCGCGTCGGAAATCGGGTTTCTGCACGAAATCGGCAGCCGGTTCGCGGCCGCTGACTCGCTGCAGACCGTCTTGAACCGCATCGTCCACTTCGTCTCCTCGGTCGTCCAGTGCGATTCCTGCTTCATCTACGTGCTCGAAGGGGACGAGCTCGTGTTACGCGCCTCGAAAGAGCCGCACAAGGACGTCGTCGATCGACTGAAACTGCGCGTCGGCCAGGGGATCACCGGATGGGTCGCCGAGCATCGGCAACCGGTCGCGGTCGGCTGTCATGCGTTCGAAGATCCGCGGTTTCAAGTCTTCAACGAGCTGCCCGAGGACCGATACGAGGCCTTCCTCTCAGTTCCTGTACTGTGCCGCAGCCGGCTGGTCGGCGTCATCAATCTGCAACATCGGTATCCGCACCAGCACAGTTGGTCCGAGATCCAGCTCGTCTCGACGATAGGCTTTCTCGTCGGCGCGGAGATCGAGCTCGCGCGCCTCGAGAGCGAGAACAGCGAGTTGTCGGAGCGGCTCGAGACGCGGAAGGTCCTCGATCGCGCCAAAGGCGTCCTGCAGCGTGATCTGGGGATCAGCGAGGAAGAAGCATACGTCACGATTCAGCGTCAGAGCCGTCAGCGGCGTCGGCCGAAGCGGGAGATAGCGGAAGCGATTCTATTAGCGGACGAATTGAGGAGAGGGCGAGCGCAGGCGTAAGAGAACCGCCGCCGCCCTCTACATTCACGAAATCGTGTAATCATGCCAGTGTTTCAGGATGCTCTCGCGTCGCCTCGCGGAAGCTGCGTGTTGTTCCGGATGCGCCGAAGGAGCGGGGAAGAGCGGCGATTACCGGCCGTGGACGGCGAACAAATTGCTACTCTGGCACTACCCGAGTTCAAAAGACCACAAAATCATTCCGAAAAGTCACTGCAATCCCTCGGTTCGGGACCGAGGGGTCGAAGGTTCAAATCCTTTCGCCCCGACCAATTTCCTAAGAAAACCTGCAGAATTCAGTCCGTCTGAGCACTCGGTTTCGCCCGAGTGATCCGTTCCTCGAATGACGGCTTTTGCGCGCATTAGACACACAGACCACAGCTCGTGGCCCCAAATTGTTAGGCTGTAGTTAGGCCGAAACACCCAAGAGTTCCAGTGAAGATTTCATCGCGTTGCGACGCGGTGCGCAGTTAACCACTCGCGCCGTCGCCGGCAAGAGGCGACACTGTTGTCGATTGGGACCTCGTCCCAGGGCGCCCACGTCATCGAAGCGAATCGGCTCCTGAACACTGAAAGCGCGTCAACCCCGCGCTTGACAACCCTCAGCGAAACGGCGATGCTACAGCCAGCTATACATAGCTGGCTGTAGATATGCCGAAACATGCGAACGACCGACTTCAAGGCACGCTTGACCTTTTGATTCTCAACATCCTGGCTCGCTCCGGAGCGCAGCATGGCTACGCGATTGCGCAGCGAATCCACCAGGCGACGGACGATGGTTTGCGAATCGAAGAGGGGTCGCTATACCCGGCTCTGCAGCGCATGACGCACGAGAAATGGCTTCGCGCGGAGTGGGCGCTGACGGA
>JBKOZS010000070.1:0-8322 GCA_046726015.1 Acidobacteriota bacterium
GAGCTGAAGGACCTTCAGCGCGATCGGATCCAGACGGCCGGTCGGGATGACATTGCCTTCGAACTGGGTCCGCCCGGTGCCATTGGCATTGCCCGTCGCCGGATCGTAAATCTGCTGGAGGGAACCATTCGTGTTCAGCGCCTGGCTGAAGTCGCCGGCACGCAAGCGGGCGTCCGGGACATTGAAGAACGTGAACAGACTCTGGCTTCTGCGGAAGCCCTCGAACGAGGTAAAGAAGAACACCCTGTTCTTGCTGATGGGCCCGCCGAGAGTACCGCCGTACGTGTTCGCCTTGAGCGGCAGCTTGTCAGGGACATTGCCCGCGCCGAAGAACCGCGGCGTCGCATTCAGCTTGTCGCTGTTGTAGAACTCGAACGCCGACCCTTTGAAGTTGTTCGTGCCGGATTTCGTGATCACCGTGACGGCGGCGCCGCCCGCGTTTCCCTGCTCGGCATCGAAGCTGCTCGTCGACACGTTGACGGTGTCAACCGTCTCGGCCGGCGAGATGTACATGTTGTGATTCGGCAGCCAGATGTTCATGTTCGTGGCGCCGTCGGTACGGGTCGTGTTGTTCGTGTTGACCTGTCCGTTGACGTTGGTCGCCAGCGAGCGCGCCGGCGTGTCGGTCTCGGCGTTGCCGAACGCCATCGGCGTCGTGCCGGGCACCAGGTTCATCAGCGCCTGGTAGTTGCGGAACCGATTGAGCGGCATCGCCGTCAGTTCGGCCGATTTGATTTCCGTATGAACGTCGGCCTTGTCGGTCTGAAGCAGCTGCGCCTCGGACGCGACGGTGACGGTTTCAGACAGCGTGCCGACTTCAAGCGCCATGTCGACGCGGCTGATCTGGCTGATTGTCACCGGCACGTTCGCACGCACCGATTCACGGAAGCCTGAGAGCGAGATCTTGACGTCGTACTGCCCGGGCAGCACGTTCGCGAGGGTATAAGCTCCCTCGGTATTCGTCACCGTCTCGCGGGTGAGGTTCGTTTCTTTGCTGACGATCGTGACGGTTGCGCCGGGTATCAACGCCCCCTGCGCGTCTTTCACCACGCCAACAATGCTGCCGTACAGAATCTGCCCTATGACGGGGGGCGCCGTGACACAGATGGTAAAGAGAGTTAGAACAGCGACGAGCAGACCAGAGCTCGCCCTACGAGAAACACACTCGCCCACAGACTCCTCCTTCTCCGAGAGCGCGGGAATCCCATGCCGTCCAGAACCGCACTGGGACGGACGGTGAGGTTATACGCCCGTTCGTCACAGAAAACAAGCAGCACAGTACCGCCCATTACAAAAATTGTCGGGCTAAGGCGATCCCCGGACGAGTCTGTGGGTTACGCGGATTGAAGGCGCCCCGTCAGGTATCCCGGAAGGTAGTGGACGGCATCATTATCCGCCCCAGACCTGCCGGTTCGGCACGCCGGCCGGGTAGATATTACCAGGTGTATCGGGGTGAAAACTCGTGGTGCCCCTGAGTCGAGCCCAATGACGACGGCGGGAATGGATGAGGCATACCGCCGGACCCTGAGCGGACTCAGGCACAATAGCCAGGCGCGCCTCCCACCGTCGCTGCTTCGCAGCTTCGGTGGGCATGCGCACGTCGCACCTCGCACATCGCTATGGATGTCTATCTGATCGACGGCACCTACGAGTTGTTTCGCCACTATCACGCGCTGCCGTCGGCGCGCGATGCCGACGGCCGTGAAATCGCGGCCGTCCGCGGCGTCGTGGGCTCCGTGCTCGGGATGATCAACCGCGGCGTGACGCACATCGCCGTCGCCACCGATCACATCGTCGAATCGTTTCGCAACGAACTCTGGGCGGGCTACAAGACGAGCGCCGGTGTCGAGCCCGACCTGCTCGCGCAGTTTCCCGTGCTGGAGGACGCGCTGTCCGCCCTGGGCGTGACCGTGTGGCCCATGATCGAGTTCGAGGCGGACGATGCGCTGGCGGCGGGCGCAAAGAAGGCGGCACTCGATCCGGACGTCGACCGCGTGATCATCTGCACGCCTGACAAGGATCTCGCACAATGCGTGCGCGGGACGCGCGTCGTGCAGTTGAATCGCCGTACGAACTTCATTCGCGACGAACGCGAGGTCGTGGCAAAGTTCGGTGTTCCTCCCGCCTCGATTGCTGATTACCTTGCACTCGTTGGCGATACGTCGGATGGATATCCGGGTCTCGAGGGATGGGGGGCGAAGTCCACGGCGGCGGTCCTCGCGCGGTTCGGTCACCTCGAGCAGATCCCTGCTGACTGGCGCACGTGGTCGGTCAACGCGGCCAATCCTGCGCGGCTGGCAACGGTCCTGGCGCGCGATCGCGATCACGCGTTGTTGTTCCGCGATCTCGCGACGCTGCGGACGGACATCCAGTTGTTCGACGACGTGGACAGCCTGCGATGGCAGGGACCCACACCTGCGTTCGCGGATCTTGCGAAACGATTCGATTCCTCCGCCTCCGCCTTCGCCCGCGAGTAACCGAGTGGGCTACGGCGATACCGCGCCCCGCGCGCGTCGCGATGAGGCGCGGGCGGAGGAGGCGGACGACGGAGGGCGGCGTAGGGCCGCATATGGCACATCTGCTCTCGAACATCGCTCTTACCGTCGTGCTGATCGCCCAGGCAGTCGCGCCGCAATCCGCCCCACGAGTCGATCGGTTGTCGAGCGACCTCACGCTCTGGTACCGGCAGCCCGCGCGCGAGTGGGTGGAAGCCCTCCCCGTCGGCAACGGACGTCTCGGTGCGATGGTGTTTGGTGGCGTCCGGACGGAACGGATCCAGTTGAACGAGGACACGATATGGTCGGGCGGCGCCCGGCCTGAAATGCCTGCCAGCATCGCGCGCGAGCTCCCCGAGATCAGGCAGCTCCTGTTCGACGGCAAATACGCGGAAGGAGAGACCCGTGCGCGAGACACGCTGCTGAAGGTCGGTGATGCGGGCGGCAGCTACCAGACCCTTGGCGATCTGATCCTGACGTCGGAGGATGCGGGTGAACCGAGCGGCTACCGGCGATCGCTCGACCTCGACTCCGGCATCGCCGCGACCGAGTTCCATCTCGGCGGCGTTACCTTCCGGCGAGAGGTGGTCGCGAGCGCACCGGATCAGGTCATCGCCGTGCACGTGACGGCGAGTCGTCCCGGCCGCGTGACGTTTGCCGCGTCTCTCGAGCGGCCGGAGGCTTCGGTCCGCGCCGTCGCTCCCGACACGCTCGTCCTGTCGAATGCGGAACGCGACGCGCCGGGCGTGAAGTTCGTGGCGGTGGTGAAGGCCGTCGCGGACGGCGGCCATGTGAGCGCGGAGAGCGCGCGCGTGACCATCACTGGCGCGAACAGCGTCACGCTGCTGCTCGCCGCCGCGACTGATTTCAATCGCCGCGATCCGTTCGCGCCGCTTCGGCATGATGTCGAGGGGGTTGCGAGGCGCGCGCTCGCCGCGGCCGTTGCGACGCCGTACGAACGGCTGAAGCAACGCGCCGTCGAGGATCATCGGCGTTTCTTCCGGCGCGTCGACCTCCAGCTCGCGCAAGGGCCGGTGCCGGATCGTCCAACCGATGAACGGCTGAAGGCGGTGCAGGTCGGGGGCGAGGACCCGCACCTCGTCGAGCTCTATTTTCAGTACGGCCGCTATCTGCTGATCGGATCGTCGCGTCCCGGAGACATGCCGGCCAATCTGCAGGGCATCTGGAACAAGGAGCTGCAGGCGCCGTGGAGCTCTGACTATCACATCAACATCAATATCCAGATGAACTACTGGCCCGCGGAGGTGACCAACCTCGCGGAGTGCGCGTTGCCGTTCTTCGATTTCATCGAGGCGCTTGCCGACGTGTCGGGCCGGCGCATCGCGCGCGACTTCTACGGCGCGCGCGGGTTCGTCGCGCACTACACGACCAACGCCTGGCTGTTGACGCCCGATACCGGCCGCCCCAATTACGCGATGTGGCAGATGGGCGGCGCGTGGTCGACGCGTCATTTTCTCGAGCACTACTGGTTCACGCGGGATCGGCAGTTCCTCGAGAAACGCGCGTATCCCATCTTGCGCGACGCCGCATTGTTCCTCCTCGACTGGCTGGTACCGGATCCCAGGACCGGCACGCTCGTCTCGGGTCCGAGCGCGTCTCCGGAGAACACGTTCATCGGCCCCGATGGCGGCAAGTACAGCGTCTCGATGGGGAACTCGATGGATCAGGAGATCGCCTGGGACGCGTTCAGCAACGTCCTTGCGGCGGCGCGCGAGCTGGGCATCAAGGACGAATTCACCGCACGCGTCGAGGCCGCGCTGGGCAAGCTGGCCCTGCCCGGTATCGCCCGAGACGGGCGGCTGATGGAATGGTTGGAGGAGTTTCGCGAGGCGGAGGAAGGCCACCGGCACATGTCCCACCTGTTCGGGTTGCACCCGGGCCGCCAGTTCACGGCGACTGCCACGCCGAAGTACCTGGAGGCCGCGCGCAAGACCATCGAGTACCGTCTCTCGCATGGCGGCGGGCACACCGGATGGAGCCGCGCGTGGATCGTCAATTTCTTCGCGAGGTTGCGCGACGGCGCACGCGCCTACGAGAACCTGCAGGCGTTGCTCGCGAAGTCTACGCTGACGAACCTGTTCGACAATCACCCGCCGTTCCAGATCGACGGCAATTTCGGCGGCACCGCGGGCATCGCCGAGATGTTGATTCAAAGTCACGACGGCGAGATCTCGCTGCTGCCCGCGTTACCGAAAGCGTGGAATACCGGCGCGTTCAAGGGGCTGCGTGCGCGTGGAGGATTCGAGGTGAACGTGACGTGGGTCGATGGTGCGCTCGAGCGCGCGGAGATCACATCACTGCATGGGGGAGCGGCACGGGTGCGTTTCGGCGAGACGTTGCGCGAATGGCCAACGAGGCGAGGCCAGACCTACACGCTTCGGGGGGCTGGTTTGACGCTGCAATGATGAGTCATCGTGTATTTTTTATGTCGCAAAACCCGACAATGGTGAGCTCATCTGTAAAAGCGCGGTTCATGGTAAGTTATAGAGGTACGCCGAGTTGCTTCAGCCCGGCCGTTTCGGCTCATGGAGTGCATCCGACCACCTAATGGCTTCCCAGCCTCTTATCCTGCTCGTCGACGATGCTCGCGATAACCGTGAGGGTTACGCGGAGTACCTCCTGTATTGCGGATTCAGGATCATCGAAGCCGCGAATGGAGAGGAAGCGCTCGAGAAGGCGCACCACTGCCGTCCGGACGTGATCGTCCTCGACATGCGCCTGCCTGACATCGATGGAACAGAGGTGAGCCGCCGCTTGCGCGCAGCGGGGTTCGAGCGGACGACGATCATTGCGCTGTCCGCGTGCGTCGCGCGCGCGGATGTGGGGGCCGCCATCGAGAGCGGGTGCGACGCGTTCCTGGCGAAACCCTGCCTGCCGGATGCGCTGGTAAGAGAGATCAGGCGGTTACTGGCCACCCGGCCCCAGAAATTCTCGCGGGCCTGCTAGGCCCGCACTCCTGCTGATTTTCAGTTATTGCTGATGGTGACGGTGAGGGGCTCGGATGCCGCCGTGCGTCCCGATGCGTCGCGCGCGATGGCGGTCACGACGTGCGTGCCGTTCGACGCGGTCGTGGTGTCCCACGTCACGTCGTAGCCCGGCGCCGTGTCCTCCGCGCCCAGCGGTTCGCCATTCACGAAGAACTGAACCCCCACCACACCCACGTCGTCCGTGGCGGACGCGCTGATAGTCACGCTTCCCGACACGGTTGCACTCTCGGTGAGCAGCGCGATCGTCGGCGGGGTGTTGTCGTTGAGCACCGCGACCGAGATCGGTTCGGCGGTGGTCGCGCGGCCGGAGGCATCACGCGCGACTGCGGTGACGATGTGCGCCCCGTTGGTGGCAGCTGCCGTATCCCACGTCACTTCATACGGCGCAGTCGTGTCCGTCGCGAGCGCGACGCCATTGATGAGGAATTCCACCGCGGTGACTGCGACGTCGTCCGAGGCGGTCGCGGCAAGTGTCACGCTGCCGCTGACCGAGCCACTGGCCGTCGTGAGCGACACGGTGGGAGCCGTTAGATCGTTAGCAATCGTGAAGGCGACCTCTGACGAAGTCGTCGAGCGGCCGGACGCGTCGCGTGCGGTGGCAGTGAGCACGTGCGATCCATTTGTCGCGCCGCTCGAGTCCCACGTGACCGTGAACGGCGCCGTCGTGTCCTCGACTCCCAACGCCACGCCATCCAGCGCGAACTGCACGCCGGCCACACCGACATCGTCGGTTGCCGTCGCGGCAAGCGTGATTTCGCCGTTGACGCTTTCGCCAAGAGTCGCGAGAGACACCTGCGGCGCCGCGAAGTCGTTCGCCACGACGACGGTGACCGGAGCGGATGTCGTTGAGTGACCAGCTGCATCCCGCGCCGTCGCGGTGAGCACGTGCGTGCCATTCGAGAGGTTTGCGGAGTTCCACGTCACTTCGTACGGCGCTTCGGTATCTTCGGCGCCGAGTGCCACGCCATCCAGCGTCAGCTGCACGCCGACGACGCCCGTGTCGTCGGCCGCCGCTACGGAAACGGTCACCGCGTCAACGACCGAGCCCTCGGCGGGGCCTGTTACGGCGACGGTCGGCGCTGTCACGTCGTTCGACACCGTGACGCTGAGCGTCGCCGTCGCGCTGTTGCCCGCGGTATCGCGCGCGACCGCCGTCAGCGTATGCGAGCCGTTGGCGACTGTGGTCGTGTTCCACGACACCCGATATGGCGCCGACGTAATCTCGCCGCCAATCGCCTGGCCGTCGACCAGGAACGTCACGCCCGCGACGGCAATGTTGTCGGTCGCGGTTGCCGAGACCGAGATCGTCTGCAAGACGGCGCCACTCGCCGGGGTCACGAACGTCACAGTCGGCTTCGTCGCATCGGTAACACGGCGCAGGGAGCTATCCAGGTTCAACCGCCCATTGCCCAGGCCGCTGAGCGCCATCGCGTCCCCCTTGCCCAGCAGAGCGGCCGCTTCGGCGTAATTCACGTTCGGGTTGATCTGCGCGAGAAGCGCAGCGGCGCCGGCAACCATCGGCGCGCTGAACGAGGTGCCCCACGCGCCTGCGTAGCCGCCGCCCGGGTAAGTCGTGATGATCCCTTCACCGGGAGCCCCCAGGCTGACCAGCGAGTCGCCAAAGTTGCTGAAGGTGCTGCGCACGGGTGGCACCGCCGCGTTCGTCGACCCGATGGCAAGCACGTTACGGTGCGCCGCCGGATACACCATCAGCTCTTTTCCGAGGTTGCCCGCGGACGCAACACAAATCACGCCGCGATCGGTGGCAACGTTGATCGCGTGCGTGATCTCCGGCGACCAGGCCGCGGTGCTGAAGCTCATGTTGATGACGCGCGCGCCGTGTTCCACCGCGTAGTAGATCGCGCGCACGATGTCGAACACGCGCGATGTGCCGGTCGCGCTGAACGCCTTCAGCGGCATGATCTGCGCGTTCGGCGCGACCAGGTGAATGACGCCCGCCACCATCGTCCCGTGACCGAACGCGGCCGGCAGCTGCACGCCAGCCAGTTGATCGGCTCTCGCCTGATCGAGAATTGCCAGCGTCGAGGGATTCAAGGCGACGGGTAAGAGGCCGTCAAGAATCGAAACCGGCGACTGACGGAGGACATTTACCGTCGCATCGACGCCGTTCCATTCCGAACCACCGGCGACGTCGTCAATGAAGTCGTAGCCGGGGATCAGAACGCGCTGCAGGACCGGGTGTTCTGGGTCGACGCCGGTGTCAATGACGGCGACGATCACGCCAGCGCCCGTGGCGAGATTGCGACTGTTCGCGAGGTGGATCGCCGAGGCCGCCGCCTGCGTCAGGTAGTTGTCCCAGACCTGAGCGCCGCCGAAGTCAACGAGAGAGGGAGCTGTCAGGGCATCGAGAATCGAGACTGGTGACTGATCCAGCCGGACACCATCCTGAACCTCGGGAGCGGTTACGGCGCCGTTGAGCTCAACATGGCCGACCGCCGGATCGCTTCCGATCTGTGTGATTTTCTCTTCGGGTGTGATGTCGTTGGCGCTGGTGGTACCGCCACTGGTCGACACGTCGTTCGCGCGCACCAGGAACACGTCGTACGGAGGAACGTCGAGCGGACGAAGGATCGTCAGCCCGTGCCGTGTGGCGATTTCCTGGATCTTGTCGGGGGAGGCGTGAATCAGGAACTCGTTCGCGGGCGGCGCCCCGGAATCGAACCCAATGATGCCCTGCGCCTGCGCGACTTCGGGCCGCTGCGCGGACCACGCCAGCGCAAATACCAACAGCACTGACGCGACTCTCGCGTAGCGACGGAGTATCGATGCCGATGCCGATGCAATGTCCCTGGGCACTC
>JBKOZS010000071.1:0-31266 GCA_046726015.1 Acidobacteriota bacterium
CATTGGGAAAGTAGCTGGCGCTCGGGCGGGCGTTCTGGGCCCTCGCCGGAATAGCCACGATCGCCACGATCGATGCCACGGCTGCGATTCCTGCGAAGACCTTCCGTCTCATGGCGCCCTTCCTTCTCACTGTTGTTCCAGATCGTAGGAGTCCTCGAATCCCACACCTTGCGGCGTCGGCACGGGTGTTGGCAGCGGCCTCAACACCGCTTCTCCTGCGCCATCGATTTCCCATCGCAGCAGCATCGCGTTGTCCTCGTGCATCGTGTTGTGACAATGCTCCATGAACATGCCGCCCCAGTCGCGGAATTGCATGGTGAGCGTCACGCTCCCGCCCGGGCGTAGCCGGTACACGTCCTTGCGTCCCTTTTCCCACGCCGGCACGTTCGAGGGACTGCCGTTGCGCGCAAGCACCTGTCCCTCTTCGAAGTGGATGTGGATCGGGTGGTCCCAGCCGGCGCCTCCGTTTATGAGATGCCACACCTCGCGCGTGCCGAACTTCGGCGCAGCCGACACACGGTTGTAATCGGCGTCGAGCATCATGCCGCCATCCGTCTTGATTCCCCAGGGGCCAATGAAGGCGGTGTTCAGGTCGGTGCTGGGTTGTTGTGCTCCGCGGCCGAACTCGAACGTCCGTACCCGCGCGACGGGAATGTTCGACAGATCCGGATTTGGAATCAGCGTGTCCGGTACGCGGCTCACGTCCGGCTTTGCAGGATCGCGAACGATTCGGAACTCGAGGAACCGGCCGACGCACGGATCCTGCGACTTCCCGGAGAGCGCCTCGGCCATCGTGACATCCTGTTTGACCAACTTGCCATCGTCGTGTTCGGCCAGGTTCACGAAATAGAGCCGGTCGTTGAGGTTGAACATCGAAAAGTCGATCACGATGTCGAACCGTTCGGCAATGCCCATCTCGTCGAGCGCCATGAGCGTGACCGGCTGCGGCAGCAGGTTGCCGTCATTGCCAATCTGAATGATCGGCTGCGCCTTGCCGGATCCATCTGCGAGCGCGATCTTGAAGAACCGCGACACGCTGGCGTTGAGGATCCGGAACCGGTACTTTCTCCGCTCGACCTCGAAGTACGGATCGTGCGCGAGATTCACCGTCATCACGTCACCGATGAAACCATCGAATGCGAAGACGTCGAACAGCAGCTGCCCCTCGTAGTCGAACGCCTTGTCGGCCAGCATCAGGTTGACGTCGTAATCGAGGTTGCCCCAGTCCTTCGCGGTGCCGCTCGGCAGCCGGAGGTTGACCCCGTCGTCGATCTCCTCGTTGCCGCGATCGAGACCGCTGTAGATGTTGAACATCGCGGCGTTGCCCTTGTAGACGTTCTGCGCGGTGAAGCTGAACATGTGATCGTGGAACCAGTGCGTGCTCATCGTCTCGTGCCAGTCACCGGGCACGAAGTTGAGGCCGCCGTTGCCGTCGGGGCTGCTCGCCTTTGGATCGGTCGCGCTCGTGTTCATGCTGAAGTGGCCGGCAAGGACCAGCGGCCAGTGATAGTCGTAGAACTGGCCGGGGAAGAAGAACGCGCCGGTGAAGCCGTCGTTCTCCGCGCCGTGATGGCCGTTGTGTTCGTGCGTCGAGATCGTGTGACGCCCGAAGCCGCCGTTATCCGTCACCCGGGGCGAGAGGCCGTTGTGATGCCGGAACAGAATCGGTTCGCCGTAGCGCGCCTGCACCAGCTTCGGCGGAATCGTACCGTTGAACGTCCACACGGCGGCCGGATTCTGCGTCGGCCAATGTGTGTGGAATCGCAGCGGGAGGCCGTCCGACGGCGCGATCCCACAATTCAAGGACGAGGGCACGCCTGGCTGGTAGATGCGATTCGTGCACGCTTGTCCTTGAATCATTTCGATGGCGATCTCTGGCGGAAACGTGTCGAAGCGCTGGTGCGCCCAGACCGCGCCCGGCGGCCGCCCTTCAACTGGCCCCAGTCCACCGCCCAGGTCAGGATGCACTTGCTGCAGCGTCTGATTCGCCTCGGCAGTGGGCGCCGGATTCAGGCACGACACGGGATTGCGTGGGATGACGTCGAATCGTGGCATCGGTTGCGAGAACGGCGTGCAGCCAAACCGCGGGCTCCGCGGAATGCCAAGGGCTTCCTGCGCAGCGCCAGTTGCGACCAACGGATTGAGTCCGCGGATTGGTGCCAGCATGCCCGCGCCCGTGAACAGGCCCCACTTCAACAACTCTCTGCGCGACACGCGGCCCCAGGACAGCTCACGGACGATCTCTGTGCGATGCCTTCGCGCCTGCTCCGCCGCCCTGCGGCGTGCTCTTGATGCGTTCCATGGCAGGTAGATACGGCTCATCACGTTCTCCTCCTCAATCAAGTGCGCCAGTTCGTGGCGGGTTCGCACCCAACGACCCTGTGGCGACGGTGTTCACCACGTTCACGACGACGGCAGCGGATGTCGTCGCATTGCCCGCCGCATCGCGTGCGATGGCGGTCAGGGTGTGCGTCCCGTTGGGCACGAGTCTCGAATCCCAGGTGATGCTGAATGGCGACCTGAGAAGCGCGGCGCTGATTTGAGTGGTGTCGTCGAAGAACGTCACGCTGGCGACGTCGACGTTATCCAGGGCGCTCGCCGCGATCACGACGATCCCGGATACCGCGCCGGCCGCCGGTGCGCTGATACGCACCGTCGGTGGCGTGACGTCAACTACCGTGATCGTCACCACGCCGGTGGCTTCTTCACCTGCCGCATTGCGGACCTCGTACTCGAATGAATCGTTGCCGGCGAACCCCGCCGGCGTGGTGTAAACAAAGGGATCAGAGCCTGTGATCGCGCCCCCGTTGGTGCTCGTGGATGCGACGCGGACGAGGGTGACGGCCGTTGCGGTTGCTGCCGGCAGCAGTTGAGCACGCGTAAACGTGACCACCTGCGGTGTGGCGAACGTTCCGAGCGGGACGGTTGGGGCGACGGGCCAGGTATCGACCGGCGGAAAGCTCGGCGGCGGCTGGCAAACTGGTCCTGCGAACGGCGCGATTGCTTGAGCGCTCAAGTAAACCGCCGGCGGGCCCGCGCTGAACAATAGGATTGAGGCGATCACGGCGATGACGCGCCCAGGGGATTGGACAGCAGGATAGGAAAACATTCTCCCAACCTCCGTTACGAAATTCCGTACATGTAGTTTGGTGCCCATACCGATCGGGGCTGTGACCTCCATCGGGCGATGACGTTCGCGCAGCGCGATGGCTGGAACGTCGTCGCACCATCACGCGCGCGCGTGACGCTCAGTTGCGTCGCACGTGGTTCGATCTGCGTCCAGTCGCCATACGCGAACGGACAACAAACACCACACGTCGTCACACGTACTTGCTCGCCGCACAATGCACGGCCGTACGTGCATCGACAACGCTCGTGCGCACACACGCCAGGGATTACGTCGGGCGTGTTACCGCCAAAACACCCACCGGCTCGTGTCAAAGAAGGTTCGACGCGTTCAGACCGTTTGGCGGGACGCTCGAACTCGAACGAATTGATCAACGGTCGTCTCGCAGGAACGCGGAAAACGACGCGTGGCGCAACCCCTACGGGTGCGCGACCCAGCGGTTAACCTGACTAGCGGGAACGTCGAGAGCAACATGGGTGCCGCGGATGTACCGGTTCGACACATCCGCGCGCACTGTCATCGCGAACCTGGATTCGCACGACTGAAGTGGAATCAATGAGTAACTAGTGGCTGAGGTCCGGAAGGCTCGTGTTGATGCGGCCGCAGTCCAGCATGGCTTTGCCGTAATAGGGATTCCGTATCTTCGTACCCTTCTGCAGCCAGTACTTGCGCGCCATCGGGCAATATGCCACGTTCACGTCTTTGCCGATGCTGACGTTCGAGCTCTTCGCGAACGTGATGATCGCATCGCCGAGCCGGTTGAACGCGGCTCGCGCGGAGGTCAGATCGCGGCTTTGCTGGAACGCGCTCGCAGCCGATCGGATCGGGTCTCCCTTCGCGCCAAGCTTCGCGGCCTCCGCCACGATGCTGCGCGCGGCGTCTTTCGTACCGGTCAGCGTGTCCGCGCTCAGTGCTTCCTGGATGCGGAGATAGGGTTCCACGATCGGCGCCATTGAGACGGTGGCGTTGGCCGGGGCAGGTGACGCCGCCGGCGGTGTGCCAGGCGCCGCCTGCTTCTCGAGATACTCGACCAGCACGGCAACGTCCTCGCGCGAGAGCGCGAGGTTGGGCATCCGCACATTCTTGTTCTTCGCGAACAGTTCCTTCGCGATCGGATCTCCCTCGGCCAGCATCTTGTCCGGCTCCAGGATGAATCGTTCGAGCCAGCGGCGCTGGCGCGTGTTGGTGACGCCAAGAAGATCCGGACCGATCTGGGCTCCCTTGCCAATGGAGTGGCACGCGGCGCAGTGATTCTTGAACGTGTACTCGCCGCGGTCGAGCGTCATCGCCGGGGCATCGGCGTACGACTTCAACTCTCGCTTCGGCCCCTGCCAGCTGTTCAACCAGTCGCCGATCGTGCGGGCGAGAAACTTCGGATTGTCCAGGCTGGAGTTGCGCATCCACTGGCCGGTGACTTCATTGCCGACGAGCAGGTTTGGCGTGTGGCCGTCCGGATTCGATGGATTGGGCGCGGAGTACAGGCCGATCTTGCGGCTGATGAGATCGATGTCCGCCTGCTTGCCGGTGAGAAAGAGCCAGCCAGGCCCAGCGTGGAACTTCTCCGCGTACTCCTTGAGCACCTCGGGCGTGTCATGCTCGGGATCGATGGTGATCGAGTAGAAAAACACGTCGCGACCCATCCGATCGCCGATCACCCGCTGTACTTGCGCGAGGCGGGCGGTCTCGAGCGGGCAGGCGTACTTGCAGGTGGTGTAGATCAGATTAATCGCGACGATCTTGCCTTTAATCAAGTCATCGTAGAAACGAACGGTCGATCCGTCGTGCGCCGTGAGCGTGACGTTGGGGAAATAGTTGGCGCCCCAGCGGCTGTTCTGGGCTGCTGCGGGGATCGCCGCGGTCAGCCAGAGGGCGACCGCCGCGATCCCTACGAGGGTCTTCGAACGCATCGTGCGCATCCCCGTTAGCGAGCTCCCGGGAGATCGTACGGGTCCTCGAACACGACGCCCTGGGGCGTCGGCACCGGCGTGGGCAGTGGCCGCAAGAACGGCTCGCCGCCGCCGTTGATTTCCCACCGCAGCAGCATCGCGTTGTCCTCGTGCATCGTGTTGTGACAATGCTCCATGAACATGCCGCCCCAGTCGCGGAACTGCATCGTGATCGTGATGCTGCCACCGGGCCGCAGCCGGTAGACATCCTTGCGGCCCCGTTCCCACTCGGGCACGTTCGCGAAGCTGCCATCGCGCGCGAGGACTTGTCCTTCTTCGAAGTGAATGTGGATCGGATGGTCCCATCCGCCGCCGCCGTTCACGAGGTGCCAGACCTCGCGCGTGCCGAACTTCGGCGCGGCCGACACGCGACCGTAATCCGCGTCGAGCATGGCCCCTCCGTTCGTGGCGATCCCCCACGGCCCGAGGGCCGCCGTATTCGGGCTCGTGCCGGGCTGCTGGCCATCGCGGCCGAACTCGAACGTCCGCTCGCGCAAGACAGGAATGTCCGAGAGATCCGGATTGGGAATGAGGGTGTCCGGCACCTGGCTCACGTCCGGAACTGCCGGCTCGCGCACGATCCGGAACTCGAGAAACCGCCCGACGCACGGATCGGGCGAGGTGCCGGAGAGCGCCTCGGCCACCGACAGAAAACGAAACGGCTTCCGGCCGTTCAGCTGCTGGTTTTCCGGATCCCAGTGCTCGGCCAGGTTCACGAGGTGCAGCTTGTCGCCGACGTTGTGCTGCGAGAAGTCGATCACGATGTCGTAGCGCTCGGCAATACCGATTTCGTCGAGCGCGCCGAGGAACACCGGGTGCGGCAGCAGGTTGCCATCGTTGGCAATCTGCGTAATCACCTGTGTCTGGCCGGACGCATTCGCGAGAGCGATCTTGAAGAACCTCGAGACGCTCGCATTGAGAATCCGGAAGCGATATTTGCGCCGCTCGACTTCGAAGTACGGGTTGTAGGTGAGATTCACCGTCATCACGTCGCCGATGAATCCGTCGAACTCGAAGATGTCGAAGAACAGCTGCCCGTCCCGGTCGAACGCCTTGTCGGCCAGCATCAAGTTCACGTCGTAATCGAGATTGCCCCAGGCCTTGCCCGTGACGTCCGACCGTCCGCTGGGCAGCCGCAGGTTGACGCCGTCGCTGATGTCTTCGGCGCCGCGATCCAGGCCGCTGTAAATGTTGAACATCGCGGCGTTGCCCTTGTAGACGTTCTGCGCCGTGAAGCTGAACATGTGATCGTGGAACCAGTGCGTGCTCATCGTCTCGTGCCAGTCGCCGGGGATCTGTATGGTGCCGCCGCCGTCTGTCGGCGTGCACGCCATCGGATCGCTGGCCGCGGTGTTCATGCTGAAATGTCCGGCGAGCACGACCGGCCAGTGATAGTCGTAGAACTGGCCAGGGAAGAAGAACGCGCCGGTGAACCCGTCGTTCTCCGCGCCGTGATGGCCGTTGTGCTCGTGCGTCGAGATCGTGTGGCGCCCGAATCCACCGTTATCCGTGACCCTGGGCGAGAGACCATTGTGATGCCGGAACAGGACCGGCTCACCGTACCGCGCCTGCACCAGCTTCGGCGGAATCGTGCCGTTGAACGTCCAGACCGATGCCGGATTCTGCGTCGGCCAATGTGGATGAAACCGCAGCGGCAGCCCGGCGCCCGGATTGATGCCACTATTGAGCGCTGACGGTACGCCCGGGTTGTAGCAGTAATTCGTGGTGGCCGGAGCCTGCGTCATTTCGACCGCGACCGCCGGCGCGAAGGCCGAGAACCGCTGGTGCGCCCACACGGGCCCCGGCGGACGTCCTTCGATCGGACCGGTGCCACCCCCCAGGTCAAGGGGGACTTGCTTCTGCGTCTGGTTCGCTTCGGCCGTCGGCGCCGGACTCAACAGCGACGGTGATTTCCGTTCCATGACATCGAAGCGGAGCATCGGCTGCGTAAACGGGCCGACCCCAAAGCGCGGGCTTGGCGGCGCGCCCGTCGGGCCGGCCACGGACTGGGCCGACGCGCTCGCGACGAACGGGTTGAGCCCGCCGATCGGCGCCAGCATGCCGACGCCGGTGAAGAGACCCCACTTGAAGAGATCGCGGCGCGAGATGCGGCCCCAGGAGAGCTCCCGGACGATTTCGGCGCGATTCCTTCTTGCATGTTCAGCGTCTCTGAGACGCGCCTTCGACGCGTTCCATGGCAAGTAGATGCGGCTCATGAGCGTTCCTCTCCTCACAGGTATATGAATGCGGTCCCAGCCCTTACTGCACCGGTGTGTTCATGTCGTGCGCGATCTCCGCCGCCGACAGCGCACGGTTGTAGATGCGCACGTCGTCGATGAGACCCTGGAAGAACTCGCCGGTGAACGACGCGTTGCCGCCAATGCGCAGCGCGCCGTTTGCGACGGCAATGTTTCCACCCTGTGCGCGCGAGGCCACGAGCACCCCGTTCACGTAAATCCGCATGGTGGCGCCGTCATACGTGGTGGCGATATGCGTCCAGGCGTTCAACGGCAGCGGATCGGTTCCGCGCACGGCCTGGTCTGCCGACCCGGTCCGGATGTACCCGGCGGGGGCCGCAAAGCCGCCTGACAACGGCGCGCCATCGTGCGCGTAGAGTCCGTAGGACAGCAGTCCGGCTCCACGCTCCTTCAACACGATCGATTCCCAGCCACTCATCGCCGCCGGGTTCACCCAGGCCTCGATGGTCATGCCTGTCGTCAGATCGAGCGGACTGCCGGTGGTATCCGTCACCGTGACCCAGTCGTTGACGCCGTCGAACGACAGCGCGCCGCCGGTCTTGCCAGGCACGCGGACCGCCTCGCGAATCGTGCCGTTGAGGCCCGAGCCGGAGGTGTCGAGTGCGGTGGTTCCGCTCGCTTCATCGAACCCGAACGCGATCACGAGGCCGCCGGCCGGAGCGGTCGCCGGTCCCAGCGAGACGGTGATTGCGACCGCAGTATTCGGCGCGACGCTGGCGTTGGCTGCAGGTGACTGGCTGATCACGAGGCCCGCCGCGACCGTGGCGCTATTCGTCGTGGTCACGGGGCCAACCACGAGGCCTGCGCCAGTAATCGTGCTTTCCGCTGACGCCTGCGTGGCGCCGACAACGTTCGGCACAGTGACGGTGACGGGCGGCGGCGGTGGTGCGCTGGCGCTGCCCAGGATCTCGACGCTTGCGAAGTTCCACTGGTCAGTCGTGGGCGCCGTGTCATTCAGCGTCACGGTGCTGCCCGCGGCGCCCGTCAGGGTGGCGAGACCCTGCATCCACATCGTGTCGCCGCTGGGCGCGAGGAACTCGTGGATCTTGGTCTGTCCCGCGGGCACGGTCCGCGCGACGGCGCGATCGAAGTCGATGCCGACACCGACAACCGCGGAACCCGTCCCCTGCGTGACCAGGCTGACGCGCGGAGCTCCGGTTGCGCCGCTTGCGACGTTCGACGCACCAACACCGGATGCACCGGTGTATGCCAGCACGGTGAGCGATTGATTTGCCGGCAGGCCGAGCACCGTCGGCACCGACTGCGTGCTCGTCACCGTGACGTTGCTCAACGCAGTCGGCGCCGTCGCCGTCCAGATCTCCGCCACGCCGCGCTGCACCGCGACGCGTCGCACGCGAGTCCACGTGAGGCCCGCGCCGGAGATCGTCAGGTTCTGGTTGTTGACGCCCGAGGTCGGACCGTCGGATGCCGCCAGCGCGATCAGCACTTCGCCAGCGGTGGTGGTGCCGAATGGCGCGGTCGTGCGCGGTCCTGTGCCGTCGGACGAGATGTTCACTTGTACGGTCGGCGTCGCCACGGGCGGTGGTGGCGGCACCGGACCGAGCGACAGGACGTACGACACCGCGCTGTTCAGCGCGACCGACGTATTGGCTACCGGGCTCTGGCTGATGACCTGGCCGGCAGGAACGGTCGCGCTGTTCTCGCTGGTCACCACGCCGACGGTCAACGTTGCGCCGGCGATCGCGGCCCGGGCAGCCGTATCGGTCAATCCGACGATCAGAGGCACCGTGGTCGTGACGGGGGCGGCGACGGTGACGTTGATATGCGCGATGCCGACGCTCGTCTGGCCGGCGACGTCGCTGATCTCGTACGTGAAGACATCATTGCCGGTGAAGCCGGCCGCGCCCGTGTACGTGTAAACGCCGGGCGCACTCTCGACGATCGACCCACCCTTGGAGCTCGTGGGGCCAACCTTCACGACGACCAGTGCGGTCGTGCCCGTATCATTCGCGAGCAGCGTGGTCGCCGTGAACGTCTTTGACCCGGGCGCGTCGCCGAGCAGGTCGAGATTGGCCTTCGGCCACCCGTCATTCTCCGTGGGCACTGGCGGGGCCGAACACGCCGGACCCTGGAACTGCTGGTCGGCGCGGAGGGGCATGCTCGCTGTCAGCAGTGCCAGAAGAAACGTCGCGCCGAATGCAGCGATTCCGCGCACCGGAAATTTAATAGGACGACGGTTGAGAGGCATTCTCCGCTCCCCTGCCTGAATCAATTCGCCGCGGCGAGTGGCCGCGCGAAACGTCAGAACGTCAGTTGTGAGGTGCTTCGAGTAAAGCGAATTTCCGTTTCGTTGAAAATGGCACGGAGGTGGGGGTCGTTCGTCAACACCGGGCTATACCGGTGGAATGACTCCCGCGTCGCGGATCATCACCAGGCCGTCCTGCAGCATCACGAGGCCGTGTGTGAAGGCGAACACCGCGAGCTCGAGCCGCGATGACACACCGACCTTGTCGAAGACACTCGACAGGTGATGCTTGACCGTGTCTTCACTGACACGGAATTTCTCGGCGATGCCCTTGTTGGTTTCGCCGTCGGCAACCGCGGCGACGACCTGCATTTCGCGTTGTGTCAGCCGGAACTTGCGTGCCGATGCGGGAGGCTGCTTTGCCGCGCGCTCGGGCACGGATTCGAGCAGCTGTCCATCGAGCCAGTAATTGCCGCGCATGACGCCGCGGATCACTTCGATGAACGTCGGGACCGAGGACTGCTTCGCCATCACCGCGCGGGCGCCGAGCCGCATGGCCATCGCCTGCTGGTCCGGTTGAAGAGGATCCATCAGGACGATCGAGCGCACCGGCGTCTGGAGCGCTGCGAGCGCCTTGAGCGTCTCGAGGCCCCCGCCGCGGACACTGCTGTCGAGGAACAGCACGTCCGGCTGAAGCCGGCGTACCAGATCAACAGCATCCTCGCCACTCCCTGCCTCGCCAACAACCTGGAGGCCGTGGGTGGCCTCGAGCAAGAACTTCAATCCGTAGCGAAAGACTGGGTGGCTATCAACGAGCGCAATGCGTACGGTGTGCACGGTCTCCGTCCTTGTCTCACCGGAAGAGATGAGGATTTGGCTCAGCGCAGAGGAGCAAGGGGTGCGCCACGCGGTGCGCGCGAATCTGGCCGAAAAACCGGCAGTCTCGAACGACGAAATTCCGGCGGTCTCCCGCTACGCCGAACGAAATCGACTTTTACGCAGACCTCGGCGAAAGCGCGGACTTTGTGCCACTATGCCGGAGGAGCAAGAAGTCCGCGCGGAAGGAGACTGTGATGACAACCGATCGCTATACCAAGACCGTGTTGACGGTGATCGCCGGGTGTCTGTTGTGGATGTGCGTCATGGGCAGCGGTTGGTCCGTGCAGGCGCAGCAGGCCTCCGCGCTCGACGCCTCGGCGTTCGCCGGCCGCGTTCAGCCCGTCGTGATCGTGGGTACCGGGTCGATGGATGCGGAGGGAAAGATCGCCGTGAACTTCGTGCGGCGCAACGGCGCACAGGTGACGGACGCGACGGTTCCGGTGCGGTTGCCGTATACGGCCGAGGCGCCGCTTCCCGTCCGATTGCCCTATACCACCGCATCACCGCTCCCGGCGCAGTTGCTGTATTCAGCCGGCACTCCGCTGCCGGTCGCCATCACCGGCATCAAGAAAACGACCGAGTGGGAGCCGATACGCACGCAAGTGGAGAAGGCACCGGTGCAGGGGACGCCGGGGGAGGCGCAGCGCTGACGCTGATGCGCTTGTTTATAATGGAAGTTTACCGATATGGACAGTACGCCGACAGGGACAGGCCCGACACTCGATTTCATCCGGTCGCGCATCGCCGACGACCTCGCGGCGGGCCGGGTCGGCGCGCGTGTCGCCACCAGGTTTCCGCCGGAGCCGAACGGGTACCTCCATATCGGCCACGCAAAATCGATCTGCCTGAACTTCGGCGTGGCGCTGGAGTTCGGCGGGACCTGCAACCTGCGATTCGACGACACGAATCCCACCACCGAAGACGTCGAGTACGTCGAGTCCATCGAAGAAGACGTGCGCTGGCTCGGTTTCGACTGGGCAGGTCTTCATTTCGCGTCGGACTATTTCGAGCAGCTGTACGAGTACGCCGTTCATCTGACCAGGCGCGGCCTCGCGTACGTCGACAGCCAGAGCGCCGACGACATGCGGCGCAATCGCGGCACGCTCACCGAGCCGGGCAAGGAAAGCCCGTTTCGGAACCGCAGCGTCGAGGAGAACCTCGACCTGTTCGCGCGCATGCGCGCCGGCGAATTCGAGGACGGCGCCCACGTGCTGCGCGCGAAGATCGACATGGCGTCGCCGAACATGAACATGCGGGATCCGGTCCTCTACCGGATTCGCCGCGCGCACCATCACCGCACCGGCGATGCCTGGTGCATCTACCCGATGTACGACTTCGCGCATCCGCCATCAGACGCGCTCGAGGAGATCACGCATTCGCTGTGCACGCTCGAATTCGAGGATCATCGGCCGCTCTACGATTGGCTGATTGAAAACCTTCCGGTGCCGGCGCGTCCGCGGCAAATCGAGTTCGCGCGTCTGAACCTGACCTACACGGTGATGAGCAAGCGACGGCTGCTCGAGCTCGTGCAGGAAGGGCACGTCAGCGGCTGGGACGATCCGCGGATGCCGACGATTGTCGGGATGCGCCGGCGCGGCTACACGCCCGAGGCGATTCGCACGTTCTGCGAGCGCATCGGCGTGGCCAAGCGCGAAAACGTCGTGGACGTCGCGTTGCTGGAACATGCGGTGCGCGAGGATCTCAACGTGCGGGCGCCGCGTGTCATGGGCGTGCTTCGGCCGTTGCGAGTCGTCATCGAGAACTACCCGGAAGGCCAGGCGGAAGAGGTCGACGTCATCAACAATCCGGAGGATCCGACGGCAGGGACGCGGAAGGTGCCGTTTTCACGGGTGCTCTATATCGAGCGCGACGATTTCCGCGAGGATCCGCCGAAGAAGTACTTCCGGCTGGCGCCCGGGCGCGAGGTCCGCCTGCGCTGCGCGTACTTCATCACGTGCTCCGGCGTGACCAAAGATCCGGTCACCGGTGAGATCACCGAGCTCAGGTGTACCTACGATCCTGCGACGCGCGGCGGTGACGCGCCGGACGGCCGCAGGGTCAAGGCCACACTGCACTGGGTCTCCGCAGCCCATGCCATTGATGCGGACGTGCGCCTCTACGATCGCTTGTTCAATGCCGAGGAACCGGGGGCGTCAGGGGATTACCACGCGGACCTGAACCCCAGCTCGCTCGAAGTGGTGAAGGACTGCAAGGTCGAGCCTTCGCTCGCCTCTGCGCCGCCGGGATCACGGTTCCAGTTCGAACGCATCGGCTATTTCTGCGTCGATCGCGACAGCACACCGTCCCGCCCCGTGTTCAATCGCACGGTCACGCTCAAGGACAGCTGGGCGAAGATTGAATCGAGAGTGACGGGATAACCGGAGATCAGGAGACCAGGAGGTCAATCGAACTCGCCCGAACGAATCCGCGTCACGAGGTCGTCGAGAGACCTGATCCGCGGGCAGTCCGCATCGGGCCGCAGATCCGCTTCATCCATCAGCACGGCGCGAAGGCCTGCATTGCGGGCGCCGACCACATCGACGTTGTAGAGATCCCCGACATGAATCGTCGACTCGCGCGCGGCGCCGCTTCGCTCGAGCGCGATCTCGAACAGCCGCGGGTCTGGCTTTTCCACTTTCTCATCGAAGGAATCCAGCACGCAGTCGACGAGGCCGTCCAGGCCGATACGCGCCAGGTGCGCGCACAGCGTACCGTTCGCGTTCGACACGACCGTCAGCCTCAGGCCGAGACTTCGTAGATCCGCGAGTGCGGGACGCACGGCGTCTGGCACGAACTCCCAGAGATTGTTCGCGCAGTGATAGGCATGCAGTTCGGTGAGCGCGGCGGCGGTTGCCGGCGACGGCTCGATGCCGGCCTTCTCGAGGATGAGGTCGAAGAACAGCCAGCCACGGCCCGCATCCGTCGTCCCGCCAATCACCTGGCCATCGTCAAGTTTTCGTCGCGCGTGCGGTTCGGCGCGAGCCAGCGCGGCAGGCGAGACGTCAACGCCCTGCCGCGCGAGCGCGTCACTGATTCGCGTCCAGTTAGGAAAGAGCAGAACGCCACCGGCATCCAGAAAGATAGTTTCGAGGGGCACAATCCATTCTACTGATCGGTCAGCGCGATCAGCGGATCGATTCTGGCCGCCCGGCGCGCCGGCACCGCGCACGCGGTGAACGCCACGAGACCGAGGAGCACCGCAACGCTCGCGAGCACCAGGGGGTCGAGCGCCTGCACGCCGAACAGCTGCGTTTCCATCGCACGGCGGATCGCGAACGAACCAGCGAGTCCGGCGGCCACGCCAATCGCGAGCAGCATCAATCCTTCGCGCACGACCAGGCGGAAGATGCGCGCGCCATCGCTGCCGAGCGCCAGCCTGATGCCGATCTCTCGTCTGCGCTGCGAGACCTGGTAGGCGAGCACGCCATAGATCCCGACCGAGGCGAGAAACAGCGCCACGCACGCGAACAGTACCGCCAGCAGCATGGGAGTTCGCCGGCTGAGGAGCGACTGGCTGACGCGCTCTTCCATCGATCGCACACCGTAGAAGGGCAGTTCTGGGTCGATCCCCGTGACCTCGCGCCGGATCGCCTGTGTGAGGTTGTCGGGATCGCCGCTCGACCGCGCGACGAGCGTCATCGTCCGAATCGGATCCTGGGCCACCGCGAAGTAGTAGGCCCCGACCGGTTCCTTTTCCGTGAGACCTCGCGTACGGATGTTGCCGACGACCCCGACGATTGTGTAGAAACGCGCGTTTGGTCCGGGACCGGTCTTCAGCTCTTCAGCCTTGTCCGGCTGCCACAGCCTGCGGCCGATCGGATCCTTTTGACCAAAGAAACGCGCCGCGAGCCGTTCGTCGATGATCGTGACTTTCGGCGCGCGATCGTTGTCTGACGCCGCGAACAGGCGGCCGCGCTTGAGCGGAATGCCCATCGCTTCGAAGTACCCGGGCGAGACGGAGGTGGAGTATGGAGAGATGAGCGACTCGCCCGGCGACATGACGTACCCCTCGGCGAGGATGACGCTGTCGTTGAAATTGCTGCCCAGCGGCACGACGCTCGTCACTCCGGCGGCCTGCACGCCGGGAAGGGCGCGCACGCGATCGAGCAACCGATTCGTGAACGTGATCAGCTCCGGATCACCCTTGTATCGCGACGCCGGCGGACTCACGGTTCCCGTGAGCACGTGATTCGCGTCGAACCCGGGCCGCACGGCCAGGACACGCTGGAAGCTTGCGAGCAACAGCCCGGCGCCAATGAGCAACATGAACGCGAACGCCACCTGCACGGTCACGAGCACGCGGCGCACGCCGCGAGATCCGCGGCCCGCAGTACCGCTGCGTCCTTCTTCGCGAAACGCCTGGCTCAAGTTCATTTGCCGAAGGCCAAGCACGGGGACCGTGCCGATCAGCAGACCGACGAGCACTGCCAGCGCGACCGTGAACGCGGCCACTGGCACGTTGAGCGCGACGGCAGTACCCTGCGGCGTTTGATCGAGGCCGAATGTTGCCAACGTCCGGACACCGACCCAGCCGATGGCGAGTCCGGCGATGCCGCCAATCAGCGTGAGGATCACCGTCTCCGTGAGGAGTTGCCGCGCGATCCGGCCGAGTCCCGCCCCGAGCGCGTGACGCGTCGCGATCTCTTTCATCCGCACGGTCGAGCGTACGAGCAGCAGGTTGGTAATGTTGACGATGCCGATCAGAAGAACGAATGCGACTCCGCCCCAGAGCAGATAGAGCGTGCTGCGGATCTCGCGCACGAGGTGCGCCTGCAGGGGCAGGACCACCGTACGGAACCCTGCATTGATCAGGATCTCTTTGAACTGCGGAAAGCGATCGAGGTTACGCGTGTTGAGCGCATCGATCTGCTGGCGGGCCTGTTCAACCGACGCGCCCGGTTTCAGCCGCGCGATGTACGACCAGTTGTTGCTGTGCCGCGAGTCGTCCGACTTTTGTTGCGCTGAGAACGCGAGCGGCATCCAGAGCTTGACGTCAGGATCGAGAAACCCAAAATCCTTCGGCAGCACGCCGACGATCGTGTAGGGTTCGCTGTTGATACGCATGTCCTGCCCGATCGCGTTGTCGCGTCCGCCGAACGACTGCTGCCACGTGGCGTAGGTCAGCACGACCTTGTGTGTCTTGCCCTCCTCCCCATCCTCCTCGGTGAACAGGCGGCCGCGATACGGCTGCGCTTTCAGCAGCCGCAGCAACGACGGTGTGGCCAGCATGGCCGTGACGCGCTGGGGATTTCCCTCCTGCCCGAGGGTGACGCCGCGCCTGTTATACAGCGCCTGCTCCTGGAAGACGTCGGTCTCGCGAAGGCGATCGTAGTAATCGGGCACCCCGGTCGATCCGCCGCCCTCTGCCAGGCCCGCGCCGGGGTAATCGTTGTACATGTGAACCAGCTGCTCGGCCTGCGGCACGGGCAGCGGCTGCAGGAGCACGGCGTTGACGATGGCGAAAATCGCGGCGTTGGCGCCAATGCAGATGGCCAGCGTCAGCACCGCGGTCGTGGCGAACCCCCGGTCCTTCCACAGCACCCGCCCGGCAAATCGAACGTCCTGGAGCAGCTTCTCCATCAGCCCACCTCGATCTTCGAAGAATACGTGCCAGGCCGGACGGCGGTTCGGCCTATTTCGCGACCACTCCGATACTGGCGATCGTTTCCCCCTTCGTCATCGATGGGACGGCGCGAAGGTACAGGACGATGCCGCTCTCGGGACTGCGGGCGTCGAAGATGACCTTACCTACGTAATCGGTGACATATCCGAGCTTCATGTCCTTCTGGACGTAGCTCCCGCGCGTCACGAGTGGATAGAAGATGCCGGTGACGTCGCTGGTGAGCGTTCCGACCCGTTCAATCCAGACTGGTGATTCGATTGACGCCGGCCGTCCATCCAGCATCTTCAAGTAGCGCATCACCGAGAGGCAGCCATTGACCAGTGCATCGACATCGTGCGGCTCGACCGTGCCCGCATGGCCGGCCTCCGCAGTGAATGACGGCTTTCCGCGCGTCGTCGCGGTGTTTTCGAGGTACCGGGACGCCGCGGGATCCTTCGGCCGGTCGGTTGAAATGATGATCGTGTCGAGGCCAAACGCGAGCACCATGTCGCGCGACATCGCGTCCTGGCGCTCATTGCCCGTTTTCGTCCAGTACGAATATGGCCTGAGGCTCTCATCGATATCGCCGCCGTGCAGGTCGATCAGATGATCGCTCTTGTCGACGACGGCCTTCGTGATGGCGAGCGACGCGCGCTCGGTTTGCGTGCCGTCGGCGCGCCCGGGATAGAAGCGGTTCATGCTCTTCCCGTCGGTCGGGTTCACGTGCGCAATCTTCTGTTCGAACGAGGGCACGTTGACGAGCGGAACGAGGATGACGGTGCCGGTCACGAGCTTCGGATCGATCTCGCGAATCAACCGTTCGACCGCAATGATCGACGCGTATTCGGTCCCGTGCGCGCCCGACACGATCGCAAGCACCGGGCCCGGACGGGTTCCGTGTACGACGGCAACCGGAATCGCGAGTCCGGCGTCGGATCCTGCCGGGACATCAATGGTTCCCGTTGCCATTTGGCCGCGCCGCGCAGAAGCAGTGCCGACCACGAACGTCTCCATGCTTTGTGCGCTCTGAACAACGAGGACGAGCGTCAACGCCAGTGCCACCGCCATCGCCAACCTCCTGGAAGCCTCGTGGCCGCGGCCCCTCGTACCAGAACCGAGAAGCCGGAAGCCGATCTTTTACTCCACACCGTCCCACACGCCAACCTTTCGACTCCTGTTGCCGTCCAACAGGAGTCAGGATATGCTCCTGTTGGCAATCAACAGAAGGATGGAATCCTCGTGGGCCGGCCGAAAACAGATGTGCTCCAGGGCACGCTCGACTTGATGGTGATGAAAACGCTCGACGTGCTCGGCAGCCAGCATGGATACGGGATCGCGCAGCGATTGCAGCAGGTCTCGGGAGATCTGCTCCATCTCAACCAGGGCACGCTGTACCCGGCACTGCTGCGACTCGAACAGCGGGGATGGATTACGTCCAAATGGGGCGTTTCGGACAACAACCGCCGCGCGCGGTATTACTCGCTCACGCGGGCAGGACGCAAACAGCTGCACCGCGAAGCCGAGGACTGGAACCGGATGGCGGAGATCATGGCGCGGGTGCTCGGGGCAGAAGGTGAACCCTCATGAGCGCCTGGCGCGAGTGGTGGTCCCGCGCGCTCGGCCTGTTGCGTCGCGGCCGCGATCGGCGGCGTGATGTGCTGGCGGAGGAGCTGCGCTTTCACCGCGAGATGCTCGAAGAGCAGCACCGGGCACGCGGATTGTCGGCGGCCGAGGCCGCGCGTGCGGCGCGCCTGGAGCTCGGTGGTGATGTACAGATTCGTGAGGCCTGGATGGATCAGCGCAGCATCCCCGCGTTCGAAATGCTGATACAGGACATCCGTTACGCAGCGCGCCTGCTGAGGCGCGCGCCCGGTTTCGCGGCGGCGGCGCTCATGACCCTGATAATCGGCCTCGGCGCGAACGCGGCAATCTTCACCATCGTCGACAGCGCGCTGCTCCGGCCCCTGCCGTACGCATCTCCCGATCGACTCGTCACCATTGGCGATCGATCCAGTGACGGATCGTCGTCGAACGCTGGCTATACGACGATCCTCGACTGGCGCGCGCGCAGCCGATCGTTCGAGTCCATTGCCATCATCCGGTCGTGGATGCCCACGCTGCTTGTTGGCGGCGAGGCCGAGCCCATTCCGGCGCTGCGCGTGAGTGCAAACTATTTCGACGTCCTGGGTGTGCGCCCTGCCCTGGGGCGCACGTTCACAGCCGACGAGGATCGCCCGGAGCAATGGCGCGTGGTGATCCTGAGCGATGCGCTCTGGCGACGGCGGTTCGGCGCGGATCCGGCGGTCGTGGGCTCGACGATCACGATGAATGATCGCGTGTATCGGATCGTCGGCGTCATGCCGCGCGAGTATGAGCCGATCCTCTCCGCCCGATACTACCAGCCGGCGGAGATGTGGGCGCCGCTCGGTTACGAGACCTCGCTGCCCTACGCCTGCCGGAGTTGCCAACACTTGCGCGCCTTTGGACGCCTGCGACCTGGCATCACACCTGCGCAGGCGTCAACGGAACTGTCGACGATTCGAGAGCAGTTGCGTGCGGAGCATCCGACCGACTACGCACCGGGAAGCGTGGCCGTGGTGTCGCTCGCGGACGCGGTCGCCGGCCCGGTGCGGCCGGCCCTCTACATCCTCTGGGGCGCCGTGGCATTCGTCCTGCTCATCGCGTGCGCCAACGTTGCGAACCTGCTGCTGGCACGCTCGCTCGGCCGGCAGCGCGAGATTGCGCTGCGCGCGGCACTCGGCGCCGGGCGCGCCAGGATCGTCCGACAGTTGATGACCGAAAGCCTGCTCCTCAGCGTGATCGGTGCAATCGGCGGTGTGCTGCTGGCCACTGTCGCCGTCGCAGCGCTCGCGAGCCTTGCGCCGGTGTCGCTGCCGCGGCTCGACCGCGTCGCCGTGGACGGCCGGGTCCTGATGTTCACAGCGGCGGTCGCCATTGCCACAGGGTTTCTCTGTGGCGTCGTGCCGGCGTTCAAAGGATCGTCGCGCGACCTGCACGAGGCGCTGGCCGTTGATTCACGCACCAGCGTCGGCGGCTCAAGCCGCGCCCGCGCTGCGCTCGTCGTTGTCGATCTGGCGCTTGCGCTCGTGCTGCTCACCGCCTCCGGATTGATGTTGCGGACGATGACGTCGCTGGTGCGAGTCGATCCGGGCTTCAGCGCGGATCGCCTCGTCACCTTCCAGCTCTCGCTCGGCGGCAACCGGTATGCGGAAGATCCGGCCGTGGGCAGCTTCCAGGAGCGCCTGCTCGAGCGAGTCCGAGCGTTGCCAGGCGTCAGCGCCGCCGCGCTTGCCGGCCAGGTGCCGTTTGGCGGCAACGGCGACATGTGGGGATTTCACATCAGCGGCCGCACGAAGCAGAGTCCCGCTGACGATCCATCGGTCGAGCGATACGCCGTCACGCCGGATTACTTCCGTGTCATGAACATCCCGTTGCGGGCGGGTCGCGGGATCACAGCTGGGGATACGGCGACCAGCCAGCCCGTTATGGTTGTTTCCGCCGAGACCGCGAAGGCGCTGTGGCCAGGAGCCAATCCCATCGGCGCGCAGGTGCGGATCGGCGATTACGCGAGCGGCCCATGGCGCACGGTGGTGGGCGTCGTTGGCGACGTTCATCACGAAGATCTCACCGCGGCCCCCCGGCTTGCGATGTACACACCGCAGGCGCAGAACACCGACTCGTTTTTCGTGCTGACGGTGAAGAGTGCCTCGGCCAACCCGTCAACACTCGTTCCGGCGATCCGCGGCGTCGTGCGCGAGCTCGATCCAACAGTGCCCATTTACGACATTGCCACGATGAACGATCTGCTGCGCAAGGCGGTTGCGCCGCGGCTCTTCGTGATGCGGGTGCTCGCAGGCTTCGCTGGCGTGGCGTTGCTGCTCGCCGCGATTGGGTTGTACGGCGTTGTCTCGTACACGGTGGCGCAGCGGACGCGCGAGGTCGGCCTGCGCGTCGCGCTTGGCGCGCGGCCTGCCGATATCCGTCGGCTCGTGCTCTCGGGAGGCTTCGCGCTGGTCGCCGCCGGCCTCGCGATTGGCCTTTCTGCGGCCGTCGTGTCGACGCAGTTCCTCGGTGCGCTCGTGTTTGGTGTGAGCCGCACCGATCCCGCAACGTTCGCCGCGGCAAGTGTCATCTTGATGCTCGTCGCGCTCGTTGCGCACTGGGTGCCACTCCGCCGCGCGCTTGCGGTCGATCCGACCGTCGCCCTCAGAGACAACTAGAATTATTCCGGCGTGACCCTCACACCGCTGCCGATCGATGCGCAGCTTCCGGAGATCGTGCATCTCGTCCGCGCTCGGCGCGCGCTCGTCCTGTCTGCGCCGCCTGGCACGGGAAAGACGACGCGCGTGCCGCCGGCGCTGGCAGCCGACGGACCCGCCATCGTCTTGCAGCCCAGGCGTGTTGCGGCGCGCTCGATCGCTCAGCGCATTGCGCGCGAGCAGGGTTGGACGATCGGGGACGAGGTTGGATGGCACGTTCGATTGGAGCGGCGATTCTCGACCCGCACGCGCGTGCTGCTGGCAACGGAAGGGATCCTGACCGCCAGGCTGCAGCAGGATCCGTTGCTGTCCGGTTTCCGCACGATCGTCCTCGACGAGTTTCACGAGCGGACCATCCACGCCGACCTGGGACTGGCCCTTGCGAGACAGGCCTGGCACGCACGCGACGATCTGCGGATTGTCGTGATGTCCGCCACGCTCGACACCGAATCGGTTGCAGCCTTTCTCGGGAATCCTGCGGTCCTCGCCGTACCCGGCCGGATGCATCCGCTCGAGATCGATTACCGTCCCGGGCAGAGCGTCGCTCAGGCGGTTACTGAAATACTGCCGGGGAATAGCGGCAGCATCCTGTGTTTTCTTCCCGGTGCGCCGGAGATCCGGCGCGCGGAAGCGGAAGTGACGGCGGCCATTGGCGAACAGGCCGAAGTCGTACCGTTGCACGGATCGCTGAGCGCGGACGCGCAGGATCGCGCAATCGAGAACAGCCGCCCTCGCCGGGTGATCCTTGCGACCAACATCGCCGAGACGTCGCTCACCGTTCCTCGTGTGACGTGCGTGATCGATACGGGTGTTCACAAGGTGGCGCGATTCGATCCGGATCGTGCCGTTGATTCACTGGAGCTCGAACGGATCACCGCAGATTCGGCCGAGCAGCGCGCCGGTCGCGCCGGCCGCCTCGGGCCCGGGCGGGTCCGGCGATTGTGGAGCGCCAGCGATCGGCTGCGGCCGCATCGTGAACCGGAGATCCACCGCGTCGATCTCTCGGAAGCGGTGCTCGAGATCATCGCCTGGTCTGGCGATCCGCGCACGTTCGAATGGTTCGACCCTCCCGGCGGCGAGCGTGTCGATGCGGCGATCGCGCTGTTGGAGCGACTGGGCGCGATCAGTGCAGGGCGGCTGACGACCATCGGCGAGCAGATGAAGCGGCTTCCGATTCATCCGCGGTTGGCGCGCATGCTCGTGGAGTCGGGTGGAAGCCGGGATGTCGCGCTCGCGTGCGCCGTTCTGTCGGAGCGGCACCTTCCGGTTCGTCAGACGGCCACGTCATCGAGCGACCTGCTCAGCATCATCGACGACCCTCGATCGCTTCCGTCGCATGTGACTGAAGTCGCACGGCGCCTGACGGACGACGCGGAACCATCGCTCGATCGTTTATCAAGACTCGAGCGGGAGCGCCGGTTTCGCCGTGCCGTCTTTCGCGGCTATCCTGATCGCGTCGCACGGCGGCGCTCGCCTGCATCTCCACCGCGGTACCTGCTCGCCTCTGGTCACGGCGCGACTCTCGGCCGCGAGAGCAGCGTTCACGATGCCGAGTTCATCGTTGCCGTCGACGTGCATGCCGGCCGCCGTGGTGAAGGCTCGGAAGCGATCATCCGCATGGCGAGCGCGGTTGACGCGGAGTGGCTCGAACCCACAGCGGTCCGCGTGACGCACACACTCGATGCGCGCGGCCAGGTGCGCGCGACGGAGCAGTCCTTTTACGACGACATCCTGCTGTCCGAGCGACCAGCCGTCATCGATCTCGAGGAAGCCTCGCGCCTGCTCGTCACGGCGTTCCTTGCCGCACCGCTATCGGCACGCGACGAGCAACTGCTGCGTCGGTTGCGATTTGCCGGCCTCGGTGGCGATCTGGCGGCGCTCGCGGCACGCGCCGCCGCCGGACAGACGCTGCTGTCGGACGTCACGATCGAGGCGGCACTCGACTGGAAGATGAAGCAGGATGTCGATCGTCTCGCACCGGAGACGATTGCCGTGCCCAGCGGCCGCACCGCACGACTCGAGTATCAAGAGGACGGAACCGTCATGGCCGCGGTGAAACTCCAGGAGCTGTTCGGCCTGGCCGAGACGCCGCGCATCGGCCCGCGCCAGTCGCCCGTGATTCTGGCGCTGCTCGCCCCAAACGGCCGTCCGGTGCAGACGACAACGGATCTACGCAGTTTTTGGAACAGCACATACCAGGAGGTGCGTCGAGAATTGCGCGGCCGCTACCCGAAGCACCCGTGGCCAGAAGATCCCTGGACCGCCCCGCCGACCGCGCGGACGAAAAGACCTGGGGTCTGACCCCAGTCGGTGCGCAGCGAAGCGGACCTGGGGTCAGACCCCGGTTGTCGCGATGCGCTGGAGCTGCTTGATGCGGTCGCGAAGCGAGGCGGTGAACGATTCGACTTCGTCCGGAGTGGCGGCGCTCGCGACAAGGGCCGCGCGCAGCTGATCGTCCGTCACCCGCCCAAGATAGCGGCACAGCCAGGAGACGTGATCCACGGTGATTGACTGGCGCGCGTCGGCGGTCCGCTGGCCGGCATAGCCGAACTGCACGAACCCGTTCGTCACCCCCGTGACGAATTGCGGTGTCTGTGCCGCGAACGCCTGGGGATCCCAGCGCCTCCGCGTGACGGGTGTGCCGCCCCAGCGGCCCATCGATCCGCCCCAGTCGATGATCATGTATTGCGCTTCCCGCTTCCAGCGCGCGACGCGCTGGACGTAAATCGCGGTATTCGATCCGCGGGCGACGTCGCGTTGATCCTTGTTGTCCCAGTTCGAGATCAACATCAAGAGCACGCGCAGCCCCGCCAGCTCGCGCGTGTCGACGAACGGGTTGTCGGTCCACGACCAGCTGTGCTCGTCGAACAGCTTGAGCACGTGCGGATCGTCGAGCTCGAATCGCGCGTCGGCGAACGTGCCGTCGGCCCCGATGCACGATGCCGTTCGCTGCAATGCGGTCGCGCCTTCCACGCATCCTTCGCGTACGTAATAGGTGACCTCCGCGAAGTACCCGCACGCCCACGCAAGGCGCACCGCGAAGGCCTCCGGCTGCGCCTCGGGTCCCCACTTGACGCGCCAGCGTCGCCCACGCGCGTCGCGGACCGAGACGCACGGCTGCGATCCGCTCTGGTGCTCTTCGAGAAAATGAAACGGCGGGCGGGGTGCGCCGTCCCGGCCGCCAGGCCCTGCCGCGAGATCCAGCCGCTCGACGTCCCCGGGATCGCGCCAGAGACGGTGCCGCACTCCAAAGAGCGGACGGGGGCCTGCCTTGCGGACCTTGTAGTAGCCAATCGCCCGCCACACGAGCGGCACGCAGAAATAGATGAGTGCTGCACCGCCGCCTGCAACGACGATCCAGAGAAAAAGATCGTTCGTCACAGCCCCGGCGTTAAACGGACGTGACGCGCGTGTGGTCTAACGATCCATGCGCATTCTTCGCGGACTTCGAAGCCAGTTGCTGCCATGTGGGTGCCTGGCGGGCGTATATGAAACCTATGACGGCAGCATCGTGACGCTGCTCGAGAACAGGGCCGCTACCTGTACGGACCCCGCACACGAGTTCCGGGGCACGGATCCGATCGTTCTCTCCGACCGCACGACATCAACTTCCACTCCTCCGCACAACAGCCGAGCTCGTTGAGCCCACCGCTCGCATGGCTCGCAAGAAGCCGGCCGTCTGCTGAAACGAGACGAGGGCTTCGGTACGGCAAGCGCGTCAGCGGAGGCCGTGCGAATCTGGCAGCCGGCGCCACAAGAGTAGTATCGATCTGGGATGAAGATCGCGACGTGGAACGTCAACGGCATTCGCGCGCGTCAGATCGAGGTGCAGGCATGGGTGGACCGGGAGCAGCCGGACATCGTCTGCCTCCAGGAAATCAAGGCCGCCCCCGACCAGATACCAATGATGCTGTGCGAGATGGAGGGCTACTGGTGCTACTGGCACGGCGCAAAGGGGTATTCTGGCGTCGGCCTGCACATCAGCAAACGGCTGTGCCCGGAGCGCCCCGCGTTCGCGCATCCCGCGTTCGATTACGAGAGCCGCATCGTGACGGTGACCACCGGCGGTGTAACGTTCGCGTCGATGTACGTGCCAAACGGCGGCAAGGATTTTCCGGCGAAGATGCAGTTTCTCGACGCCCTCGATCGTTACGTGGCTGATTCGATGACCAATGGCGCGCGGCTGGTGCTGTGCGGCGACATCAACATCGCGCGTGCTGACATCGACGTACACCCGAAGGAGCGGAAACCGCGGGCGATTGGCCAGCTGCCGGAAGAGCGCGCGCTGCTCGAGCGGATTCTCACGCAGGGACTCGTCGATACCAGCCGCCAGCTCGAGCCGGAGAACGACCAGATGTTCACGTGGTGGGCGCCGTGGCGCAACCTGCGCCAGCGCAACATCGGCTGGCGCCTCGATTACGTGCTGGCCAGCCGGCCGGTGTTCGAGGGCGTCAAAAGCTGTGTCGTGCAGGCTGATATCGGCACGAGCGACCATGCGCCGGTCGTCGCGGTCTTTGACGTGTGAGATCGACGGCGTCGCTCGTCGGTGAGGAATACGGAGGAAACGGGGTGAAGGTCGCGTGAAGCAGGGGGTCCGGCTGACACTGGCGCTCGCGAGCATCATTGGCGCGGCTGCGCTCCAGGCGCAGGATCCCGCCACGCCCGCGCCGCAGGAGCAGCGCCCCACGTTCAGGGGAGGGGCGAACCTCGTACGCGTCGACGTCAGCGTCAGCGATCGTCATGGCGAACCGGTCACCGATTTGAAACCGGAAGACTTCGAGGTTCGCGAGGACGGTGTCCCGCAGGTTGTTGAAACGTTCAAGCTGATCGAAGCGAATGGCGAGGCGCCCGACGATCTGTCGCTGCCAATCCGCTCGCCAGAGCACGCGCTTGCCGAGGCCGCACGCGACGAGATTCGCGTGTTCGTCATCTTCTGGGACGAGTACCACATCGGACAGATGGGACCGGCGATCGAAGCGCGCAAGGCGTTGAGCGACTTCGTACACAACGCGTTCGGCCCCGCCGATCTCGTTGCCATCGTCGATCAGCTCACCCCGCTCGATGCGATCAGATTCAGCCGCGATCGCCTCGAGCTGACCGAAGCCGTGCGCAAATTGAAAGGCCGCCTGGGTATCTATATGCCGGCGCGCAGCCCGCTCGAAGAGGGGCAGATGATGCGCATGCGCGACATCGAGCAGCTGCGGGCACAGGTCACGGCGTCGGCACTCGAAGCGATCATCGCGCACCTCGGCGCGATCCGCGAAGGCCGGAAAGCCATCCTGTTCGTCAGCCAGGATATCGGCGCGCTGCCCCGGGACGACCGCTACCGGTGGCTCGATAAGGCGATCCGGCTGGCGAACAACAACAACACCGTCATCTACACGCTGGATCCGCGCGGGCTGATGCTGAACGGGCGCATGTCGGACGTGCTGCAATCGCTCGCCTCCGAAACCGGCGGACGCTGGTTTCAGAGCAACAATCCCGCGCCGCTGCTGCGAAAGATCGTCGCCGAGTCGCGGGCGTTCTACCTGCTGGGCTACGCCTCCTCACTGAACCCGGCCGACGGCAAGTTCCACAAGATCAAGGTCAACGTGAAGCGATCCGGTGTGGACGTGCACGCGAGAAACGGCTATTTCGCGCCAGCCTCCACGGAGGTGGGAACCGCGCGAGCGGCAGCCGCCGCCGCGGTGCTGCCGCCCGACGTGGAGAAAGCGCTCTCGACGCTGGTGGCGGTGCGTCCCGATACCGTTGGAGATTTGTGGGTCGGCGCGACGCGCGGCGCCGATGGCGCGCCACGGGTCATGATCGCGTGGACGGGGCGCGACCCTGATGGTCCAGCCGTCACGATACGGGCGACCGCCCTGGATGGCACAGTCTGCTTCGAAGGCGCAATTCCGGCGGCCGGCGTGACATTCACCGCGCCTCCGGGCCGACTCGCGATTCAGCGCACCGTGCTCGACGCGGATGGAGCCGCCGCCGATCGCGAGTCGTCGACGTTCGACGTGCCGGCGTTCATGGGCTCGCTCTCGATGAGTACCCCCATGCTGCTTCGGGCGCGCAATGGCCTGGAGCTTCGAGCGCTGACCTCGGCACCGGCAACGGTCTCAGTCCCGTATGCCGGGCACGTCTTCGATCGGACGGACCGTCTCGTCGTGCGCTTTTCGTTGTTCGGCACGGTGGCCGCTGACGCGACGATCGCGGCGACGCTCCTCAGCCGCAAGGGGATCGCGCTGTCCACGTTGACGGTCGCGCCCGTGCCCGACCATCCGGGTGACTACCTCGTGCAGTTTCCGCTCTCCTCGGTCTCGCGAGGCGAGTACATGATCGCCATCGAAGCGTCACACGGCGAGCTTCGCGCGCGAGCGCTTGTACCCTTCCGTGCGTCGTAACATCTTTACTTACCAAGCGAGTAGTTGACGGTCACGTTCGTGAGCACCGCCACCGGTGCGCCATTCAACAGCGTCGGCACGTACTGCCACTGTCGTACCGCGCCGAGCGCGGACTCGTCGAGCATCGGGATCGACTGCAGGATTCTCGCATCCTCGACGTGCCCTTCCGCATCGATGAGGGCCTCGATGATCACGATGCCTTGCACGCCTGCGTTTTGCGCGTCGAGCGGGTAAGCAGGTTTGACATCCCGTACTTTCGTCGGAGGTAACATCTGCCCCTTGATGCGGATTGGATGCAGCCGTTCGACGTTCTGGCGGAAACCTTCCGGCATCGGCGGCGGGGGCGTGGCGCTCAGCGCCGGCGGATCGGGGATCCCTGCCGCGCGGCGGAGTGCGAGCGCCTTCTCGCGCAGTTCATCCGCCTCCTTGATCAACCGTTTCTGTTCGTCCGGATCGGTGCTCATCGTAGCCAGCGTGCGCAGCGCCAGGTTCTTGTAGATGAGCGACGGCACATAATCGGCATTGATCGCCAGCGCACGCTCTTCGGCGGCGACTGCGTTCGCGAGCGCCGTGGCCTTTTCGTCTGGCGTCAGCGCCGTGTTCTTCGTGGCTTTCTCGTAGTATTCGGTGGCCCGGAGATGGTGCGTCTCGGCACTGATGGGATCGCGCGGCGGGTTCTGTCCGTCCGCCGCCTGCAGCGGAAACGCGCGCACGCCGGTCAACGCGCCGCCTGCCAGCGCCACGCCCAGCACGCACGACGCGGCCATCACTCGAATCGAAGACATGTCTGCCTCCTTTGAAAGCAGCATCACGCGATGGAACAGGTGACGACGATGAGAGAAAGGGGTCGAGGAGGAGAGCGCGGAATCATCGGCGAGCGTCAGCAGCGTGTCGAGATACGCGCGTCGCGCGTTCGTGAACAGGATCGACAACTCGTCGACCACCGTCTCGCGCGCAAGCTGCACGCGCGAGATGAGCCACCACATCGCCGGATGGAACCAGAACATCGCCCGTAGTCCTTCCTCGATGACGAGCCACGCCCAGTCGCGGCGCTTCACGTGAAACAGTTCGTGCACGACCACCGCACGCAGTGCGCGCGGTTCGAGCGAGCGCAATGAGACCGGCAGCAGCACGATCGGGTGCAGGAGCCCGAACGTGACCGGCTGCGGCGCGCCGGTCGACCAGCGAATCGACGCGTGCGTCGCGAGCGAGCGCTGCAGATCGTCGAATTCCTCGTTCGCGTCCGTCTCGTCGCGTGGACGCCTGCGGAGGCGAACGAGGCCGGCTGCAACCCAGCCAAGACGACCCAGCGCGCCCGCGGCAAGCACCAGCAGCAGGGGCGCCGCCCAATCACGCGAAGTGGCGACGCTGCCAGGAAACACGAACACCGTCGTCGACCAATCCGTTGCCGCCCCTGCTGCGTGCGACGCGCGGCTCACCCGGCGGGTCGGCCCGCTCTGATGCCATGGCTGAAGCGCGGGGAGCAGCAGGCAGGCGAGCAGCACCGCTCTCCAGAACGCATGCTGAATCCCTGGAGCGGACACCCGGAGCACGCGCGGGATGCCGGCGCAGACGGCGACGAGCACGCCGATCTGCAGGCTGTACGAGAAAAGATTCACGGCCGCTTGCTCGCCAGTCATTCCTCGATCTCCTCGATGGCGCGCAGGAGCGCGCTGCGCTCGCGCGCGGTGAGCTTCGTTCGCTTGACCAGGTGCAGGAGCATCGGCCTTGACGCCCCGTCGAACACCCGATCGACGAACTCGCGGACCATGTCGCCAATCACCTGGTGGCGCGGCCGCGCCGGCCGGTACACGAAGGCGCGGTCGACGCGCGATTTCTTCACGTAGCCCTTCTGCTCCAGGATCCGCATCATCGTCAGCACGGTGGTGTACGCGACGGGACGGGCCGCATTGAGCTGCTGGTGCACGTCGCGCACGGTGGCGCTGGTCAGCTTCCACACCACTTTCATGATGGCGAGTTCCTGCGGGGTGAGCGTTGCGGAGGGCGTTCGCATCTACTAACTACTTAATACTTAGTACATCCCGTGTCAAGTCCGAGTCGCGAGTCCCGAGTCCGTAGTCCCTGGTCCGTGCCTGAGTCCGGAGTGTTCAGTCGGCTTCGACTCGGGACTATTGACCCGCAACTCGGGAGTCGGGACTCAGGACTTATCTTCCACGCACCATATCCTGCTCAGCTGCACGATGACCTCGACAGCCTTCTCCATGTCCTGTCGCGACGTCCACTCCAGGCGTGAGTGAAAGTTGTGTTCACCGGCAAACAGGTTCGGCGTGGGGAGACCCATGAACGAGAGGCGTGAGCCGTCGGTGCCGCCGCGGATGGGCTTTTCGATCGGCGTCAGCCCCGCGCGGCGAATCGCTTCGCGCGCGCGGTCGACGACATCGGGATGCCGATCGAGGACTTCGCGCATGTTTCGATACGACTGCTGCACGTCGATCTCGACCCGCGTGCCCGTCTCAGCAGCCACTTCGCTGGCCAGCCGTTCGATCAGCGTCTCCTTCTCCGCAAGGGCCGCTGTCTCGAAGTCCCGAATGAGCACGCGCACGCTCGTGCGATCGACGGACGCCTCGATTTGGTATGGATGGACGAAGCCTTCGTAGCCTTCCGTCGTTTCGGGAGAAAGGCGATCGGCCGGCAGCCGATCGGTGAATCGTGCCGCCGCCTTGATCGCATTGACCATCCGCCCCTTCGCATAACCAGGGTGGGTGTTGAAGCCGATGAACGTGACGCGCATCGCATCCGCCGAGAAGCTCTCGTATTCGAGCTCGCCACAGTTCCCACCGTCGAGCGTGTAGGCGCAGACGGCGCCGAAGCGTGCCACGTCGAAGCGGTCGGCTCCGCGGCCGATCTCTTCATCCGGCGTGAAGCACAGGCGAATGGCGCCATGTGGAATCTCCCGATGCGCCACCAGGTATTCCGCCGCTGCCATGATGGCCGCGACGCCAGCCTTGTCATCAGCTCCGAGCAGCGTCGTGCCCGACGCCGTGACGATGTCGTGGCCGACCTGGTGGGCAAGCTCGGGATGATCGGCCGCGCGCAGGACCGCGGATGGGTCGTCGGGCAGCACGATATCGCCTCCGTCCCATTCGCGATGGACGATCGGCTTGACGTGCTCGCCGCTCATCTCCGGCGACGTATCGACATGCGCCACGAAGCCGATGACCGGCACGTCGCGGTTGACCGTCGCTGGGATCGTTGCCATGACGTACCCGTGGCTGTCCATCCCCGCATCGTCGAGGCCAATCGCGCGAAGCTCCTCAGTGAGCAGCTCGAGCAATTTCAGCTGGCCCGGCGTGCTTGGACAGTTTGTGGATCGTTCGTCAGAGCGCGTATCGATCTGTACGTAGCGAAGGAATCGATCGAGCGCGCTCATCTGAGACGAGTAGTTTTCACTTTCCGCACACCGCAGCCGTGTGCGGCATCACCGGGCTTGTCCACCGTAGCCGCGTAGCGGCGAAGGTGGATCACAGAGCATGGCGAGCCGTTGCGATGACGACTCATGCACGAGGTGATAGTCGCAGCGGCGGATGGCCTCGAGCGCGTCACGGCATTGCGCGAGCTCGCGCTCGAACGCGTTGAGACACATGCCGAGATAGCGGACGATTGTCTCGAGGCCGCGTCCCTGGTACGCGATCCACGAGCCGAAGAGCCGCGCCGCGAGCCAGCGCTGAACCGGCGGATCGTGAGGGGCAACCTCAGACGTGGAATGGGGCGCGTCCGCGAACGCCCGCTCCACGCCGTCCGTCAGGGTTCCGGATCCTGGTCTCCACGACACGATGGCGTTCGTCACCTCCGCGAGCAACGCCAGTGACGCGCGGGCCGTCTGGCCGGCCCGTGTCAGCAGTTCAATGGAGAGCGCTTCCCACCGCCCGTAGCTGTCGAGATCCGTCAGCACGCCGTCGCGCAGCAGCGGCGGCCAGGCATCCTGCGCGTCGAGGCCGTCCAGCACTCCGTGCTGCACCAGCGCCACGGGCGCATCGACGATCGTGACGGGCGTCGTCGATGCGAACAACAGGCCAGCCGCGGTCGGGCAGAAATGCGAAAGAGAGATAAAGGTGCCGCGCGGGTCGTGCAAGACGAGGCGCGGAAACATCCGGCAGGTTAACGGGAGCGCATCATGTCCACCGGCGGAATGGATTGCGCAGAGATGAGTCTGATTATTAAAGAAGGTGCAATCTCCGTTCGATTCGCGAGCGGCAAGCGCGGGCCTGTCGCCGACCGGTTGGAGAAGCACCCGGCCGCGAAGCCGCAGCGCGCGCACCGCGCGGGCTTCGCTGTCGTCGAACGGAATGTCCCAGCCGGATCGGCAGCACACTCCGGAGTGCCGGCAGCGGTATTCAGCGTGGATACTGAGGCACTTTGCTCGCGATTCGGCCATCCCCTTGATCTTATCGCGCGCGGCCGCGTGGTCTGCCAAACTCCGACAAACGTCTCGTTTCAGTCACCTCGATTACAAAATTGATAAGTCCCGGTGTGCCAGGACAGGCAATTCTGGGCCATTCGTGGACAACCCGACCGGCCCGGGAATTGCTCCAAACGGGGCACTTCGCCATGTCAGACA
>JBKOZS010000072.1:0-13769 GCA_046726015.1 Acidobacteriota bacterium
GTGAACGACTCCTGGATCAATTCCGGCACGACCCTGCGTCCTGCAACGAGGTTGGCCATCGCGTATGTGTCGACGTGGACGAATGGCTTGCCGAGACGGTAGGTCAGCGGCGCGAGGCGGTAAACGACGACCATCGGACAACCGTGAATCGCCGCCTGCACGGTGACGGTGCCTGACGCGACGATCGCGACATCCGCAGTTGCGAGCGCCGCGTCGGCAGCGTGTTCGATGACCACCGGAGGCTTCGTGTTCGCCGGCCATTCCTTCAGCGGACCGAACACCTCGTCGGAGAGATGCGGCGCACGCGCGATGAGGAACCGCGCGCGGGGGACGCGTTCGGCAATCTGGCCGGCTGCCCTGACGAGGTCCGGCAGAATCGTCCGCAACTCATTCCGCCGGCTGCCGGGAAGCAACGCGACGAGCGGATCGTCGGGGTCCATGCCGTGCTCACGCATGAAGACATCGCGCGACTGAGTCGCCGAGGTCATGTCGAGCAAGGGATGCCCGACGAACGTCACGGGCACACCTGCCTGTTCGTAGAATGGCGCCTCGAACGGAAAAATCACCAGCACGCGATCCACGATCCGTTTCATCGTCTTCAGCCGTCCGCGCCGCCAGGCCCAGAGCTGCGGACTGATGTAGTAGACGATGGGGATGCCGAGCTTGCGGATGGCGCGCGCGAGCACGAAGTTGAAATCGGGAAAATCAATCGCGACGAAGACGTCGGGCCGCTCGCGGCGCGCGGCACGGACGAGATCGCGGTAGATGCCAAGTGCGCGGGGCAGCACGCGCACCGCTTCGGTCAGGCCTGTGACCGAAAGACCGCTGAAGTGATGGACGAGAGAGCCGCCGGCCTGCCGCAATCGATCGCCCCCGAACCCGCTGACGATGGTGTCCGGTTCGATCCGCTTGATCTCCGTCGCGAGCGCGCCGGCGTAAAGATCGCCGGACGGCTCGCCGCACGAGATCATCACGCGCAGGCGCGAGGACAACGGTGCGTTCAGCTCGGGCGGGTGAAGAGGCCTGGCGGCAGCGCGACGTTGTATTCGACCTTCTTGATCACGCGCTCGAGCAGCGGCGCGCCGGGGCGTCGCACCACCGACTTGAAGGGAACCTGCAGGCCGTCGACGCTGCGATAGTCGGAATACTCGTCGACCGCCAGCCCCGCGGAACCCAGCGGGCTGTATTGCTGCCGGACGACGAGTCCGTTCGTGCGGTTGATCACGAGGGTGATCGGCGCCATGTCGTCAGCGTGGAACGTCAGTGCCGCCTGCGTCGGATTATCGATGGGCTCCTCACGCACGCGCACCTTGCCGGCCGCCGCGCGCAGAAGCAGCGGCACGAGATCGCGCTGCACGCTGCCCTTGATGTCCTCGCGCACGTCGGGCGACGGCTCGTTCACGCCCCGCGCATCGCGCACCCAGTAGCGCCCGTTCGCATACACCTGCACCAGCGGACCCCCGGGGGTCTCGGCGTCGACGCGGTAACGATCCGGGTACTCGATCGACGTGGTTGTCGTAATCGATCGCTCCTCGCCCGCCATGTTGACGCGCGCGATGGCTTCCGCCCGCACGGTCCGGATCGCCTTCAGGCGCTTGAGCCCGCCTTTTGCGGCAATGACCTTGTCGAGGAGCTCGCGCGTCGAGTCCGCCACAAGGCCGGACGGCGCCGGCTCAATCGTGCGATAGGCAATCGGCTTGAAGCGCGCCGCTCCTGCCGGCGCGCCCGGCTTCCGGCGCAGGTCGGCCGCAAACAGGTCGAGATCCTGGACGGGAATACGCTCGAACCGATCGAATCCCGCGCCCGCCAGCTGGTTCACAAACGAAGCGGCGTCGCCCACCAGCACGATCGTGAGGCGATCGGGGTGCAGGTACGCGCGGGCGACACGCTGGATGTCGTCCACGTCCACGGCGTTCACTCGCTCGCGGTAGGTCTCCAGCTCGCCGAGGTCCAGCCCGTAGAAGACGGCGTTGAGAATCTGCAATGCGATCTGACTTGGCGTCTCAATCGTCAGCGGAAACGCACCGGTCAAGTAGTCCTGGGCCCCGGACAACTCGCGCTCGTTCACGCGATCGCGCAGCAGCTTCCAGTACTCGTCGACGATCAGCCGCAGCGTTTCTCCGGTCGTTTCCGACCGCGTGTTGGTCTCCGCGACGATGTCGCCTGACTGCTTGAGACCGTTCATGTCGGCGGACGCGCCATAGGTAAGCCCGCGTTCGGTGCGCAGCACGCGGTGCAGTCGATTCGCCCCCTCGCCGCCCAGGATTTTGACGGCAAGATCGAGCGCCATGTAATCCTCGCTCTTGCGCGCGATGCCGAGATGCCCGACGCGAATCTCGGTCTGCACGGCGCCCGGCTTGTCGATGACGATCAGCCGCCGCGTCGGCGGTGGTGGCTCCGTCGGCTTCGCTGCCTCCGCTTCGGCGCGTCCCCACTTGCCAAATGCCCGCTCGGCGCCCGCGAAGGCCTCTTCAGGTTTCACGTCGCCAACGATGGCCAGGATCGCGTTGTTCGCGCCAAACCATTTCTTGTGGAAGGCCACGAGATCGTCGCGTTCGATGGCGCTCAGCGTGGACGGTGTCCCGGTTTGCGGCTTGCCATACGGGTGGAACCCGTAGACCAGCCGGTCGAAGACCATGTTCGCGAGATACTCCGGGTCCTCGTAGCTGACCCTGAGGCCCGAGAGCATCTGCTGCCGCTGCCGCTCGATTTCTTCTGCGGCAAACGCCGGATGCTGGACCACGTCCGAGACGAGATCCAGACCCACGTTCAGGCTGTCCTTCATCACGACCGCATTGATGAAGGTCAGGTCGGATCCCGCGCCGGTTCCCAGTGCGCCACCGATCGAGTCGATGGCGTCGGCAATCTGCTCCGCCGACTTCGAGGTCGTTCCCTGGTCGAGCAGCGTTGCCGCGAGCGATGCCACTCCAGGACGGTTCTCCGGATCCTGTGCGGCGCCCGCACGGACGATCAGTCGCAGGCTGACCGCCGGCTGCTCGTGATGCGACACCGCGATCACCTGCAGGCCGTTCGCCAGCGTCTTGACCGCGTACGGCGGGAACTTCACGTCGTGCGCGGCCAGTGGACGCGGCGGCCGCTCCGACGGCCAGTTCTGCGCCTGCGCCAGTGCCGACGACGCCAGCGCGATCGCGCAGAGGACCGCCCACGACCGGAAAAGGATGCACTTCATCGTTGTCCCTCCGGCACCGGGCTGTTTCCCCTTGGCATGATCGTCAGCACGAGCCGGTTCTCGGGCGTGAAATACGTGCGCGCGACGCGCTGCACGTCGGCCTGCGTGATGTTCTGGAAGATCTCGAACTCGCCGTCGGCGGTCTTGATGTCGCTGTGAATCACGACCGCATGGCCGAGCTGATCCGCCTTGCTCTGGTTCGACTCGCGGCCGAGGATGTAGTCACGCGCGAACTGGTTCTTCGCCTGCTGCAGTTCCGCGGCGCTGACCGGTTCGTTGCGCAGCCGATCGAGCTCCGCGATCAGGGCATTCGACGCCTCCTCCGGAGTGTGCCCCGGCTGGACGATGGCCACGGCGTAGAACAGGTTCGGATCCTCGATGATGTTGCCGCCGCCGAACGCGGCGAGCGCGATGCCCTTTTCGTAGACCAGCTTTCGATAGATACGCGAGCTCTGTCCGTCGGACAGGATCTTCGACGCGATGTGGAGCGGGTAGGAATCCGGGTTGCCGTCGAATGTGATGTGGTGCGCGACGACCACCGCCGGCAGCGGCCAGCTTTCCTCGAGCGCCAGCCGCCGTTCCTTGGTCTGCGGCGGCTCCTTCGGGATGTCGCGCGGCACCGGCTTTTCCGATTTCGGCACGCGGCCGAGATACTGCGATACCAGGGCGAGCGCTTCCTTGCTGTCGAAGTCCCCCACCAGGACCGCCGTCGCGTTGTTCGGCACGTAATACGTCTGAAAGAAATCGCGGACGTCCTCGATCGAGGCGGCCTCGAGGTCTTTCATGCTGCCAATCACCGGGTGCTTGTAGGGATGAACGGTGAACGCCTTGTCGGCAATGATCTCCTGCAGGCGGCCGTACGGCTGGTTCTCGACGCGCATGCGCCGCTCTTCCTTGACGACCTCACGCTCCATCCTGAACGTCTTGTCCTCGATCCTGAGCGACGCCATGCGATCCGCTTCGAGCCACAGGACGAGCGGCAGGTATTGCGACGGGACGGTCTCCCAGAACACCGTCGCATCCTCTGTCGTATAGGCGTTGCTCTGCCCGCCGACGCTTGAAATGTAAGAGGGGTGTCCTTCGGGCTCGACGTTCTTCGATCCCTTGAACATCATGTGCTCGAAGAGATGCGCGAAGCCGGTCCGTCCAGGCTTCTCGTTCTTTGATCCCACGTGATACCAAATCTGCAGGTGCACGATCGGGGTGGAATGGTCCTCCAGGAACACCACGCTGAGCCCGTTGGGCAGCGTGGTCATCGTGTAATCAAGCTTCGGAGGACGAACGGCCGCTTGGACGAGTGACGCGGCGGCGACGGCTCCCGCAAAGGCAGCAGCGGCGCCGAGACGCCTTAGACGAACCTGGTAAGACATGAGGCATCGATTATGGCATGAGCCGCTGCTCCAGGGCCGCCAGTCGGCGATCGAGTTCCGAAAGTGTCCGCCGCAACTCCGGCAGGCGGCGGAACACCGCGGACGACTTGAGCCAATCCCGGTTGGCGATGGCTGGATAGCCGGAAATGAATGCGCCGGCGTCGACACTATTGGGAATGCCGGTCTGCGCCGTCGCAACGACCCCCTTGCCGACGGTCAAGTGACCCGCGACCCCGACCTGGCCGGCAAGGGTGACACGGTCCTCGATAGTTGTGCTGCCAGCAATCCCGACCTGCGCCGCCAACAGCACGTCGCGGCCGATTTTCACGCCGTGGGCGACCTGGACAAGATTGTCGATTTTCGTGCCGGCGCCAATCCGCGTTTCGCCAACGGCGGGGCGATCGATTGTCGTATTCGCCCCAATCTCCACATCGTCCTCGACGACCACGTCGCCGACCTGCGGGATTTTGTGGTGGGTGCCGTCAGCGCGATGCGCGAAGCCGAACCCGTCGCTGCCGATGACGGCGCCGTCCTGGATGACGACGCGGTTGCCGATGGTCACGCGTTCGCGAATCGACACGCGCGCGTGGATGACGCAGTCGTCGCCAATGCGCGCACCGGGACCAATCGTCACATGCGGGTGGACGATGGTCCGTGCGCCGACCCGCGCGTCGGCGCCGATGCTGACAAAGGCCGCGACCGAGGCGTCGGGTGCAATGGACGCGGAGGAGGCGACATCGGCCAGGCGGTGAACGCCCGCGCTCGCGGGGATCCGTGGCGCGAAGATCTCGACCGCGCGCGCGAACACCAGGTAGGGATTGGCACAGCGCAGCATCGCGCACGGCGCCGCATCCGCCTTCTCAGACATGAGGACGGCCGATGCGCGCGTCGCGCGCAGCTCGGCCGCGTATTTCGGATTCGCAAAGAAGGTGAGATCGCCAGGCCCGGCGTCTTCAATCCCGGCGACGCGACGGATGTCGATGTCGCCGTCACCTTCGAGCCTGCACTCCAATCGGGCGGCGACGTCTTTGAGCTTCATGACGTTGCGGTGCGCTGGAAGAAGCTCGCGAGGTGCTCCAGGCGGAGCGTTGTCGCGACTTCGTGCACGCGGTCGGCGCGCACGTCCGGCGGCACGCCGATCATGGCACGCAGCGCCGACAGCGGCTCGCTTGGTTCGGCCAGCCAGGTCACTTTGACGATGCCTTGCCGCGCGCCTCGCACTGAAAAAAAGTGGCCGACGATGCGGAATGCGAAGTAGTAGGCGACGACGTTCGGGCCTGGCACGAGCATCAGGGCGCCGGAGCCGATGAGCCCCACGCCGTCGATCGCGAGCCAGAAGCGATGACGCTCGAAGTCGCGGTTCAACTGGCGCCGGAGGATCTCGCGCGCGTGGCTCTCGGTGAGGTCGTCAGGGTAGAAGAGGGTCGCGTCCGTTCGGCGTCGCAGCTGCCAGAGCAACCGCTGCTCTGCGATCGATTCGGCAACATAGCGCATGACCCGGGTCCGCACGCGTTTCGCGAAGGAGGGCGCTGCACCCTCCGTCCCTGAAGGGCCGCGCCTGCGCTCGCGCTCGGCCTCGGCCAGCACTTCACGGAACCGGTGGATCAATCGGCGGAAAAACCCCGTTGGTGGCGCGGCGTCGTGCGGCTGCGGTTCGTCGGGCTCCTCGCAATACAGCTCGTACCGATCGGGAGCCACTGGCACCAGGAACACGTCCATTTAATCAATTCAACGATAGCACTTGACGCGTCTTGACACTCGGTCCACGCCATTCCTAACATCGCGCATGCGATCCGCGTGGCTGCTCGCCGTGGCGCTCACGATGCAGCCGCCGGCGCCGTTGTCGCTGCGCATCCGGGTGTTCAACGGCGCTGAGGAAGTGACGGCGGAAACGCGTGTCGCGGTGTTCAAGGCGGGCGATCGGCAATCGCGGGTCGCCGAGTCGCGCGCCGGCATGGCGCTCGACGCAACGGTCGCCCCGGGATCGTACGACGCGCAAGCGATTCGCGAACGTGACGGACGCGTCGTGGCCATCAAATGGGCGGAACGCCTGCTCGTGATGCCCTACCCCGACGAAGCGGGACGTCATCTCGAAGTGATCAACCTGCAGAACGGGTATGGCGCTCTCGAAGTGCGGGGACGAGGGCCGGGCCTGCTCGATGGTGCGATCTTCGCAGCAGGCTCGCGCCAGCAGGAGGCGGCGCGTCCCGCAGGCGGCCCTGACTACCTGCTGTTCGTCGTCCCCGCCGGACGCTACGATCTGCGCGTCGTCCACGACGGGCAGACGACGTGGTATCCGGATATAGAAGTGCCGCTCGATCGCACGAGATTCTGGTTGATGCCGTGATGCGCGCTTTAGACGCGGCGTCCGGTCAACAGTCGCAGCACGATAATGACGAGCGCGACCACGAGCAGCAGGTGAATGAGTCCGCCCGCGACACGCAGGGTGAATCCCAGCAACCACAGAATCAGCAGCAGTACAACAATCGTCCAGAGCATTGCGGCCTCCTGATGCCCCAACTCGCCCGGCGTTCGTTTTGTGCAAGGCAGGTACCAGTTTCACGCTCGCGCTTCCACCTTCATGCGTGGCGCTACGGCGGACAAGTTACGCTACGGCGGACAAGCAGCTGACTCAACCATGTTGTCTGACGTTGAATTGGTCCAACGATTAGTGCTGGCGGCGTTCCTGGGCGGACTGCTCGGGGCCGAACGTGAGTTCCGGCAAAAGAGCGCGGGATTCCGTACGAACATCCTGATCGCGATGGGGTCGGCGCTCTTCACCATTTTGTCTATTACGGTCGCGCCTGAGCGGTCCGATCCGACACGCATCGCCGCGCAGATCGTCACGGGGATTGGTTTTCTCGGAGCGGGGGCGATCATGCGGACCGAGAGCCGGGTGCACGGGCTGACGACCGCGGCCACCATCTGGGTCAACGCGGCGCTCGGGCTTGCGGCAGGTGCGGGGGAGTATCACCTTGCCGCGGTTGGTGGCGCGATCACGCTGGTCGTGCTGCTGATCCTTGCACCAATCGAACACCGGCTCGAACAGCGCGTGCATCACAAGCCCGGCGCACACGACGCAGACTGAAAAGGCTCAGGGCTCACGGCTCACGGAACCCCTCGCGCTGGACCTTCCGGACGACTTTCGGTGCCTCCAGCGGCAGCGCCGGCTTGCCTGCCTCGATCCACGCCGCGGTAATCACGGATGCCACGCCGGTGATCGCCTGTGAAATCCGTTTCTCCAGGATCGGCCGTGTCTTCTCGAACATCGCGTCGAAGTACGCGTCGTCGTACTCCTCCTTGCCCTTCACGGCTGCGCGATCGGCCGCGAGGATCGGTTCGACGAACGTGAAGCTGTCGGTCAGCGTGGCGAACGTGAACTCACGCGCACTCGTGATCGGCTGAATCGGTTCGGGAGCGATACGCAGCTTGTCCATGTAGCGGTCGAACATCTCGGTCTCGAAACGCGCGTGGATGCCATGCTGTCCCGTCAGCTGGCCGTCGTAGTTCACCGCGGCATGGAACGGTTGGAAGGCATCGCCAACGTAGTGCGCGATGATGGCTGAGAACAGCTTGATGTCGTCGCGAGCGTACGGCGTGGTCTGCTTGAACGCCTCACGCAGGCGATCGGAGATCTCCTGCGTGCGCCACGGCAGCAGGCCGTTCTTTTTCACGAAATCGGCGCCGCGCGCGGCAACCGCCTGGTTGAACTCCTGCGGAAGCGCGGTAAATGGAAACGGCCCGTAGGCGTCCATGTCGAGGAAGTGCCGCGGCGGCTCGTCGGTCCAGCCCACGACGCGGTACGTATCGGGATCGATCGCGTGCTCGACGAATGTCGTGCGATACATCTCGAAAAACGGACGGATCTCCGAAGGCAGCAGCACAATCGCCCGATCGGCGATGAACCTGTGCACCGCGAAGCTCCACGCGTCGAGCGACGCGGGGCCGGCCGCGCTTACCGCCAACGCGATCAGCGCCACTGGAATCAATTTGCGCATGGCAGGTACATTACACGAGAGATGCCTCGCATAGGCGCCCACCTCTCCATTGCCGGAGGACTCCCACGTGCCGTCGATCGAGCTGAAGCCAGCGGATGCGAGGCGCTGCAGATCTTCACGAAGTCGGTCGGCCAGTGGCGCGCGCGCGAGCTGCCCGACGAGGAGATCGCCCTCTTCCGCCGTCGCGTGCGCGAAACGGGCATCCGGCCCGTCATCGCCCACAACAGTTACTTGATTAATGTGGCGGCCGCGGATCCGGTGTTGCGGCAGAAGTCGATCGAGTCGCTCGGCGAGGAACTCGATCGCGCTGAGCGGCTTGGCCTCGACGGCCTCGTCATGCATCCCGGTTCTTACACGTCAGGGACGGAGGAACAAGGTCTGCTGCTGATCGCGAACGCGCTCGCGGACATCCTCGGCGCCCGGCCCGATGGGAAGGCCATGATCCTGCTCGAGCACACCGCCGGCCAGGGAACGAACCTCGGTCATCGTTTCGAGCATCTCGCGGCGATCATCGACCTGCTGGGCGGGTCAACGCGCGTCGGCGTGTGCCTCGACACGTGCCACCTGCTGACGGCCGGGTACGACATCTGTTCGGAGGAAGGCTATCGCGATACTTTCCGGGCCTTCGGCCGCATCGTTGGATTCTCGCGGCTGAAGGCGTTCCACATGAACGATTCGAAGAAGCCGTGCGGGAGCCGCGTCGATCGCCACGAACACATCGGCAAGGGCTGCCTGGGGCTCGATCCGTTTCGACGAATCGTCAACGATCGGCGATTCGCGAAGCTGCCGATGCTGCTGGAAACGCCGAAGCTGGATACCCCGGAAAGCCGGAAGCGAAGCGACATCGATCCGCTGGACAAGATCAACCTCGCGACGCTGCGCGGCCTGATCACTCAGTCGCCGAAGACTTCCGCGTCGAAGCGATAGACCTTGGCGCCGCGCTGCCACGCGTCAGCCGGCAGGCCCGCCTTGCGGCAGGTGTACGAGAGAAACTCGTCGCGATTCCACTTCCACTCCGTCGCCACTTGCGGCAACAGCAGCCCGCGCCGCGGACCCTGCTCCACGACCAGACCGTGCCGTCCAATGACGATGGCGTCCGGCGCGCGGGGATCGATCGCTTCCAGCGGACCGAGGACTGACACCTCGAAGTGGAGATCGACGAGCTCCCCGACGCGGACCGGCTCGAACCGCGGGTCCTCGTGCGACGTGCTGGCCGCCAGCCGCGCGACTTCCTCCTCGAGCGAACGCTTGCACTCGAGCGTCCCCAGGCAGCCGCGCAGTTCCCCGTTGCGCTTCAAGGTGACGAACGCCCCGCTGGCGTGAGTGGGTAATCCGGCATCCGGGGTCTGACCCCAGTGTCCGGCGTGCCCACGAGTGGGTAAATCGACGGCTGGGGACTGACCACAGGTCGGCGGGCGGCCGGGGAGTGACCCTGCTCTGACCCCGCTCCGACCCCCACCGGTGACCTGGGCGACGACGGCGGCCCGGGCGATTTCCAGGAGCGTGCGCTTCTCTGCGTCAGTGAACATCGGTGAAGGCGCCGAACGCGGCTGCCAGGTACCCAACCACTCCGCTGTTGTCCCCCGAGACCTCCCCCGAGTGGGCATATTTCAACACCCGCCCCTCGCGCGCGCCACGACTGCGCGCGGCGAGCATGACGGAAATCATTGGCCCGCCCCCGCACGCGACGTAGCGTCCGCGTTCACCTTCCGGGTACTGTTCAAACAGATCGAACAGACGCTCGGGATCGAAAGAAGCAGCGCAGGTTGCAACGCGGCGGTCGTGCGTCACGGCCGTCGTGGCATCCAGATAATGCGACAGGTCCGAACTCGCAATGAGAAGAATGCGGCGATCGGTGGCCGCGCGCGCGAGCGCATCAGCCAGCGACTCGATCGTCGCGCGGGTCTGGTAGCCCATGAGGAGCGGAACGATTGACAGGTCCGGGAGCAGGCGCTTCAAAAACGGCAACTGCATCTCGAGCGAATGCTCGCGGCCATGCGCCTGGGGCCGCTCGACGATGATGCCCGAGATCTTGCGCAAATCCCGGCCGAGCTGCTCGTCAATAATCGCGGGGCCGAGCGGTGACTCGAATGCGCCGGACGCGTACAGCGCCACCCCATCAAACGCGACGAAGTGGGAGGGCCCGACGAGGATGGCTGCGTCGTAGGGCGCACAGGCGGCGGCGGCCTTATAGGCGAATGCGCCCACCGGGCCTGAGAACATCAAACCTGCGTGCGGCGCGATGATCGCGTCGAGCCGGCCGCGGGGGGCGACCTCGACGTCCGCGAGATACGCGTCGACCTCGCGCGTGAGTGCGCCCGCGCTGCCGGGATACCACGTACCGGCTACGGCGGCGGGTCTGTTCCCTGCTACCATTCGCTCACATGCCGACGAACTTGACACGCGCGGAGGTCGTGCGCATTGCCGCGCTGGCACGCCTCGAACTCACGGCCGAGGAAACGGCGCTCTTCGCCGAGCAGCTCGGCGCCATCCTTTCATATTTCGAAGACCTGCGCCGAGCGGACACAACGAACGTGCCCCCAACCGCTCAGGTTGGCGGGCTTGCCGCCGCACCGTTGCGGGACGATGCGCCGCGGCCGTCGCTCGACCGCGACGTGCTGCTGCGCCAGGCGCCCGAGGCGCACGTGGACGAGGGCCTCTTCACCGTGCCGCGGGTGATCGGATCATGACGACGCCGGGGGACGCAAGCGAAATCCGCGCGGCCATTGCGAGCGCGAAAACCACCGCGGTCGACGTGTGCGGACGCACCCTCGACGCAATCGCGCGCATCGACCCCGACATTCATGCCTTTCGCCACGTCATGGCCGACCACGCGCGCACGCGGGCGGCCGCCCTCGATGCGGACGGCACGCAGAAAAAGGCGCCGCTCGCCGGCGTGCCGGTTGCCATCAAGGACAACATCTGCACGACCACGAGCCCGACAACTGCCTGCTCGCGCATTCTTGACGGATATGTCCCTCCCTACGACGCAACCGTCATTCAGCGATTGGCCCGCGCAGGCGCCGTCATCGTCGGCAAGACGAACTGCGACGAGTTCGCGATGGGATCGTCGACCGAGAACTCTGCGTTCGGGCCAACGCGCAATCCGTGGGCGCTCGATCGCACGCCAGGCGGATCGAGCGGCGGATCTGCTGCCGCGGTCGCCAGCGGCCTGGTTCCGGTCGCGCTGGGGTCGGATACCGGCGGCTCCATCCGGCAGCCCGCCGCGCTATGCGGTGTTCTCGGGTTGAAACCCACCTACGGACGCGTTTCACGGTTCGGCCTGATCGCCTTTGCCTCGTCATTCGATCAAATCGGTCCCATCACTCGAACGGCCCGCGACGCCGCCGACGCGCTCGGGATCATTGCCGGCCACGATCCCTGTGATGCCACGTCGGTCGACGTTCCGGTGCCCGATTATCGCGCCGCATTGACCGGCGACGTTCGCGGACTGCGCGTCGGTGTGCCGCGCAAGCTCCTCGCGCACGGCGTGGAACCGGGCATTCTCTCGGCATTTGAACGGGCACTCGAGGAACTCCGGGGCGCCGGCGCCGAGTTGACCGAGGTCGTGCTTCCGCACGCCGACCTTGCGATCGCGGTCTATTACTTGATCGGCAACGCCGAGGCAAGCTCGAACCTTGCCCGTTATGACGGCGTTCGCTACGGAGTCCGTGCGCAGGCGGCAACGGTGAATGAGATGTATGCGCGCACCCGGGACCGCGGCTTCGGCGCGGAAGTGAAGCGGCGCATCATGATCGGCACCTACGTGCTGAGTGCCGGCTACTACGACGCGTACTACCTCAAGGCGCAGCGGGTTCGCACGCTGATTCGCCGCGACTACGACCAGGCGTTTGCCCAGGCCGATGTCGTCGCCGTGCCGACGAGCCCGACGGCCGCGTTCCGCCTGGGAGAGCGCGCCGCCGATCCAATCCAGATGTATCTGTCGGACGTGTTCACGGTCAGCGCGAATCTCGCCGGTCTGCCTGCAATCTCCATCCCGTCCGGTCTCACCAGCGATCGCCTGCCGGCGGGATTGCAGCTGACCGCGCGCGCATTCGACGAGGCAACGTTGCTGCGCGTCGCCGACGCGCTCGAACGGAGGACTTCGTGGGCGACCGAGCGCCCACCGATCTTCGCGCCATGATTGCGATTGCCCTCGAGCGCGTGCCGGACGAACCATCCCGAGTCGATACCCGCGGGATGCTGCTCTCCGGGCGCGCCGAGGTCAAGTTCGCATCGGCGCCGGAAAGCGTCGCGGATGGCTTTATTGTGTGCATGCCGGACGCGGCGCTCGCGTCAGTCGTCGGTCGTCCACCACGCGCCCTGATCTACGAATGCGTCGACGAGCTCGACGGAGACGTCAACGTGCTCTGCCAGCCTGGCGACGCCGCGCATGTGGCGGCGGCGTTGCCCGGTTGGTCGCGCATTCACGCGACGCTTCACGCCCTTCGAGAACGCCCCCCGTGGGCTGATGGTGTCGAACCCGATACGCGCATCTTTCGTGCGAACGACTGTCCGCCGCTCGCACACGTGCCGTTCTTGCTGCGCCGCGAACTCATCGATGCGCTGCGCGGCCGCACGACCGTGCGGTTCGTGCCTGGCGCCCTTCCGGATCGCGACGCGCCACCTCCACTCGAGCCGGTGTGCATCGCCGCCTCGTGGCACGCGAAGATTCCCGTGTCCTTCTGCTATCCGGTGCTCCGAACCGAGAAGTGGTGGGACATTTCGATTGAAACGATAGACGCGTATCGCCGGCAGGGACACGCGGGACGGGCGGTGCGCGCCATGACCCGACACATGTGGAAGAGCGGACGGTCGCCGGTCTGGGGCGCCACCGACAGCAACGTGGCGTCGCTCTCGCTCGCGCGCAGACTGGGATTTCAGGAGGTCGGGCGGTTGTGCGTGTTCACGCCACGGCCGGACGCCGGTTAGCCCGCACCAGCAGCCACGCCAATCCAGCCACCAGCACGAACGGCAGCAGCGGCACGAAGAGCGCCACCGCCAGCACGATCGACAGGATCACTCCAAGCACGAACAGCACGGGAGCCACGACCACGGACAGGATCGCGCCGAGGATGAACTTGATCAGCAGCAGCGGCAGCAGGATCAGCCGGACGACAAGTTTGACGAACGCGGCCACGATGAAGATGACGGCGATTGCCGCAAGGAACACCACCGCCGCGAAGGCGAATTCCATGCGTCCTCCTACAC
>JBKOZS010000073.1:0-8517 GCA_046726015.1 Acidobacteriota bacterium
TACAACAATGACATCTACGTCACTGGCGACGATTTCATCGAAGGTGACGGCGGCGTCCACAACATCCGCATCATGCGCAACCGCGGCGTCAACGCCGCGCACACTGCTCTGAGCGCGCAGCCGATTTTCGGCGGCCCCGCGTACTACATCCGCAACGTTGTCTACAACACGCCCGTCGCGCTGAAGTTCAGCAATCCGGCGGGCGTGATGGTGTATCACAACACGATCGTCGCCGAGGACAGCACGAACCAGCAGGTGTCGAACGCGCACTTCGCGAACAACCTGTTTCTCGGAACCGATCGACAGAACGGCATCGCGTCGCTCGGCGGGCCGACGACGTACTCGACCTACGACTACGACGGATTCCGTCCGAACAAGGGCGTCGAGCAGAACTACACCTGGATTGGCGCCAAGCCGCCAGCCCTTGCTGACTACGCGCAAGCGCAGCCGCAGCGATTCAAGACGCTGGCGGAGCTGGCGGCGGCCACCGGCCAGGAGACCCACGGCATCGAGGTCGACTACGACATCTTCGAAAGCCTTCAACCGCCGAACCCGCCACCGAATGCCGGCACCTACGGCAAGCCGTACGAGGCCGCCGATCTGAATTTCACATTGAAGGCGGACAGCAAAGCTGTTGATGCAGGCGTGAAGATTCCTAACGTCAACGACGGCTTCGCAGGCCAAGCTCCGGACCTTGGAGCGTGTGAACGTGGGCAGGCGTTGCCGGTGTACGGACCGCGCGGATCGGCAGGCACCAGGCCGTTTTATTGGTAAGGAAGTCGAGAGCACACCGATCGACTGCAGTAGGATGCACCGCATGAAACATGTCACGTGCCTCCTCCTCGTCGCCATTGCGTTCGTTTCCACCGCGTACGCCCAGCGTGTGACACGGGATATCCCGTATGCGACAGCGCACGAACGGCAAGTGCTGGATGTGTACGCGCCCGACGGCGCGAAGAATCTGCCCGTGGTTTTCTGGATTCACGGCGGCGGCTGGCAGGCGGGCAACAAGAGCATGGTCGGCGTCAAGCCAACGGCTTTTATGCAGGCCGGCTTCGTCTTCGTGTCCATCAACTACCGCCTGCTGCCCACTGTCGGTATGGGGACCCTGACGAGCGACGTTGCAACCGCGCTCGGTTGGGTCCACAGGAACATCGGGACATACGGAGGCGATCCGGCCAGGCTGCTGGTCATGGGACATTCGGCGGGCGGTCAGCTCGCAGCGCTGATGTGTACGGACGATAAGTATGCGAAAGCGGAAGGCCTCTCATTGACGATGATCAAGGGGTGCGTGGCCGTAGATGCCGACACCTTCGATATTCCCGCAATCATCGAGGTGGCGGAAACGCGCGCCCGGGTGCACCACCTGCCATTGCCAACCAACGGTCATCGACAGAAGTTCGGCAATGACCCGGAGAAGCATCGCGACTTCTCGGCCGTGACCCACGTCGCGGCGAACAAGGGCATTCCGCCATTCCTCATCCTTCACATCAGCGGCAACGCGGACACAAGCGCGCAGGCTCGACGCCTAGCCGCCGTTCTTCAGGCAGCAGGGATTTCCGCAAAGGTCGTCGGCCGCGACACCACGCATGAGGGTCTCAACGACGCGATCGGCGCGCCAAACGATCCCGTGACGAAGGAAGTGTTCGCGTTCGTCGCCGACGCGCTCAAACGCTAGCGGGGCGAACAGCGGAACAGCCGACCAGCGGACAGATTATGATCGTGTCGGACAATACGATGAGACGACTTCTCCCGCCGTTCGCGATCTTTTTGTGGCTCATCGCGGCATACGCGCACACACTCCACGGCCAGATCCGATCCGTGCACGAGATTGCGCCGGGTGTTTTCACGCGGATTGGCGATCGCGACGCGCGACAGCCGGCCAACACCAGCTGGATCGAGTTTCGAGATTTCGTCGTCGTCATCGAGGCGAACACACCATGGGGCATCCGCGACATCCTGCCTGAGATCCGAAAGACGACGAGCAAGCCGATCCGCTACGTCTTCGACACGCACTATCACTGGGATCACACGCAGGGCAACAGCGTGATGGCGGATCAGGGGGTGACCGTCGTGTGCTCGCAGGGTTGCGCCAGCGAGCTGGCGGCCAAGGGGAAGACGGAATGGGATCAAATGAGCAAGAACGCCGATTACAGTCTGGCCCCCTATCGCCTGCAGCAGCCGTCAGTGGTCTTCGGCGATTTCATGGCGATAGACGACGGTGAACGGCGGCTGGAGCTGCGGCGCGTCGGACCGGCGCACACGATTGGTGATGCGGTCGCGTTCCTGCCGAAAGACGGCGTCCTGTTCACTGGCGATCTCTGCGTCAATTGGCGGTCGGGCAACAACGTCGGCGATCGCGATGCCGATCCCCGGCACTGGGTACAGGTGCTCAACGATCTCGCGCGCTGGGAGGTGAAGACCGTCGTCCCAGGACACGGCGCGCTCGGAACGGTCGCCACATTGCGCGCGCAAAGCGCGTTTCTCGATGATCTCTGGACGCAGGTGTCCAGCGGCAAGAAAGCTGGCAAAAGCCTCGAACAGCTGCTGAAGGACGTCAATCTCTCCAAACACGGAGACTTCGCGGCCGACCAACAGCAGAATCAATCAGCGATTCGTGCCGTGTTCCGCAAGGCAGCGGAACCGTAGTGATTAACCGTAGCGACTCGCTACACGCTTCTGCTACTCATTACCGCCGCTGGAGCACCGGCTGATTCAGCCACTCCTGTAGACGGACCTCCCCGAGTCGCGCGTCGGCGAGGAATCAGCGAGCGCTCGCTAAGTTCGGTCCAAAGTACCGTGCGAGCGCGTGCGGATCGGCGATCACTTCACGTACATCGTTGCGCGCTTCGAGCTTTAGCGATGTCGAACGAGGATCTGGTTGGCGGAAAACAGACATGACGTCCGCCTCCGACAGGTATCGCCACTTGCTGGGCCGGCCAACTTCCCCAGAACGGCTACCATACCGTGTATCCCCCGTCGATGACGTAGGCGGCGCCAGTCACGTACTGAGACGCGGGGCTCGCGAGATACACGGCAAGCGGGCCGATCTCGTCGGGCTCGCCCGGCCGGCCCATGGGAATGTGCTTGACGAACTCCGCAATCACGTCAGGACGCTTCTCGTTCCATTCCCTGTTGATGTCGGTCATGAACAGGCCGGGACAGATGGCGTTGACCGTGATTCCGTAGGGTGCCCAGTCGGCCGCCGCGCAGCGCGTGAAATGCAGCACGGCCGCCTTCCCGGTCTCGTAGTCGCGCCCGCCGATGCCGCGGTTGACGATCAGCGCGCTAATCGAGGCGATGTTGATGATGCGGCCGCTCGTACTGCGAGCACGCATGGCCCCGCCGACGATCTTCGTGCCCAGGAAGCAGCTCGTGAGGTTGAGATCCATTTGCCGTTGCCACGTCTCAAGCGGCTCGGACTCGATCGACATGCTCACCTCGCGGTTGCCCACGTTGTTGATGAGGATGTCGATCGGTCCCATCTCGTCGACGACCCGCTCGCACGCCTGCTGGCAGTCAGCGGGCACCGCCATGTCGGCTTTGACAGTCCACGCCTGCCGGCCACGCGCCCGAACCTCCCCAGCCGTCCTGTCGAGCGTGTCCTGTGTTCGACCGGTGATGACGATGTCGGCGCCGGCATCAGCCAGCGCGAGAGCCATCGATCGTCCCAGGCCGCGGCTCGCGCCGGTGACGAGCGCACGCTTGCCGTCGAGACGAAAGAGATCGAGCGTTCCCATGTTCAGCCTCCGGGCACGTCGGCGATGGTGACCGGCCGCCGCTCGGCGAGCGATGTCAATGTGGCGGCAATCATGGCCGTCACCATGACGCCATCGCGGCCCCCCGCCTCCGGCATTACATCGTCCGCCACGCAGTCGACGAAGTAGCGAATCGATTCGTACTGGTAGCCCCATACTTTGCCGTACGTGTGACGGACGTGGACGAGAACGGCGTATGGAAGCGGTCGGTGAACGCCCAGAGCGATGGCTCGTTCTTGAGCTCGAGGCCGCCGGTTTCACCGTAGATCGACAGCCGGTTGTCGACGACGTTGCTGTAGGAGTTCGGAACGATCCAGGAGGTTTCGAACGTGCAGAAGGCGCGACCTTCGAACTCGATCATGGTCTGGATGGCGTCCCAGCACTCGATGCCCCTGGACTCGAGGACGCCGCGATAGCCTTCGGCGTAGACCTCGATCGGGTTACGGCCGAAGAGCCACCGCACGACGTCCATGGTGTGCGGGAAGAGGAACCATTCGAGACCGGAGTGGCCGCTCCAGTTCAGCATCTCCGTCGGCACGTGGATCGTATCGCTCAGTCGCGCGTAGGCCATCACCGGCGCGCCGAGATCGCCCCGCTCCACGTATCCCTTCGCGCTCATGAAGAGCGGATGCCACCGAGCGTGGAAGTCGACCATCAGCTTCAAGCCCGACGCTTCGGCGGCTTCGGTCATCGCGAGGGCTTCGCTGACGCTCGTCGCGAGCGGCTTCTCGACAAGGACATGCTTGCCCGCGCGCAACATCGCCAGCGTCGGCTCTGCGTGCAGATGGTCGGGCGTTGCGATCGTGACCGCATCGACGTCGCTCGACGCGAGGTGGTCGAGACTCGTCGTCCAGGCACACCCGAATCGCTCTGCGCGCGCGCGCGGCCCTCGTCGCGGTCGCAGATGAGCAGAACGGTGCTGCGGGAATACGTCGTGAGCGCGAGGGCGTGGTTGGTACCCCACAGGCCTGCGCCGATGATGCCGATCTTGACAGGCTCGTGAGTCATACGTCTGGTCGATCACTCGCTTCCGCGTGGGTGCCGCCAGCTCCACGGCGGACCTGCACCATATCACTGGCCGAGATGGCTGTCCGAGATGACGGCCACGGCGATCTGACGGCTATGGCGGTAGAAGCGGGAGTGGACGAGGCGGTCGGTCGCGGAGTCGCGCGCTTCGACGCGCAGGCATCCCGTGGTCCCGGCCAGCAGGGCAAGCGACCCCACCCAGAGCGAGGCGCTCGGCAGAAACGCAACGAGCGCTGGTCGAAGTCAACGACGCGCCATGGCAGGGGATCCTGCCACGTCAGTGGAACAGTCGATCGCTCAACATGGTCAACGTACGGGTCGCACGTTGCAGGATGTCGCGAACTTGCTCCTCCTTGAACTCGCGCTCCGTGGCGATGCCGTCGAGGTGTTGGTTCAATTCGGCGAGCAGGCGCTTCACCTCGGGGTCGCTCGATTGCGCGGCCCGTTCTCGTGCCAACCGGATCTTCTCGAAGTCGACGATTCCTTCGCGCAGTTTCTCGAAGCGAATGCTGCTCTGGCCGCCTGGATACAGAAGGAACGTATCGCCGGCCGGCCACAGCACGTGCCGCGCATCCCTCACGGGGTCGGCGGGCCAGGCGTCGTAGGCCCATCGCAGGAAGCCGTCGTAGCCGTACGCCATGGCATACCATCCGAGCCAGCGGCCTTCGGCGGGCGGTGAGAACACGAACGTATTGGGCATGGGGGGCGTGCAGCAGACGCATAGTTCCCACGGGCGTTGCCCGCGCTCGGCAGATCGAATCCTATATACCCGGTCGCCAGCGCGCCGCACGCGAAGCCTGCGAGGATGATCGTCCACTGCTGCCACGGTTGAGCCAGCACCTGCAGCACGCGGAGCGCGGCCGCGGGCAGCAGGAGAATTAGGGCGATGAGCGGAATGAGCACCGTCCAGTTGAGAAAGATGTTGCGCAGTATCGTGCCGACAACCGCCCAGGTGTCGCCGGAAAAAAGACCGAGGCGCGGGATTAGATAGTTGCTGTAGCTACGCAGGTGTAGAACGGCCGCGGGTTCCGGATCGAAACCGGTATCAGGATTCTTCGCGAGCTTGCGGATGACCGCCGTGGCGCCGCCGGCCGCCCCGGGATCGGTTTTCGCCTCGCGTGCCGCCCACGCCGAGAACCACGAGCCAAGATAGCCCCCGCCCGACACTGTGGAGAGATAATCGAACTCACCGAGGAGCCCAGGGCGCTTCCCGTTTTCGCACGGCGAGTGTGCGGCGAGCCCCTGGATGATCCCGAGTCCGAACGTCGCGCTGCGAATCCCGCCGCCGGAAAAACACAGCGCCGATCGTTTCGCCGCATGTATCCGAGCGAGCAAGTCGTGGCGGAACGCGGTCTCCGCGGCATCGAGAGCGGCCCGGGTCGTGGCCGCGACTTTTCCGCCGCGCTCTTCGATCGCGACAACCGCGCGCCGCGCCTCGCGAAACGCGTCCCTGAGAGGTGATGGCGACGGTACGGGCTGTCCCCGGATCGCCCAGTACTCCTCGTCAAACGCCTCCAGATAGTGCAACGACGGATCGGGAGCGGCTTTCGTCATGGTTGAGTCCCTGATGCGCGGCGCCAAGGTTCAGAGCGCGCGCGGCCGCGTGACGCGCACCGCGCTCAGCCCCTGCACGCCCACAGCTTTGAAGCGGTCGTAGATCTTGTAGCCCGTCTTCCGGGAGATGCCGAACTCCGCACAGAGCGTCGTCATCCGCTCGCCATCGAGCAGTCGGGCCACGAACCGCAGACGCTCGTCCATGACGTGACACTCCTTCCAAGGCATGCCCCCTCCTCGGGGGCGAAGTGTCACCCATGTCTCCGGAATAAAAAGTCACCCCTGTCTCAGGAAGCACAGATCTGTAGGTCACATAGGTCACCGCCCGATCTCGCAAGCATAGAGAAACTTAGAGCTCGCCCAGCGCGCCGCCAAACACTGTCCGATCGCAGGGATCGTGAAATTCAAAACTCACCAGCTCAAGCGACGGGGTTCCAGGGGGTTCCAGCTCCGGATCGATTCTCGTCGACGCCTCACGATGCGCTCCGTCCGTGGCACCGGGTGGGCGCTCAACAGTACCGGTCGTCGATGTCTCCGCAGCTCGTGGCGATTGTGACGCGTGACCACGAAGTTCGCGAAAACGCTGCGGCCGTCGTCTTCGCTGACCTTGTCGACAGCGAGCAGGTGGTCGTCCTCGTAGAGGATCGCCAGCGAGCGGCGCTCGGCCGCAGACGTGTCAGTACTTGCCGGCGTAGACAAGTCTGACCGGCGTCAAATCCTTGCTGAACGTGCCGGTGAACACGGCGTCGGCTTTCAACTGATTTTCGACCATCGCCGGCGTCGCTGTCGGATGGGTGGAGAGATACAGACCCGCGGTGCCGGCGACGTGTGGCGCGGCGTACGACGTGCCGGAGCTCGTCGCGGTTCCGCCGCCCAGCTCGGTCGTCAGAATGTCGACGGCCGGTCCCCAGATGTCGACGCATGGTCCGAAGCTGCTCTGGATCCATTCGCTGTCGTCCGGCGCTGTTCCGGCGACGGTCATGATGCCGTCATGCGGTCCGATGCGCTGGGGCGAGGTGAGGCACGCGTCGCTTGCCTGATTACCCGCGGCGATGGCGTACAGGATGCCCTGGTCCGCCGAGTTGATCACGGCTCGATCGAGCGTGCGGTTCGGCGGACCGCCGATGCTCATATTCGCGACCGCCGGCTTGATCGCATGCTTCGCCACCCAGTCCACGCATTTGATGACCGACGACGCTAAGAAGAATACAGGGTCGCACGTCGTCACTTTCACGGCGGTTATCGGCGCGCCCGGCAGCGCGCCGACGACGTCGATCGTGTTGTCGGATGCGGCCAGCACGCCGGCTACGCGCGTGCCGTGCGCGCACGTGGCCGTGTTCGCGGTATTGGTGAAGTTCACCTGACGGATGACGTTGAGATCCGGGTGCGTGCGATCAGCGCCGTTGTCGAGGATGTAGACGTGGACGTTCGTCACGGCGCCGACTCCGTCGCCGGCCGCCGTGGAGCTGATGTCGGTGTCGATCCGATCGATGCCCCACGGGAGCGTCTGCTCGAGGAGGTGCATCTCGGTGTCAGGTTCGACGTACGCCACCACCGGGTCGCGCTGCAGCGCGCCGATCTGCGCGTCGGTCAGTTCCGCGGCGAATCCCCGGACCGCCTCGGAGTAAACGTAGTCCGCACGGAAACCATGCTGAGCCTCGAGTGCCCGCACCACGCCGACGACGGCGCGATCGAGGTACGCCCATGCGGCTGGATTCGCGCGCGCTCGCGCATCGAGCCGTCCCGATCCGAACGACTGCAGCGACACGTCGTCGTGGAACACGACGATCACGCGTTGCGCTGAATGCTGTCCCGAGATTGGTGCGTTGATCGCTGCAGTCAGAAGCGTCGCCGTCACAAACAATCCAGCTCGCGTGTTCACAGGGCCCCTCCAGTGTTCGATCGGAAAGTTACCGGCGTCCGCGGCGCAGGTCGGCGCGCGATGCCGCTTCGTCCTTCAGCGGCGCCACCCTTGTCGGGATCAATCCGGACCTCAAGTAGCGGATGTGATCGTCGGATTCTGGTGAACTGATGTCCTACGCCGCGGGATCACGATCACGTCGCCCCGCTTCAGCTGAAGGTGACGCCTTTGCGAAACCCGTGCCGTCGCCGCCGCGGCCGTTGAGGTCTCCTGGTCGTGTCGTTGCTCCTCTTGTTCTGACATTTCTTCGATGACCTT
>JBKOZS010000074.1:0-15829 GCA_046726015.1 Acidobacteriota bacterium
GACTGAAACGCTGGTGCCATCATGAGACAGCGCTGTGAACGGTGCGTGCGCGGTGCCGGTAACGAAATCGTTTGTGACAAGATGTGATCGCCGGCTGTGGGGTTGATCGATCAAGGTGCTCGATGGGATACGGCAACACGCGGATGATGGCAGTGATGGCTCGATGTGCGGTCGTGGCGATGTGCGCAGTCGTGCTCGCGCGCTGCGGCAGCAGTCCGTCGGCGCCGTCGGATAACGAGCCGACTGTCACGCTCACCGCGAGCGGTCCGTCGCCCGTGGAAATCCGCATCAGGGTGGGCGGCACCGTGCTGTTCGTCAATAATGACGCGCGGCCGCATGCGATGAGCTCGGATCCCGTCACGACGCACACCGACTGCCCCGCCATCAACGACGTGGGCACACTCGCGCCCGGCCAGAGCCGGCGGACCGGCCCGCTGACCGTCGCACGCACCTGCGGCTTCCACGATCACATGAACGAGTTCGATCCCACCTGGAAAGGACGGATCATCATTCAATAGGCGAGCGGTCAGTCGCGTCCCAGCGGCCCCCACCAACCCTCTCGCTGAAAGCGTTCCTGCAGTTCCAGCCAGCGGCGATGCACCGTGTCGGACGAGGGATAGTGCTCGATGCGCTCGGGCCGATCCGGCTCAGTAATGGCAATCTCGAACCCGACGCCGTCGTTCGCGGCGCGCACCTCGCACTGGATGAACACGGAGTCTTTCTGGAAGAAATAGAACACGGCCCTACTGCCGACTCGCGGCTACCCTCCTGGCGTGCTTGCCGCGCGCAGGAGATGCCGGGGCTGGCGGCGGAATCGTGACCGCGTCGAGAAAACGCTCGACGGCGAACATCGTGACTTGACCGCAGGGGCCCCCGAAACTCTTGTCACACCCGTGGGTCGCCCATGGAAGCGCGGCAAACACGTGCTTCACGCCGGCCGCGCGGAGCCGCATCTCGAGCCGCGCGCTCTGGACCGCCGGGATCATCTGGTCGCGCGATCCGTGAACCAGCAGCGTCGGCGGCGACGAGGCCGTCACGAAGTTGATTGGTGACGCCGCGAAGTAAGCCTTCTCTTCGTTCGCGGGCGGACCACCGACATAGTGCTCGAGCACCGCGCGGGTGTCATAGAGCGCCGCGGGTGATGGATTCGCGTACGCAGCGGCGAGGTCGGAGGGCGCGTAGATCGACACCACGCCGCGAATCGACGGATCGTTTGCCGTATAAGCGGCGAGCAGTGCGAGTTGCCCACCTTCGGATCGGCCCATCAGCGTCACCCGCGCGGGGTCTATCGGGAACTCGGACGCGTGTTCCTTCAGGTACGCAATCGCCGCCTTCACATCGTTGGCCGCCGCCGGGAAGCGCCAGCGCGGCGCCAGGCGATAATTGATGGCCGCGACAACGTAATCACGACTGGCGAGGTACGCGTTCAACGCGACGAACTCGCTGTTGTCGCCGCGCTGCCAGGCGCCGCCGTGAATGACGATGACGAGGGGAATCGGGTCGTGCAGGTACGCCGGCTGGTAAACGTCGAGCGTGAGGTCCTGGCTTTCGTGCGACGCGAACGTCCGCTCCTCGAAGCGAACCGCCGGCAGCCCCAGTGGCGTGACGAGTTCCGACAGGACGACCGGTTCGCGGCGCGGCTCACCGGACGAGGGAGGGCGCTGACGGCGTGTCGTCCCGAATTCCGCATCGAACGTCTTCCGAAGCTCCTCTCCGGTTAGTCGCGCGCGATACACGGGCAGGACGAGCAGGGGAATCGCGAACAAGCTGAAAATGGCGCCGGAGCGGCCGAGAATGGTCTGGTTTCTCGTCGGGATGAGCGGCAGCAGCGCAGCAATCGCCAGCCAATAGCCGTATTCCGTGGCTGCGACGCTTGCCCCCCACAGCAGCGGATGCGGCGCCGGCAGCGCCGTCATTGCCGCCAGCGCCAACAGCAGAATCCCCCCGAGGAAGCGCAACAAATCGGTCATCGAAGTGGGCCCGCGCCGGGACACACGTTCCCCGGTGTGGCGATGAAGCGTTTCGTGGCGGGGCGGCAACGCCCGTGCCACGCACGTTTGTGCGGTTTCGTTCAGGAATTCGCGAGCCGGTTCGGGAGCGCCTGCGAAATTTGTGATCGGGCACACGATTGTCGGGATCGATTTCGCGCTCCGGCCGCGTCATACATACAATGAGCGGGATGGCGCCGGCCTCCCTCACGGGAAAGCAAATCCTTCATTACCGCGTCACGGAGCGTCTCGGCGGCGGCGGCATGGGGGAGGTCTATCTCGCCGAAGACACGCGGCTTGGGCGTCAGGTGGCGCTGAAGTTCCTCCCCCATGAGACGCAGCGCGACCAGGAAAGCCGCGCGCTGCTCGTGCGCGAGGCGCGCGCCGCGTCGCTCCTGAGGTCTCCGAACATTGCGGTGACCTACGACCTCGTCGAAGAGGGAGACGCGCTGTTCATCGCGATGGAATACGTCGAGGGGGAAACGCTGGCGACGCGGCTCGCGCGCGGGCCGCTGAAGGTGCGCGAGGCTGTTGACATCGCGCAGCAGGTGGCTGACGCGCTCGACGAGGCGCACGCGAACAAGATCATCCACCGCGACGTGAAGAGCGCGAACCTGATGTTGACGCGCCGCGGTCTCGTCAAAGTTCTCGACTTTGGCCTCGCGCGATTCGAGGAGCGCGGCGAATCGTTCCGCCGCGAAACGGTGCTGCAGCTCACGTCCCCCGGTCTCGTGCGGGGGACGGTCTCGTACATGGCGCCCGAGCAGCTGCTCGGGAACAGGTTCGACCATCGCGTCGATATCTTCGCGCTCGGCGTGGTGTTGTACGAGATGATTGCGGGCCGGCTGCCGTTCGTCGGCGAGACGCTGGCAGAGATCACCGATCGCATCCTGCACGCCCAGCCGGATGCGCTGACCGGCTCGAATCAGGCGCCGCCGGAGCTCGACGCCATCGTCCGCAGGGCACTCGAGAAAACACCGGACTTCCGCTACCAGTCTGCGCGCGACATGTACACCGACCTGCACGGTCTCGCGCGACGGCTCGACACGGTCGACACGACGTCCCAGGTCCTGCGTACGCCACCCAGGGGGTTCGCGGCATCCGGGGCCAGCGTCGAGCACGGGGAGCGGCTGATCGCGATCATGACGTTTGCCAACGTCACGCGCGAAGCGGCCGACGACTGGATCGGCGAAGGCATCGCCGAGACGGTGACGAGCGACCTGAAAAACCTCAGCGGCCTCTCGGTGATCGGCCGCACGCAGATTTTCGAGTTGCTGAAGCAACTGGCGGTCGGACGCGATGCCGCCGACCACCGGCTCGCAATCGATATCGGTCGCCGGCTCGGCGCGTGGTGGGTCGTGACCGGCGCGTATCAACGCATCGGACCGCGTATCCGGATCACTGTGCAAGTGACGGAAGTGCTGACCGCCTCGTTGATCAAAACGCTGAAGATCGACGGATCGGTCGATGACATCTTCGCGCTGCAGGATCGGATCGTCTACGAATTGAGCCGCAGCCTCGATCTGCGCGTCGGGCGCCCCGAGGCCGAGGCCATCGAGCAGGACGAAACGAACTCGGTCGAGGCATTCGAGGCGTACTCACGCGGGCTGATCAACGTCCGGCAGGCCACGCGCGAGTCGATCGACCGCGCGCTGACGTTGTTCGATCGTGCCACGACGCTCGACCCCGAGTATGCCGCCGCGTGGGCCGCCGCCGGAGGGGCGCTGCAGCTCAAGGGCATGTTCCTGGGCACGCACGAGTTCACGGATCGCGCGATTGAGCTGCTCCGGCGCGCGATTGCCCTGAAGCCGACGTTGACACAGGCGCACGTGTCCCTGGGCATGTCGCTGCTGAACACCGGGCGGCTGCGGGAAGCGACCGACTCCCTGCAACAGGCCATCGCGCTCGAACCGGAAGACGCGAACGCGCTGCAGGCACTGGCGCGGACGTTGTGGATGGGCGAAGCTCGCGTGGACGAAGCGATTGAGCTGTTGCGGCGCGCGGCAGCGGCAAATCCGGAGGCAGGCTACGCGTTCCTGCAACTGGCTTACCTCGAGGCGCTCAACGGCGACCTCGACGCGGCGGAAGCATCGGCACGACGCGCGCTCGAGCTCCAGATGCAGGCCGTATCCGGCACGCAAGGCCTGATGATTGTCGGCGCCAACACACGTCTTGGGTACGTCCATTACTTGCGCGGCGACTACACCGCCGCGCGCGACGAGTATTTCCGCGAGCGCGACCACCTCGCCAGCACGGACCATGGCTTGCGCGAGCGGTCCCTGATCGAGCTGCACCAGAAGCTCAGCGCGCTTTACGACGCCGAAGGCCGCGCGGAGGAAGTAGCGCGGTATGCCGCCCTCGCGCTGAACGCCTTCGAGTCGCGCCTGGCCGCGGGCGCAGACGATCCGGCGACGCGCTACTACATCGCGGCCGTCTACGCGCGACGCGGCGATGTTGAGAAGGCGCTCGAGCATCTCGCCCCCGGGCTCGCGCGCTACCCCTTGTTCACCCGGTGGCGGGTACAGCGCGATCCGGATTTCGCTCGGGTCCGCGACCAGGCGGCGTTCGTCGAACGAATCAGTGCGGCGGCCACGCTGCGCTGATCGGCTCACCCTCACCGAAGCCGCGCACGGAAACCGATGCGGACGGCCCCTTCTTCCGTATTCACGCGTAACTCGTCGATGTATTGGACGAGGAACCCGAGGCCGCGCCGATGGAGCAGCGCGCCGATGTCGATGTGCACGCGGTCGCCTGCCATGCGAATGCCCGGCGGAATCACGTTGAGAAACGCGGCCGCCGGTCCCATGAATCGCATGAGGCCACCCGCGCCTTCGAGCTTGAGGACGAGCACCGGATCGTTCGGCATCGAGGGCTGCCGTTCGATCACCACGCCGATGGTCAGTGGTGGAAGGAATGATGGCTTCGCCAGCAGAAGTCGGACGGTGAAGCGATCGCGATCGAGCGGACGCACGCTGGCCTCGCGAAGCGCGCGAGATTCCCGGAGCTCGGTCGCGACGATGCTGTTGAGCAATTGCTCGGTCATGCGCAGGACGCCCTGCCCTTCAGTTCCGACCACATCAACAAAGCCCGAGCGCTGCTGTAGAGCGATCAGATCGAGCACAGCTTGTCTATTCACACCAGGATCGTACCGCTGTGCTTTACGGAGTACCAAAACCGTTCAATACTTCTCAACGTGGCGTCGCGCAAGAGCGTCCTGATCGTCGAAGATGACGAAGATCTGCGGCGCCTATATCGTACGGCGCTGCTGCTCGAGGGCTTCGAGGTCATCGAAGCGGGGGACGGCCTGGAAGCTCTCAGCCGCATCGATCGGGCACAACCGGATATCATCGTGCTCGATCTCGTGTTGCCCACCCTGGACGGCATCGCGGTTCGACAGGAGATTGCCGCGCACGCACTCACGCGCGAGATTCCGATCGTGGTCGTTACGGGATCGACCATGAATGTCGCTCAGCTCGACGTCGAATGCGTGCTGCACAAACCGGTCACGCCCGAAACGCTCGTCGCAACGGTGAAGCGGTGCCTGTTCCGCGGCGCGTCCGGCGCGCGCTTCTGAGCACGTGATGATTGCCCGTCAGTCGCCCCTGGTTGGCATCGTGAGGTCCGGCATCGGAGACGCGAGGAACAGTCCGCGGCAGGCCCGGCCGATCCATCGGGCCCATGATGCGGAGCGTGCGACGCGGGCACTGTCCGTCGCGATGCCGGTGTTGGCGTACATCTGCCGATAGAGCTTCGAGATGAGCACGAATGCGAGCCTCGCCCGCAGCGACTTCACCACGCGGGAACGAAGCCAGACCTGGCGCCAGCTGTAAAACCGGTCCCACGCGCCCTGCGTGAGCACGCGGATTTCTTCCACTGTCAGCGTTGGGTGCGCCGCGTAGAGCTTTGGCCGCCGCTCCTGCGGGATCAGCCAGTGCTGGGTAATGGGAATGCCGTCAATCTTCGTGTCGCTCCGCCCTTCCGCCTTCGCCCACTTCTCGAAGTCAAGCGTGCCGGGGAATGGCGTGAGCAGCACGAACTGCGCGAACGTCAGGTCCGCCTGCTCCGCCAGCGTGACGGTGGCGTCGAACGTTTCACGGCGGTCGCTCGGCAGGCCGAAGATGAAAGACCCCAGCACATGAACGCCATGCTGGCGAAACGCGCGCAGCCGGGCGACGAGCGCATCTCCCGCGAGATTGAATCCCTTGTAAACGTCTTTGAGTCCTTCGGCCGTGACCGACTCGACGCCGACCAGCGCGCCAAGGATGTGCGCGCGGCGCATCGCCGCGAGGAACTCCGGGTCCTCGGCCGCTTCCATGGTGATCTGGGTGTAGAACACCATGTCGCCCGGCAGCCGTGCGAGCTGTTCCATCAGCTCGAAGCGCTCGCGCCGTAGGGCCTGGAGCTCGTGCAACCGCGTCTTGTCGGCGCGACGATTCGCCATCGACAGATCGTCGAACGTCACGGGATAGAAGTTGTCGTCGGCCAGCGCAATGAATCGGAAGCCAAGCCGGCGCAACTCGACGATTTCCTGGACGATGCGGTCGACCGCACGCTGACGTGGTTCCTGCCCATCGGTCCGCCACACCGAACAGAACGAGCAGTGCTTCGGGCAACCACGCACCGTCTGGACCGACGCCCACATATATCGCCGCTCGGGCAGGAGATCCCACCTCGCGGAGACAAACGCGTCGCCAGGCACACGGCCGCCCTCGTACTGGCGTGCGGGGGACCCCGCCAGGCAATCCGCTACCACGCTGGACCACACCACGTCGCCGTCACCCCGGACAACGCTGTGCGCGCCGCCATGTTCGTGAGCTTCGGCGGGAAAGAGCGTCGCGTGGATACCGCCAAACACGATCCAGGCGCCGCGAGCGCGCGCCTGGCGGCCGATTTCATAGCCGCGGCGGGCGTTTCCAGTATGGATACCGATGCCGACGACGTCCCCCGCGGCGATCGTGTCGAGGTCCAGCGGTTCGAGCGTCTCGTCCACGATGCGTGGATCGCCCCATCGCGACCCGGTTGCTGCGGCCAGGACATACAGCCATCGCGGCGTGATGACCGCGACGCCGAACGACACTGAACTGGGGTTGACAAGATGTACGCGCGGGTTCACGCGCCGCATCGTATATCAGGTCAGTGGTTCCGGGTAGAGCGTTCTCCCACGATCTCTTCAAGGACCCGGGCTATCTGGTCGTTTACGGCAACGGCCGGAAACGCACCCGACGGCGAGTGCAGCGATCCAGTCGCGCGCGGCGGTCGCCCCGCAAGGCCGCGGTACACCGCGAGAGCGGCCACGTAGGTTCCAAGCGGCGACGGATGAAAACCGTCAGCCCCATAGAGCTGGAGGGCCGGATCGCGGCGCCACGCGGCGCGCCAGAGATCGCCGGCGGGAAGCAGCACACCGCCGACATCCCGTGCGGCCAGCGCGTATGAGGCGCGGACCGCATCGAAATCCCCGTTGCGCGCGGTCGAAGGCCACACCATGTAGAGCGCCGTCCGTGCGCCCGCGCGGCGCACCTCGCCATCGAAACGCCCGACGTACTCTCGCAGCAGCACGCGCGACTCCGGCAGCGCCGATGGCCCCTGCTGGAGGACGACGAACGCCCAGCCGCCGCGTGCAATCGCGCGCTGAGCGTCGCCGCGTGCCCAGTGATCTTCCAGGCTGAAATTCGGAAACGCGACCACCTCGCATTCCAGTCGATCGCCCGACGCCGCGGCGACCGCCTCGACCATCGCGGGTAACCCGTTCGATGCCGTCAGGCTGTTGCCAATGAAGAGCACCCGGCGCGGCGGATCAGCCTGCCGGTCCGCCACCGGCTGCACACAGGCGGCGAGGACGAGTAGGGAGAGTAGGGTGCCTTTCAATCGAAGCGTCGAAGGAAAACCGAAGTATCGAAGGAACGCATGACGTGCGCTCCTTCGAACAAAAAGCAGGCTCCTTCGATTCCTTCGGTATTCCTTCGAACCTTCGATTGTCAAAGCAGCAGCGTTTCCACACGATGGGCGTGCACCATGTCTTCGCATGGCGACCAGGCGAAGATCGTGAACCGCCCGTCCTGCGAGGCGACGAGGGCGACGGCGTGGCGCTGATCGTAAACGAACTGCGCAGCTGAGAGATGGCGCGTGCCACCCAGCTCCGACGGGTGCACGATCGACGCAACCCCGCCTTCAACGGGTTCGGTGACGGTCACCTGTTCCACGGGGGCCGACCCGCGGCGCCGCACGATCTTGGCGCCAAACGCGAGCAACTCGTAACGCTCGGTCAGGATCGCCGCGCCGTCGACCGCCGTCAGTCCCGCAATGGCGTCGATCGTGCGCGTCAGCGCCTCTCGCCACGTGGGCTGGTTTTGTTCAGCCTCTGCCCGCTCCATCAGTTCGGCGAGCTCGGTATACGGCGGGACGAGCCCGTAAGGTAGCGGCGACACAATGGATTCCCGCCAGGACTCTCCTTCACGTGGCACCACCAGCAGCAACCCTCCGCGTCCGTGCACGCGCATCGACACCGACAGCTGGACGAGCACGTTCACCGAGTCCCCCCAGGATGCGGGAGAGTCGAACCCGAGCATCGAGGTCAGAAGCGACGGACAGTCCGGAAGGCTGGAGGCATGCTCGTCGACGACCTTGTCGACATCTCCCTGCAGCACCGCCACGTTCGCGAACTTCGTTTGCTCCCCGCCGCGGTATTGCTTGACGACGAGCAGCCCCGGAGCCGCCACTTCGAGGACGAGACAGTAGCGCGGCAGATCGCGCGTCGTTCCCCAGACCAGCAGGTCTGCCCGTTCCCGCCATGCGCCGAGATGAATGCCCGGCCGCTCTACTGCCGGTGCGACGCGAGCGAGGACGTGCGGCTGCATCGCCAGGGGGCGCTCGAACAGCAGCGGGTGCGTCGTGTGCGACGCAGGGAGCAGCGCGATCGAGACTTTCGGGACGTAAATCTCTTCACGCCGGAGACTCGTCCAGAACCCGGCTTCGATCACTTCCTCGATGGCCGCGAGATCCGGCAGCGGCGCCGTCAGCACGTCCACGCTGGCGCCGGTGGCAAGACGGCGGATGAAATGGTCCTGGACGCGCTGCGCGACGGCGCGGCCGGCGGGATAGGTGCCGTGGTTCACCGCATCATCTTTGCACACGTTCGGGGTTCGGGTTCGAGGGCCGATATACTCTCTCCGTGATGCTGGAGACGCTCACCGACGAGCTGCAGGGGATTCTCGGCGATCGCGTATCGCTCGCGGGCGCCGTGCGCGAGCATCACAGTCGCGGCGAATCTCACCACGAACCCCATCTTCCCGACCTCGTCGTCTTTCCGGAGTCGACGGCTGAAGTGCAGCAGATCGTGCGCGCATGCGCGCGTCACCGCGTCCCCATGGTTCCTTTCGGGGCGGGTTCCTCGCTCGAAGGACACGTGGTGCCGGTGCGCGGCGGCGTGTCGATCGATCTGACGCGGCTCACCAAGATCGTTCGCCTGAGCGTGGAGGACCTCGACGTCACGGTCGAAGCGGGCGTCACGCGCAAGCAGCTCGAACGTCACCTGCAGTCCACCGGTCTGACGTTTCCACTGGATCCGGGCGCCGATGCCACGATTGGCGGCATGGCATCCACGCGCGCGTCGGGCACGACGGCGGTCCGATACGGGACGATGAGAGAGGCGGTGCTCGGCCTCACCGTGGTCCTCGCGGATGGGCGCGTCATTCACACCGGATCGCGTGCGCGAAAATCGTCGTCCGGCTACGACCTGACACGGTTGTTCGTGGGTTCCGAAGGAACGCTCGGCGTCATCACGGAAGTGACGCTTCGACTGCACGGCCGGCCGGAAGCGGTGGCCGCCATGACGTGCTGGTTCAGTACGATTGATGCAGCGGTCGAGACCGTCATTGCGATCGTGCAGCTGGCCATCCCGGTCGCGCGGATCGAACTGCTCGACGAAGTGCAGATGGATGCGGTCAATCGACATTCGCGGCTCGGCTATCCGGTGGCGCCGACGCTCTTTTTCGAATTTCACGGGCTGAGCGATGCCGACGTCACGGGGCACGCGGAGGCCGCCGTCGAGATCGCCCGCGAGCACGGCGCGCGCGACGTGTCACGCGCGCTCACGCCCGAGAGCCGGGCCGCGCTCTGGCAGGCGCGGCACGATGCGTATTTCGCAGCACTCGCACTACGGCCGGGATCGCGCGGCTGGACCACCGATGTCTGCGTGCCGATTTCGCGGCTGGCCGAGTGCATCCACGATACCAAGCGTGATGTCGATGCGTCACCACTGACCGGCGCACTCGTGGGGCACGTCGGGGACGGCAACTTCCACATGATCTTTCCCGTGAATCCCGAGGCGCCCGACGAGATCGCCGAGGCGCAGCGGCTGACGGATCGACTCGTCGAGCGCGCGCTGGCGCTCGGGGGCACGTGCAGCGGCGAGCACGGCGTTGGCCTGGGGAAGCTACGGTTCCTGGAAGCGGAACACGGCCGCGACGCCCTCGACGTCATGCGCACGATCAAGCAGGCGCTCGACCCGCACAATCTGATGAATCCGGGAAAGTTGCTCCCTGAGCGGTGAGCTCACATGCCCAAGCCAGAAATTTCCTGCATTGCGCCATTCTTCATCGTCAAGAATGTCCCCGCCGCCCTGTCGTTTTATCGCGACCGTCTCGGGTTCGACATCACGTTTCAAGGGCCGCCTGACGACATCTTCTTCGGCATTGTCGCGCGGGGCGCCGCGATGATCATGTTCAAGGACGTCGGGGTCGATCCGCTTCCGAATCCCAAACGAGAACCGGCGGCGCGCTGGGACGCGTACCTCAATGTCCCCGATCCGGACGCGCTGGCAGCAGAATTCTCGTCGCGCAATGTCGAGTTTTCCCAGCCACTCAAGGATACCGGTGATGGTTTGCGTGGATTCGAACTCAAGGACGCTGACGGCTATGTTTTGTTTTTCGGCCGTCCTCGTTCGTGAGTCCCGAGCCCTCAGTCGTGAGTCCTGAGCCATACTAGAAGCATGTCCCCCCGCAGAATCCTGATTTTTGCCGCCATTGCGGCAGCGACGATGGCCGTGATTGCCGGCATGGTGCGCTATACCCATCGCGTCGAGGAGCGGCTCGCGAATGCCAGCGCGTCGGGCAAAACGATTACGTTCCTCCGCGAGCGGGCGACCGTGCCGTCGTTCACCGCGCCGGATCTGTCGGGCCGGCAGGTCTCCACGCAGGCGCTCCGCGGCAAGGTGATCCTCGTCAACTTCTGGGCGACGTGGTGTCCTCCGTGCCGCGAGGAAATTCCGGACCTGGTGGCCTTGCAGGAGAAGTACCCCGACCAGCTCCAGATCATTGGCGTCTCGCAGGATTCGGCCCCTCCGCAGCTGGTCCAGCAGTTCGCGACATCCCATCGCATGAACTACCCGACGATCATGAGCACGCCGGAAATCGAGAAGCTGTTTCCCGGCGTCTACGCGCTGCCCACGACATTTCTCATCGATCGCGAGGGACGGCTTGCGAAGAAGCACGTCGGCATGTTGAATGTGTCGCTGACCGAGATTGAAACGCGTGCGCTCGCGGGTCTCGACGTCGACGCGACGGTCGAGCTCGTGGACGACGACGACAAGGTCCGGCTCGAAAACGCGGCGCAGGCCAACAAGATCCCCGGCATCGACCTGTCGGTGCTCACACCCGAGCAGAAAACCAAAACGCTCCAGACGCTGAACACCGAGCAGTGCACCTGCGGCTGCGGACTCACCGTGGCGCAATGCCGCGTGGATGACCCGAGCTGTACCGTCAGCCTCCCGCTCGCGCAGGACATCGTCAAGAGAATCGCGAGCCGGTGAATGATTTCATTGACCCGCGTCAGCAAGCAGTACGGCCGCCAGATTCTTTTCGTTGACACGTCCTTTCAATTGAATCCCGGTGAAAAGGTCGGCCTGGTCGGGCCAAACGGCGCAGGGAAAACCACCCTGTTCCGGATGATCGTTGGCGAGGAGTCGCCGGACGAGGGCGAGGTCTCCGTCCCGAAGAAGCTCACGGTCGGGTACTTCCGGCAGGACGTCGAGGAGATGTCTGGCCGGACGGTGCTGGACGAGACGATCGCCGGCAGCGGCCGCGCCGGGCAACTGCATCACGAACTCGAAGCGCTCAATCACGCGCTGGCGGATCCGGAGCAGGCGGACGACATGGACCGGATCCTCGCGCGGTTCGGCGAAGTGCAGGAGGAGTACGAGCACCTCGGTGGCTACGCCCTCGAAGCGCAGGCGCGCGAAGTGCTGCACGGCCTTGGCTTCGACGACGAGTGGATCGATGGCGACGTCGGCGCCCTGTCGGGTGGCTGGAAGATGCGCGTGGCGATGGCGCGCGTGCTGCTCGCCCGGCCGGATGTCCTCCTGATGGACGAGCCAACCAACCACCTCGACATCGAATCCATCATCTGGCTCGAGCAGTTCCTGAAGGCGCAGCCGGGCGCACTGCTCATGACCTCGCACGATCGCGAGTTCATGAACCGCATCGTGACCAGGATCGCCGAGATCGACGGCGGCGAAATCACCACCTACTCGGGCAACTACGATTTTTACGAGCGTGAGCGCGCGGTGCGCGAAGCCAATCGCGAGGCCGCGTACGCCCGTCAGCAGGCGATGCTCGCGAAGGAACAACGGTTCATCGAGCGGTTCGCCGCGCACGCCGCCAAGGCCGCGCAGGTGCAAAGCCGGGTGAAGGCGCTGGAAAAGATTGAAAAGATCGAGCTGCCGAAGAAGCGGCGTGTCGTGAAGTTCGACTTCCGGACGCCGCCCCGCTCCGGCGAGCAGGTGGCAACACTCGAGCGGGTGACCAAGCGCTACGGCCAGCGCGTTGTCCACGACGGGATCAACCTGAATATTCGTCGCGGCGAGCGCTGGTGCGTAATGGGGAAGAACGGCGCCGGCAAGTCGACGCTGCTCAAGATGATTGCCGGGGCGCTTGCGCCCGACGCCGGGACCGTCAAGCTCGGGGCCAGCCTGAAGACGGGCTACTTCGCGCAGCAGTCGCTCGATCTGCTGAACCCGGATCTCACGATCGAGGAGCAGCTGCGAAAGGACTTCCCCAACGAATCGATTGGCATATTGCGCAATCTCGCCGGCGCGTTCCAGTTTTCCGGCGATGACATCGACAAGCGGATCAGGATGCTGTCAGGCGGCGAGAAAACCCGTCTCGTGATGGCGCGCATGCTGCTCGATCCGCCGAACTTCCTCGTGCTCGACGAGCCCACCAACCATCTCGATCTCGCGACCAAGGAAATGCTGCTCGACGCGCTGAAGGACTTCGACGGCACGATGATCTTCGTGTCGCACGACCGCGCGTTCCTCCGCGGCCTCAGCAATCGCGTCCTGGAACTTGGCGGTGAAAGCGGCACCGAGTCGCAACCGCACGCGTATCCGGGGACCTATGCGGAGTACGTGGCGCGTAGTGGCCACGAAGCGCCGGGCGTGCATGCGTAAGGGCTCAGGACTTCGGGCTCAAGGCTCACGCTGGCTTACGGTTCACATCGGCTCAAGGCCGTGAGCCCACGTACCTTGGGCCGCCCTGAGCCATGAGCCTCGAGTCTCAAGCCACTCTTCGGACCGTGACATACAACGGGCCGACGCCGATGAACGCGAGCATCGGATACGTGAATCGGCCGGCATAGTTGATCACTTCAAAGCGGAGCTGCTCCCCCGGCTTCACGTCGAACTCCACCGTCTTCCAGAACAGCGTGTTGCTCACGCGCAGTCGGTGCGGTCCGGGTTCGAGATCGCGCGTGACCGCGTCGCCGAACATCAGCGTGGCGATCCGCTCGCCGTCAAGCCACACGATCAGTTGACGCTGCTTGATATCGTCCGGGTGATTGCGAGTGACGGTGACCCGCGCGGGCTCGCGCTCGTAGAGCCGTTCCCAATAGTCCACGTCGTCCACGAGCTCGGCCAGTGCGCCTTCCATCCTCGTTAGCGTAGCACCGAGGCTTCACGACGGCACCTCAATGACCGAGAGCAGCGGGAAGTGGTCGGATGCCTCGCGCGCCGCATCCGTCACAACTACTTCGCACGAATGCGCGCGCGCGAGGTGTGACGTGGGAACGAACAGGTAGTCGAGGCGAACGTGCGGCTGCCAGGTCGGAAAGCTCCAACCGGCCTGGGACGGATGCAGCGCGCGAAAGGCGTCGCTGTATCCAGCGTCCAGGATGATCTGGATCGTGCGCCAGCGGATCCGGCCGCCGCTCAGCCAGACGAGCGCGCGAAGGCGCCCCGGCAGCTTGCGCAGGTCGAATGCGTCGCCGGGCGCGAGCGTGTTGAAGTCCCCCACCAGCGCGTGGAACCCGTCGCGGCGCTCGACGTCAGCGGCGATCGCACGCAGCAGCGCGCGCAACTCGAATGTTCGTCGACGCTCGGTCCAGGCGGCGTGCACGGCGCTCAAGTGGACGCCGAACACGCGGAATCCCGTGTTGGCAAGGACCAGTTCGAGAAATGCGTGACGGGAAACACGCGGGCGGTGCCACGTGTGCTCCGCGATCGGCAGGCGGCTCATGAAACCGAGCGAGAATTTCGGCATCGTACCGCAGTGCGGCATCGCGGTCGTGTCCGCGAGCTTTTCAATCACGCCGGGCCGCGTTGCCTCCTGGAACACCACCACATCCGGCGCGCAGGACGCAATCACGGCCGACAGCCGTTCTTCGCGTCCGGCGCCGCCGTGGCGGATGTTGTAGCTCAGAAGGCGAATCGTCACTCGTGGTCGCGCTTGGGAATCAACGTGAGATAGGGCTGTCCGATGAGTTCTCCGCGAAGGTACATCACGAAGTCGCGCGTGCCCTGGATGTTCACCGGGCGCCGCACCATCGCCATGAGCGTCTCGCGCAAAGGCACGAGGTCGGGCGCGATGTCCGGATCCTCGTCGCTCAGCGGTCGGGAGTGCACACCGGGCACGAAGAAGCCCGTGATCTTGTAGAAGTCGAGGACGCGGTGGCCGACGAGCGTGAGGTCGAGGTCGCTGGTGCCTGGGCCGTCCGCGTCGAATGGCGCCTGGTCCTTCCAGCGAAAGCCGGTCACCGCGCTTCCGCGCAGCACTACGCCGGTGTTCTCTGGAATATAACGGCGAATCTCGTCGACAAAGGCGTCGAGCTTCGATGGATCGCAATCGAAGGCGAGGCGTATGACGTTTTCGCGCTTGGCGTCTTCAGTCAGCTCTGCAGATTGTGTCGGGACCGACTCGTCCACCATGCGATGAGTCGGAGCAAGCCCGTTGCCATGTAGGACCTACTCTTCTCTCAAGGCAATCGTCGGGGTGAGGCGGGACGCCCGGTGTGCCGGGACCCAGCTCGCGAGCAGGCTGATCGCTCCGAGGATGGCGATCGCCATTGCGATGGTCGCAGGATCCCAGGGCTTCAAGTCATACAAGAGCGACGCCGCGGCCTTGCCGGCAACGACCGCGAGGGCGGCGCCAACGACAATGCCCGCGCCCAGAAGCAGGCCGGCTTCTCGAACGATCATGCCAATCACTATCGCGCGATCGGCTCCGAGTGCCATGCGGACGCCGATCTCGACGCGCCGCCGCGCGACCGTGTAGGACATCACGCCGTACAGGCCGATCGTCGCGATCAGCACTGAAAGGCCACCGAAGAAGCCGGATAGTGTCGCCAGCAGCCGCGCGCGCAGGAGCGATCCGCTGACCTGCGATCGTACCGTCTGGTACTGCACCGCGATGGCGGGGTTCAACTGCGCGAGCGCGCGCGTCGCCTCGGCGGTCACCGCGGGCAGCCCGGCTTGTGCGTGCAGCACGAATTCTGGACTGAGATCGGTTCCCTCTGCCTGTGATACGGCGACGTAGGCGAGCGGAGCAAACTCCTCGCGCAGGTCTGTGTACTTC
>JBKOZS010000075.1:0-14335 GCA_046726015.1 Acidobacteriota bacterium
TACTTCCTCGTTCAGCTCACCATTGTCGGCGTCCTTCCGCATGCGGCGGCCAGCGCCGCGCCGGTCAGTGCCGCACTCGGCGTCCTTATCGGACCATTAGGGATCACGCTGGGCAGCGCCGCCGTCCTCGTGTCGGTCTACGGCTGGCTGACGGGATTCGCCTTGATGACACCACGAATCATGTTTGCGATGGCGGACCGGCGCGAGCTTCCGCGAGTCGTGGCGAGCGTGCATCCTCGAAGCCGTGTGCCCGACGTCGCGATCGTCGTGAATTCGCTGATCGCATTGGCTCTCGCACTGGTCGGTGATTTCCGTCACCTTGCCACGCTGGCCGCAATCTCGCGACTCGGCATCTTCGCGTCAACCTGTGGCGCGCTGCTCCGCTTGCGCCAGAGGGAGGGATTACCGGCAGGCTTTCGTGCGCCAGGCGGCCCCATGCTCGCTCTCGCGGGCATGGCATTCTGCATCTGGCTCCTGACAACGAGAAGCGTTGCACAGGCGTGGTTTCTGCCGATGATCGTTGTGGCCGGCGCATTCGTGTGGGTCGTGATGCGCCGCGTGCGAGGCTCGTCGGTCGTTGGGGATCACCACGTCGAGCCCGCGGATCCGCTCAGGGTCGGCCAGCAAGTCATCCACCCAGGTTGTCGATCGCGCTCGGGCCGGCGCGGGTAAGTCGTACCCGCTGCTCCTGCAACCGCATCGTCCGCCTCCGCGAACGAGGACCAATTCGGGTTGATCCAGTCGCCGCGATGGCGCACCTCAGACTGTCACCGGTTCCAGAAATGTCTGCCTAATGGAGAACAAGTTGATCGCAAGGCAGCAAGTGGACCGTCGAATCGATTGACAACGAAGTCATTAGCCTCTAGTGTCCTCGCACACGACATTCGTCACAGTGCGTTCGCGAGTCGTCATTTCATTGCGGCCCGCCGGGCCGGACGGCGGACTGCGTCCTTCGCGTAGAAACGGACTCGTCAGGGGGAGACATGAAGACACCTCACTCGGTGAGAAGGCGGGCGAAGTCTGCCCGTCGCACGGGAACGCGGATGCCCAAGCTCGTCGGCGTTGCCGCCGCACTCTTGATGGCAATCGTATGGCTGGCTGCCGGCACGCCGATGGCCGCCTCCAACGCTGCAGGCGATCAGGCCAAGGAGAAGCGTTACAAGGCCACACGCGCCTTCGTCGTCGACAAGCAGAGCGGAGCGGTACGGATGCCGACGCAGGAGGAAGTGGACGAAGTCGTGGCCAACCTCTCATCGCTTGGGCAGAAGCCAACCGAAAACCTGCAGCAGACATCGACGGCGACCGGCGCGGTTACCGTGGACCTGGCCGGCGGATTTGGAGGCGTGCTGCTCGCAAGGCCAAACGAGGATGGAACGTGGGAAACGAAGTGCGTCTTCACCCTTGAAGAGGGCGCAGAGTTCCTGGGGCTCGTCGAAGACAACTCGGCTCGATAAGAAGGATCACGCCATGATCACACATTTTTCGAAGCCGATTCGTCTTGCGGTGTTCGTGATCGCGGGCATCGCTCTCCTCGCCGGCCACGCCAGCGCTGGTCCGGCACAGCTCGTCATTGTCAACATCAATGCGCCCGGCGTCGGATTCAACGATCCCACACCCGCGACCCCGGTCGGCGGGAATACGGGAACAACATTAGGCGAACAGCGATTGATCGCGTTCGCGCATGCGGCAAAGATCTGGAGCGCGAGGCTGGACAGCAACGTGCCGATCCGGATTCGCGCGCAGTTCACCGCGCTTGGGCCGGGAGTGCTCGGAAGCGCCGGGCCAATTTCTGTCGCCCGCGACTTTCCGAACGCGCCACTGGCCGCTACCTGGTACCACATCGCGCTTGCGAACAAGCTGGCCGGCGTTGACCTGCTCCCGGCCAGCGATGACATCAACGCGAATTTCAGCACGAACTTCAACTTCTATCTCGGCCTCGACAACAACCATGGGGCACTCAACGATCTCGTAACTGTGTTGCTGCACGAGTTCGCACACGGCCTCGGCTTCAGTCAGCTCGCCAGCCTGACGACCGGCGCGCTGTTCAGCGGCTTTCCCGACCATTACAACAGCAAGCTGTTCGACACCCTCCTCGGCCTCCGCTGGCCGCAGATGACCAACGCGCAGCGGCTCGAGTCAGCGACACGGTTCGGCAAGGTCGTGTGGGATGGCGCAGGGGTCACGGCAGGGGCCCCAAGCGTGCTGCGCTTCGGAAGTCCCACCGTGGCAGTGAACTCTCCGGCCAGCATTGCGGGCGGCCTGCAGTTCGGGACTGCAGCATTTGGCCCGCCGGTCGGCAACCCGAATGTGTCTTCGAACGTCGTCGCCGCCGAAGATGCGGTCGAAGCGGGGGGCACGACAACTGACGGTTGTTCGTCCTTCTCGAACGCCGCTGCGGTCGCGGGGAGAATCGCGTTGATCGAACGGGGGCTCTGCGGCTTTGCCCAGAAAGCCAGGAACGCGACCGACGCCGGAGCCGTGGCGGTGGTCATCTACAACCAGGCCGCAAACGTGAACGCGGCTCCTCCCGGGATGGCTGACGATGGCATCAACGGTCGGTTCGTGTTGATCCCCACGGTCAGCCTGCGACGTGCCGACGGGCTTGCGATCCGCGATCAGCTTGCCTCCGGTGTGTCGATGAACATCCTGGTGGATCTCACCATTCGCGCCGGTACCGACGCGTCAGGTCGTGTGAGGGTGTTCGCGCCATTTCCGGTGGTTGGCGGATCCTCGATCTCGCACTACGACACGATCGCGTCTCGCAACCTGCTGATGGAGCCGGCGATTAATCCGGACCTGACGCACAAGGTGAAAGCGCCGGACGATCTGACGTTCGAGTTGCTCAGGGACGTCGGCTGGACCTTCCCTGATGCTGATGCCGACGGATTTGCCGACGATGAAGACTGCAACCCGACGTCGGACACCCGCGCAACAATCGTCATCGGCGGGATCGACACAGGTGTGCCGAACCATCTCTTCGAGACAGGGTGCACGAGCTCCGACCTGATTTCTCGGCTTGCGGCCGGTGCCGCCAATCACGGTGGCTTCGTCTCGTCCGTCGCTCACCTGACCAATGAGTGGGTTGCGACCGGATTGATCAGCGGGAGCCAGAAGGGTGCGATTGAGAACGCGGCGGCGAAGTTCCACTGAAACAACGAAGCCCGAACGCAGAAGGGCCGATGGCGACCTCGGCCCTTCTGCCGGTTATTCGTGCCGCAGGGCCGTGATTGGATTTATTCGAGACGCGCGTCGCGCGGGGACATAACCGGCGAGCAGCGCCGCACACAATAGAGTCGCCACGGCAAAGGCCAGTGCTCGTGGATCGTTTGGCTTCATTCCGAACAGGAAGGATTCCACGAACCGTGACGCACCCAGGGCCGCCGGCACACTGATCGCGAGCCCCACCGCCGCCAGCAGAAACACTTCCCGCAGCACCATCAGCACAACAGTGCGCCGTTGCGCGCCGAGCGCCATCCGGATGCCGATCTCACCGGTCCGCCGTGCGACCGTATAAGCCATGGTGCCGTACAGCCCAACGCACGCGATCGCCAATGCCAGGAGGGCGAACGCAGAACAGAGCTTCGCGAAGACGATCTCCTGGTTGATGGTCTGGTTGATCTCGGCGGCCTGCGTCTTCACATTCGTCAGAGGCATGCGCGCGTCCGCCTGCTGAACGATGTCTCGTACGGTCTTCACATAGCTGACAGGATCCCCAGCCGTGCGCAACGCAAACGTCATTTGGTCGACCGACCGGGCAGCCTTCTGGTTGTAGGGAAGGAAGACCACAGGCAGGAAGTTCTGCTTCAGCCCGGAGTAGCGGACATTCGCGGACACGCCGACGACCTCCACGTCCTGCCACTGGCGAAGCTCTCCGCCGTCGCCTTGAAAGGTGCCGCCGACCCCGATGCGACGGCCTATGGGATTCTCTCCATCGAAGTAGGTCTTTGCGAACAACTCGTTGACCACGGCGACCGGTGCCGATCCCGGTTGATCGCGATCGTCGATCGCCCGCCCGAGCGCCAACGGGATCTGCATCGTGGTGAAGAACCGGGGCCCGATGCTCAAAATGCGTGTGCCGGGTGCAGGCGTCGCCGCTACTCTGATGGGGAATTGCCTGCCGGCCCGGATGAGAGAGGCGTGCGAGAAACTCACGTCGAGCACGCCCGGAATCGCGCTCAGCTGCCGCCGCAGATCCGCGTAGAACATTGCAATCCCGGGATCGCGGTGCCCGGCCTTGCGGGCGTTGAGCTCGAACAGCAGCACGTGATCACGATTGAAACCGAGCTCGGTTGATTGCAGATTCGAGAGAGTCCGAACGAAAAGCCCGGCCGCCACCAGCAGCAGCAGCGAGATGGCGATCTGGGAGACGACGAGCACGTGACTCAGCTTCATGCCTAGAAGCGCATGGCGCGCCAGCCGTCGTGATTCGCTCGCGCGAGTCTCCTTCAGTGCCGGCAGAACGTCAGCGCGGGTCGCCTGGACGGCAGGCGCCAGGCCAAACAGGACGCCGCACAAGAGCGACACGACCAGCGTTGCGCCCAGAACGTGCCAGTTCAACTCCGCGCTGAGCGTGAACGTCTCCCGTCCACTGGCCAGGAGAACCGTCAGGAACCGTACTCCCCAGATCGCGACCAGCACACCGAGCGTTGCGCCGACCGACGCCAGCAGGGCGCTTTCGGTGAGCAGTTGCCGCATCAGACGAAAGCGCCCGGCGCCCATGCTGAGACGTACCGCCATCTCTCGCCGCCGCGCCGTGGCCCGCGCCAGCAGCAGGTTGGCAATGTTGGCGCATGCAATCGCCAGGATCAGTGCAACCATGATCAGCAACACGGACAGCGGCCTGGAATACTGACGGCGAAGGCTGTCCAGTCCGCCGCCTCCTTCTTTGACGACCAGAGCCGGCAGGTTCGCGCGCTCCTCGGCGGTCGCGGTGCCCGTTACCCACTGCTGAAAGCGCGGCGCAAGAACGGCCTCGGCCTGCTCGCGGGTCACTCCACGCCGAAGCCGCCCCATCACTTCGATCCAGTAGTAGTTCCCATCGAGATAGTCCTGTGGCTGGACCCGTTCCAGGCCAGCCCCATCGTCCAGCAGATTGCCGCGCATCGGAAGATAGACATCCGGCGCTGCCGCGGGATCGACACCGAAGAAGCCAGGAGGCGTGACCCCCACGACCGTGAACGGGATGCTGTTGATCAGAATGGGCTGCCCGGCGGCGCTGGCCGGTTCGCCAAAATGCTTTTGGCTGAAACCGTAACTGACAACCGCGATCGGTGGTGCGCCCACCCTGTCGTCGTCGGCCGCGATGAAACGACCGGCCGCGGGACGCACCGCGAGCCCGCGGAAATACTCACCCGAGATGTACTCTCCACTTGCGAAGTTCGCCTGTCCCCCCACCACGACATTCAGGCGCGGCGAAGGATAATACGCGAACACGCTCGAGAAGACCCCGTCAGCCTTCTGGAATATCTCGACGGCCGGGAACGGAAAGATGCCGCTGATGATTCCGGTGTCCTCCCTGTACGTCGATCCGTTTCCGGAATGCATCACGAACGGCAGCCGTTCCTTGCCTGGCCCGCGAGGGTTCTTCGCGCGCCAGTTCATGACCGCCAGCGCCTCGGGCTCGGGCACGGGCAGCGATCGCAGCAGGATCGCGTCCATGAAGCTGTAGATGGCGGTGTTGGCCCCGATGCCGAGTGCGAGCGACAGCACGGCGAGTGCGGTGAACGCCCGGTTGTTCCGCATCATGCGCAGCGCGTAACGAACGTCCTGCACAAGCTGTTCGAGCCAGGTGAACGTCCAGACGGCACGCACGTTTTCCTGCAGCAACGTGACGTTCCCAAGGTCGCGACGAGCCGCCTGTCTCGCGTCGTCGTCCGACATCCCGTCCGACCTTCGCCGCTCGGCTTCCTCATCGAGGTGAAACTGCAGCTCCTGTCGGAGTTCCTGTTCCTTGCGCCGGCGATCGAGCCACAGACCGAACTTATGAAGGAACGACATTGACGTCACTCCTGGTCGATTGGCTTCAGGATCAATCCCATCGCGCGTGAAAAGGCTTCCCATTTCGAGTGTTCGCTGACCAGTTCTTTCCGGCCCAGCGACGTCAGGCGATAGTAGCGAGCGCGCTTACCCTTGTCGGACAGCTCCCAGGACGCGGCGATCCAGCCTTTCGCTTCCAGCCGATGCAGTGCCGGGTAGAGAGAACCGGTCTCGATCTGCAGCAGATCTTCCGACGTGCGCTGGATGTGCCTCGCGATGGCGTGGCCGTGACTCGGTCCTGGCAGGAGCGTGCGGAGGATGAGCAGGTCGAGCGTTCCCTGCAGGAGTTCGACGCGCGATGGACGCTTGCGGGACATTGTGTAGGCACTCTACAGCATATTATGTAGAGTGTCTACTCAGCGCCTGTCCATCGCCCGGCAGCAATCCTTCAGTACAGCCGTGCTGCCGAGTCGCCGGCGTGGATCATGAAAGGCGTGGCGGGCGCCGGCGCCCAGCGCTCGGGGACCAGGGTCTTCCGAAGCGTGTCTGCCGCCTGCGGATCGAACGTCTCCTTGATCGAGAGACGCAGTTTCGTCGCGACCTTGATGTGGCAGCCTGGCTTGACGCGCGTGGTTGTTCTGATGGTCATGGTCGACGGGCCAAAGGCCGTGATCCCGTCGATTTCGGTGTCGCCGAGGATCTCAGGGTTCTCCGCGCGCAGTTGCTCCCCGGCCTGCCGCAGGCATGCGAACACGGCACGGAGATCGGCGTCGTATCCAACGTCGAGCGCCACCACCGCAACGGCATACTCCTTCGAGTAATTCACCACCAGCTTCATGTCGCCGTTGCGAATGATGTGCAGCCGTCCGTCGGCGTCACGGATTTTTGTCGTGCGAAATTCGATCGCTTCGACCGTGCCACACGCCGAACCGGCCTCGATGACATCGCCGACGAGATAGATGTTTTCGAAGAGAATGAAAAAGCCGGACACGACATCGTTGATCATCGACTGCGCGCCGAAACCCACGACCAACCCGAGAATGCCGGCGCCGGCCAGGAAGGGCATGGGATTGAACCCCCAGGCGCCAAGGATCAGGACTGCCGTGGCGAAGTACGCGCCATACATGAACGCGCTGCGCACGAGCGGCACCATCGTCGCGCGCCGGCGCCGCTCGCTTTCCTGGAGTCCGTCGTGCGGCAGCATCCGGTGCCCGATCTCGAGGTAGCCGAGCTGGATGAGCACCTGGCCAATGAAGAAGATAGCGAGGCCTTCGATCAGCAGGGGTCCCCAGGCGGCGGTCTTCTGGAGCCATGGCACTTGCGCGAGCGCCAGCGATGCCAGGCCAATCCACAACGCGTAGTCCAGGCAGGCACGGAACGTTGGCAGCAATTCACGCAGGTGATCGTAGTAGCGGCTCCAGCCACGGCGGTACGCCGAGGTTCGGAGCAGTCCGGTCGCTGTCGCCACGATCACACCCGTCGATTGGATCAGTGGAACGCCAAACGCGATCAGGGCCCACACGCGGACGACGACAAGGGAGGCCTCGATAATTGCTGGCGGGAAAGACAGTAATGCAAGGGTCAGCACGGCTGCCACCAGGCCCGCGGTATTGACGACCGCACGGTCCAGCCCTGAGAACACTCTAGGCAGCGTGCGATGTTCGTCTTGCAGCCTGTCCCAGCGGCCGATGATCTGCTCAATGCCGCGGAGGATACCGCGGAGGATGCGTGTGCCCATCCAGAAGCCGATGACGATCAGGCCAAGCTCCGCGAGCCGGATCACGAACAAGCGTGCGTGATCGATGGTGAGGGCTCCAATGACGCCAATCGCCTGGTTTCGGGCATCGATGCCGCGTATCACCAGCAAGGTGTTGTAGGCGACAACGGTGAGCGCCGAGAGGACGGTACTCGCAAAGAGCAGCTTGCGAATCCGGGCTGCTGCGAACTGGCCGAACGTGGCAACTGCTTCCCGCGACCGAGCCGCGCGGCGCGAGAGGAGTGTGACCAGCGCGAGCAGCCCTCCCGCGACCACTCCGATGAGGATCAGCTCGACGGCGGCGGCGACGAACGCCGCCTGGAGATTGTGAGCAACCACGGCAGGCCCCCAGCCGTTGGTGACTCAGCAGTTAGCGCAGGATGCGCGGTCATCGTAGCTGACGACCCCGGGCATCGCAACTTATACGAAAGGGCAATTGCCTCGCTGTCGAGCGACGGCGTTGAGCGGGGTGCAATGCCGAAACGGTCGAGACAGCGTTAACATCGACGCCAGCGGCGCGTCCTCACACCATGAACGACCTGCGATACAGCGTGCGGACCCTGTCGAGGATGGGTGGCGTTGCCGTCGTTGCCATCGCGACGCTGGCGATTGGCATTGCCGCGACGACAACGATGTTCAGCGCCGCTTACGCTGCGCTGCTGCGGCCGCTGCCGTTCAGCGAGCCCGACCGGCTGGTTTTGTTGTTCACTACGCGGAGCACGCCTGATCAAGGACTCGCGCTTACGCGCTGGTCGAGGCCGCTCATCGACACGCTGACGAAGTCGGTGACATCCTACGAATCGATCGCGTCGTTTTCCCCGACCCTGATCAGCATCAGTGGCGGTAACGGCGATCCCGAACAGATCGATGGAGAGACGATTTCACCGGAGTACTTTGCGACGCTGCGAATGACGGCCGCCGTCGGTCGAACGTTCACGGTGGAGGAAGACCACGCCCCGGGCGCTGCGCAGGTGGCGGTGCTGAGCGATCGACTCTGGCGCCGCCGCTATGGCAGCGACCCGTTGCTCGTCGGCGGCACCGTTCGGATCAACGACGTACCACTGACCGTCGTCGGGATCATGCCGGCGGGTTTTACCGGGCTCAGTGACAAGTCCGAGATCTGGATTCCGCGCGCGATGGCGCCGCGTCTTACGTACGCCGAGTATCTCACCACGCCGCAGCTGTTCATCCCGGTGGTCGCTCGACTGAAGGATGGGGTGTCGCTCGAACAGGCAAACGCTGAACTCGCCGCGGCGAGCGCGGCGTTCCCCCTTCCGAAGCGGGAAGAGGACGGTCGATGGAGCGCGGTCGCGCAGCCCATTGGTGACGCGCGCGTCGATCCGACGTTACGCCGTTCGGTATTGCTGCTCCTGGCGGCGGCCGCGTGCGTGCTGCTGATCACGTGCGCGAACGTCGCCGGGCTCCTCCTCGCGCGCGGCCGCATGCGCCGCCGGGAACTCGCAATACGGATGGCCATCGGGTCCGGGCGCGCACGAATCGTTCGTCAGCTGCTGGTCGAAAGCCTCGTGCTTGCCGCAACCGCCGGCGCGTTCGGGGCGGTTCTTGCCATGTGGGGTGTCAGCATCTTCGAGCGATACGCGCCCGCCGTGCTGTGGTCTGGGCGCGTCACGATCGCGCCGTTTTCCTCCGCGGCGCTTGATGCGCGCGCGCTCCTCTTCGCGCTCGGGGTCACGCTCGCGACGAGCGTGTTGTGCGGGCTGGCCCCTGCGCTCGAGACGTCAAGCACGCAGTTGACGCACGCGTTGAAAGAAGACGAGCGCAGCGGCGGATCACGGCGGAAGATTTTCCGGGGGCTGGTCGTCACCGAGATCGCCCTCGCCGTGCTGCTGCTCGCCGCGGCCGGCCTGCTGCTCGACAGCTTCGCCCGCATGCAGCAGCTGCGCACGGGCTTCGCGACTGATGGCGTGCTGACGTTCTGGGTTCGCCCGCCGACATCGCGTTACCCGGTCGGTGATGGCCCTGCAATCGTCGATCGCCTGCTGAAGAGCATCGAGCAGGTGCCAGGCGTCGAATCAGCGGCGGTGAATCGATGCACGCCATTCACCGGCTGCTCTCGAACGACGCTGTTCTTCGCGGACCGGCCGAACGATCCTCGCAACGCGCCTGTCGTTGGCCGCCATTACACGTCGGCGGATTACTTCAAAACGCTCGCCATCCCGCTGCTTGCGGGCCGCGTGTTGACCCCAAACGATCGCGCCGGCCGTCCTGCCGTCACGGTGATCAACGAAAGCGCGGCGCGGCGATTCTGGCCGGGCGAAAGCCCCCTTGGCAAACGTGTGTGGTTCGGCGGCACGACCGGGCCTTTCGCCGATCCGTCGCACGCGGTCGAAATCGTCGGTGTGGTCGGCGATGTGAAGTACGAAGCCGTCGACTGGCCGAACGCCACGGGGCGGCCGGAGTTCTACACGTCGTACCTGCAGTTCTCGTTTCCTGACACGATGGTTGTCGTGAAGACGCGCGGCGCGACGTCGGCGCTGGTGCCTGCGCTGCGCCGGGCCGTGGCTGCCGTCGATCCAGCGCTGCCGATCTATGACGTACTCACGCTCGACGATCGGATCGCAGTCGCACTCTCACGTCCGCGCTTCAACGCCACGCTCGTTGCCGGGTTTGCCGGCGCCGCGCTGCTGATCGCGGCGCTTGGCGTCTACGGCATGTTGTCGTACTCCGTGTCCTCCCGTTTGCGTGAGATCGGTGTACGCCTTGCGCTCGGTGCCGCGCCGCCGCGTATCGTGCGATTCGTCCTTGGTGAGGGGCTCCGCCTTGCCGCCATCGGTGTGGTGATCGGACTCTTCGCTGCGCTCGCGGCCGGGCGTTTGACGCGCAGTCTTGTCGTTGACGTCAGCCCGTCGGATCCACGACTGCTGGCGCTCGTCGCGATAGTGATGCTGGCGGTCGCCTGTCTTGCCGCATTCCTGCCCGCGAGGCGCGCCAGTGCCGTGGATCCGATCGTGGTGCTCCGGCACGAGTGAGTTATCGCGCGATTCTCACGACCGCTGCTTCGAAGTTTCCACTGAACGTCGTGCTTCCCATTGGAATTGTGACTCCCGCGCCAGGATTCACGACGGTTCCTCCCACGGGATCGAGTGTTCCGGCAACGATGGAAAGCGTGCCCCTCGGCACCGACACTTTCGCTGCGAGGCCGAGCAGTGAGTACGGTGGCGGTTGGGTGGTCGTCGCCGCGAGCGAGACCGTCGATCCGGTCACAGCAACACCGGCGCCGGTCTCGAAACCCGTTCCTCCCCACGTGACGGCATCCAGGACCTTCTTGCCCGTCGCTTGCAAGTGAAGGACGAAAGCGTCCTGAAAACCGGCGCCAAAGCTGGTGGTCGTCCCGGCAACATAGATGGAGCCATCGTCCTGCGCTACGGCAACGCCTTCCGCGTCCTCGGTGGCCCTGCCACCAAACCTTCTGTATGCGTAATGCACATGCCAAAGTACGTTATCGAACGCGACCTTCCGGGCGCGGGAAAGCTCACGCCGGACCAACTCCAGGGGATTTCCGAAAAGTCCTGCAGCGTCCTGCAGCAACTCGGTCCGCAGGTGCAGTGGGTTCAGAGCTATGTGACCGACGACAAGATTTACTGCGTCTATATCGCGCCCAACCCGAACGTGATTCGCGAGCATGCGAAACGCGGCGGATTCCCGGCAAACCGGATCAGCGAGGTTCGAAACGTCATCGATCCGACAACATCCGAGCGCACGCCGGCGTAGCACGATGAACAGGCGTTGGTGAAAGGGTCGGAGCTCACACCCACTGACCGATCCATTCCCACGCCTCCTTCTGCATCTCGGCGTTGAACTGGTGGGGCGCGTCGTACATGCGGCAGCGCTGGCGACTCGCCGCTCCCGCCTTCCGAAAGCACTGATCGATCTTCTTGAACGCCGCGTCCACGCCCTCTCGTGGAAAGAGCTGGTCCCTGGATCCGTTGATGACGAGCACCGAGCGCGGCGCAATCAACGCAGCGAGATCGGGCAGGTCGAGGTACCGATAGAGCCCGATGATCTGGAACGTGAAGCCGATCGAGTTGGTGACGTGGCGCTTCACATGTGATCCGAGGGACGACATCCAGCCGACATCGATCGCCACCTTGATTCGCGGATCCAGCGCCGCCAGCACGAAGCTGCGATAGCCGCCAACCGATAGCCCGACGCAACCAAGCCGCCGCGAGTCGACCTCGGGCCGTGACGCAAGGTAATCCACCGTTCGCAGGTCATCCCACAGCATCACGCCAGGCCAGCTGATTCCAGCCGCGAACAGGCTGCGCGCGACGAGCTGTTCTCCTTGCTGCGAGCGGCGATTGAACGCTGCGATCTCGTCCTTTGTCATGCGTCGCGGATCGCGATACGACGGAGGATCCTCGTCGAGCAGCAGTCGCCGCTCTCCCCAGTAAAACATGTCGATAGTGATGACGAGGTACCCACGGCGGACGAGTTCAGTCCCGATGCTTCTTCCGTCGTACAGCTGCTGCTTGAACTCACTGAGGGCCGGCGGCTCGTTGTCGATCGCAACCACCTTTTCCTTGCCCCAGAGATAAAAACCACCATGACAATGCAGAACGACGATGCCAGCTACGGGAAGCTTCCCCGTTTTTGGAATGAGCACGTAGGCCGGCACGCGAAGGTCGGGCGTGGTCTGGAACGTGACGTACTCCTCTATATAGTCGCCCCGGTCTGTGCGGCGGACCACGTCCGGCGCAGGAGACGCCACTCCGGGTCTGTAAAAGAGCTGTTCGAATACACGCGCCCGGGCTTGCGTCTGCCAGGCCTCCAGATCATTGAACTCAGGCCGCAGAAAGGAAAGCTCCAGCGGCGACCGGTCAACCTGTTTCTGAACGAACGGATAAAGGCTGCCGATATCCGATCCCGTTGGCGCGCCTGGCGTGGCGCTCTGTTTCACTAGAGCAAGGTCGAGAGCTTCGGGGCCAGGTGCCGCCGCGAGCAACCCGCTGCTCGCGAACCACTGGCAGAACTGACGACGTGAAACGGGCATGAGTATCAGCGGCCGGACTGGAGCTGCTTCAACAGTTGGAGTCCCTGCGGGTGCGTGGGATTCCGCTGCAGCAGGCGCTCGAGTACCTGCACTGCCTGGCGTTGCTGGCCGGACACCGCGTAGAGACGGCAGAGTGTGAGGTACGCCGGTTCGAAGGCGGGGTTCTCCTTCAGCAGCTTCTCGAGCAGTGCGATGGCGCCGGCGCTGTCGCCACGCGCGTTCATCACGAGCGCGAGGTTGTTCACCGCTTCGCCGTAGTCAGGTCGCTTCTCGACGGCCTGCCGGAAGTACGTTTCGGCCTGCTCCAGGTTGCGTTGCTGGCCGAAGAAGATGCCCATGTTGTTGAGGGCCTCGGGGAAGTCCGGCCGCGCGCGAAGCGCCTGCTGGTACATTTCGTAGGCCTGCTGTGCCTGTCCTGCCTGAAAGAGCGTGTATCCGAGATTGTTCAACGCATCCGCGTGATCGGGTTTTGTCTGGAGGGCTGCCTTGAAACGCGCCAGTGCGCCCTCGACATCGCCGTTCTGCGCGAGCAGTGCGCCGAGCGTGTTGTTGGCGTCGGCATACTCCGGGTTGGTCGCGACGGCCTTCTCGAGCGCGGCCTTCGCGGCGGCGGGCTGGCCGAGCTTCATGTAGAGCGTTCCGAGGTTGTAAAACGTGATCGCGCTCGGGTCCGATTGCGCCACTCGCTCAAAGGCCGCTAAGGCAGGCCTGTCGAACCCCTGTTCTGAGAGCTCGAGGCCGTACTGAAAGTAACTGCGTTCGCCTGGGGGCGAGATGTATGTCCCTGGAAACGGAACCGCGCGTACGAGCGACTCCGCGTCCGACGCCTTGACGCCCGCGATGTCCTTGATACTGAGCTCGGTTGGAGCGCTGTAGATCTTGACGATGTCTCCCGTGGCGTTCACCAGGAACGCCGTCGGCAGGCGCAGGTCCTCGCGCCGGTCGTAGAGATACCGATGGAGCACGTTGTAGGTGCCCGCGACGTCCGGGCCCGCGATCATCACAGGCAATCCGAGGCCCTGAACAGACGATCGCACTTTTGCCGCACCCTCTGGCGAATCAACCGCGAGCGCAAGAACCGAAACGCCCGCCGCCGTCAGCGCCTGCCGCTGGCGGGAGATCGCGTCAAGCATGGCACGTGATGGCGTCGCCCACGTCGCCCAGAAATACAGCAGCACGGGATGCCCCGCCAACCGCGAGAGCGAATGCTCCTGGCCCTCGAGGTCGCGAAGGGTGAAGTCGGGCGCCGGAAAGGGACGATACAGCCACGTGCCGGGCGGCGCCGGATCGACAGCACTTCGTCGCGAGCTGTCGACGCCGGACGCGGCCGCATCCTTTGCGGCGCGGAACGGTTCGCTGCGGATCGCGTCGCTGCCTTCCAGGACCCAGGCGCGATGATTCAACGGGACGTTGGACAAGGTCTGAACGAGACCACTCGGCCACGCAATCGTGACCTTCGCGATCTCCTGACTCTTGCCAAGGCCGAATAACAGCGCCTTGGAATGTTGCGACAGGAAACCGGATCCGGCCATGACGACCCGCGTCGCGCGCACTTGATCGGTTTCGACCGTGACACGTGCGCCGACCGCATC
>JBKOZS010000076.1:0-7636 GCA_046726015.1 Acidobacteriota bacterium
CGCTCACGGCACGCTTCCACCCGCGCATCTTCCGCAACGGCGGCAGCAATGGCGTCGGAGAGCTCTTTGGCCATCCGGTTCACGACGTCATCCATTCGAGACCTCCTCACACTGCCGCGGCTGGGACCCGTGGCGTAACCCGATGCGACTACCACCCAGGGGAGAGGCGGTAGGACCGAGCGCCAAAGTGAATCATATGAAGGGTTTGCAGCGCTGGAACGCAGTACCATTGTAAACTCATGCTCTAACACGTGTCAATGGACGACCTCCCGGGCGTTTTTCCATTCACCAGGGGCATCCAGCCGACCATGTACCGGGGTCGGCTGTGGACCATGCGCCAGTACGCGGGCTTCGGCACGGCCGACGAGTCGAACCAGCGCTATCGGTACCTACTGGGCCACGGCGTGAGCGGCCTCAGCGTCGCGTTCGATCTGCCGACGCAGATGGGATACGACTCGGATCATGCGCTCGCCGAGGGAGAAGTCGGCCGCGTCGGCGTGGCGATCGACTCGATTGCCGACATGGAAGCGCTCTTCGCGGGCATTCCGCTCGGCCGCGTGTCGACATCGATGACGATCAACGCGACGGCGATCATCCTGCTGTCGCTCTACGTCGCGGTCGCACGGAAACAGGGCGTCGATTCGAAGATCCTGTCGGGCACGATCCAGAACGACATTCTCAAGGAATACGTTGCGCGGGGGACGTACATCTATCCGCCACGCGCGTCGCTGCGGATCGTGACCGACATCTTTGCGTATTGCGAACGCGAGCTGCCGAACTGGAACACGATTTCGATTAGCGGGTATCACATTCGCGAAGCGGGATCGACGGCGGTACAGGAAGTCGCGTTCACCTTCGCGAATGCCATCGCGTACGTGCAGGCGGCGCTCGACGCGGGGCTGGCGATTGACGGGTTCGGTCAGCAGCTCTCGTTCTTCTTCAACGCGCACAACGACTTTCTCGAGGAGATCGCCAAGTTCCGCGCGGCGCGCCGCCTCTGGGCGACATTGATGCGCGATCGATTTGGCGCGAGGAACCCGCGCGCGCAGCAGCTCCGGTTCCACACGCAGACGGCTGGCAGCACGCTGACCGCGCAGCAGCCCGACAACAATATCGTTCGCGTCGGTCTGCAGGCGCTGGCCGCCGTTCTCGGCGGGACGCAGTCACTGCACTGCAACGGCCGCGACGAGGCGCTCGCGCTGCCGACGGAGGAGTCCGCGCGCATCGCGCTCAGGACGCAACAGATCATCGCGTTCGAAAGCGGCGTCGTGAATACCGTGGATCCGATCGGCGGATCGATCGCGATTGAAGAGATGACGGATCGAATCGAACGAGAAGCGGCGGCGCTGATTGAGAAAATCGATGGCCTCGGCGGCACGCTGGCGGCGATCGAATCGGGATTCATCCAGCGCGAAATCCAGGACGCGGCGTATCGCGCTCAGCAGAAAATCGACGCGGGTGAAACCGTCGTCGTCGGCGTGAATCGCTACGCGACCGACGACGAGGCGCCGATTGAGGTGCTGACGATCGATCCGACGATCGAAGCGCGGCAGATCGACCGCGTCCGCCAGGTTCGCGCCGGACGAGACGAGCGCGCGTGGCGCGAGGCGTTGAAGGCCATTGAAACGGCGGCGCGCGGCGCCGACAACCTGGTGCCGCACGTCATTCGTGCGGTCGACGCGCACGCCACCGTCGGCGAGATCTCCGACTCGATGCGCGCGGTCTTTGGAGAGCATAGGGAGATTGATGTCTGAGCCGTCGAGGTCCGAGGTTCGAGGTCCGAGGTCCGAAGAGCGGGGTTCGAGCTCCGACAGTGCTCGCGTTGACGCAGGTGCGTCCGGGCCTCGCGCCTCGGTCCTCGGTCCTCGGCTGCTCGCAATCGAAAGTCTCAACACCGTCTTCGATCTGCCCGGCGGAACCGCGCCGGCGGTGATCGACGTCAGCTTCCACGTGAATGCAGGGGAAACCCTTTGCCTCGTCGGGGAATCGGGCAGCGGCAAGTCGGTGACGGCGCTGTCGATCCTGCGCCTCGTGCAGCGGCCGGGACGGATTGCCGGCGGCCGCGTGCTGTTCGACGGGCGCGACCTGATGGCGCTGAACGAGCGCGAGATGCAGCGCGTTCGTGGCGCCGAGATCGCACTGGTGTTCCAGGAGCCGATGACGGCGCTGAACCCGGTCTTCACGATCGGCGACCAGATCGAGGAAACGCTGATGGTGCACGGCGAAGCGCGCGGGCGCGCGGCACGGGCGCGCGCCATCGAGTTGCTCGCCGCGGTCAGCATTCCTGAACCGGAGCGGCGCATTCGCGACTATCCGCACCAGTTGTCGGGCGGCCTGCGGCAGCGCGCCCTGATTGCCATGGCGCTGGCATGCAACCCGTCCGTGCTGATTGCCGACGAACCCACGACGGCACTTGATGTCACGATCCAGGCACAGATTCTCGAGTTGCTGCGCGATCTGCAGAAGCGCCTGGGGCTCGCGCTGCTGCTCATCACGCACGACCTCGGCGTCGTGGCGGAGATGGCGGACCGCGTCGCCGTCATGTACGCCGGACGCATCGTCGAACAAGCCGGCGTGCGGGACCTGTTTCGTGACCCGCGGCACCCGTACACGCAAGGACTGCTCGCGTCGATTCCCGGAGGGGCTCGAGGGACGCGCCTGGCCGCGATCCAGGGCACGGTTCCACCGCTCGGCCATCTGCCGCCGGGGTGTGCATTTGCGCCGCGATGTCCGAAGCGCTTCGAACCGTGCGATGCTGCAGTGCCGGGATTCACGATGATCCGAAGCGGGGACGAACACACCGCTCGCTGCTACTTGTATAGCGCCGCCGTGGATCCCGAGGTCCTGCCAGAGACGCCGTTGAGGGAACCGCGCTGATGCCGCTGCTCGAAGTCCGTCACCTGGTGAAGGAGTTTTCGCGACGCCGCGGCATCTTCGGCGCCACGTCGACGGTCAAGGCGGTAGACGACGTGAGCTTCACGGTCGAACGCGGGGAAACCTTCGGCCTTGTCGGCGAGTCCGGAAGCGGCAAAACCACGACCGGGCGCTGCATCCTGCGATTAATCGAGCCCTCGTCGGGCGACGTGATCTTCGACGGCAAGGACGTGCTGAAGCTCTCCCGCGGCGACTTGCGCCGCGCGCGGCGCGACATGCAGATCGTCTTCCAGGATCCGTACTCGTCCCTCAACCCGCGCATGCGCGTGCGCGACATCGTCGAGGAACCGCTGGTCATCCACAAGCTAGGATCGAAAACGGAACGCCGGGCCCGTGTGCGCGAGTTGTTCGAACTGGTGGGGTTGAATCCCGATCACTTGCAGCGCCATCCACACGAGTTCAGCGGCGGCCAGCGCCAGCGCATCGGCCTCGCGCGCGCGCTCGCGCTCAATCCGTCGTTCATCATCGCGGACGAACCGGTCTCGGCCCTGGACGTGTCCGTCCAGGCACAGGTGGTGAACCTGCTGATGGATCTTCAGCAGCGTCTGAAGCTCACCTACCTGTTCATCGCGCACGACCTGCGGCTGGTGGAGCACATTTGCAGTCGCGTCGCCGTGATGTATCTGGGAAAGATCGTCGAGATGGGGGAGACGGCGAAGTTGTTTTCCGCGCCGCAGCATCCTTACACGCGTGCGCTGCTTTCAGCGATCCCGGTGCCGGACCCTGACGCACCGCGGCAGCGCATCCTCCTGGATCCGAAATCGTTCGACCGCGCCGCGCCTTTGCGCGAGATCGCGGCGGGCCATCTCGCAGCGGTGTAGACCGGAGCCTGCCTCGCCGAAGCCGCGCGCGGTCGATCCGCGGCGCAGGCGGGCGCTACGCCGTCGGTGACGCGCTGCTGGTCATTGCGGCAGCGCCCATCACATCCTTCTCGACCTGTCCGTCGCGGATGTGAATCACGCGATGCGCATGCGCCGCGATATCCGCTTCGTGCGTGACCAGGATGATGGTGTTGCCAGCCGTGTGGAGGCGTTCGAATATCGCCATGATCTCGACGCCGGTCTTCGAATCGAGATTCCCGGTGGGCTCGTCCGCGAGCAGGATCGACGGATTGTTGACGAGCGCGCGGGCAATCGCGACGCGCTGACGCTGTCCGCCCGACAATTCGTTCGGCCGGTGGCTGGCGCGTGAGGTGAGCTCCACCTTCTCCAGTGCCTGCCGGGCACGATCCTGGCGCTCTTTCGCCGCGATCCCGCCGTAGACCAGCGGCAGTTCCACGTTGTGCAGCGCCGTCGCCCGCGGCAACAGGTTGAATGTCTGAAAGACGAACCCGATCTCTTCGTTCCTGATCCGCGCCAGCTCGTCGTCGTTCATCGCCGCCACCTCTTTGCCGTTGAGCATGTAGCTCCCTTTGGTCGGCGTATCGAGGCAGCCAATCAGGTTCATGAGCGTGGACTTGCCCGAACCGGACGGGCCCATGATTGCCACGTACTCGCCGCGGTCGATGTTGATCGATACGCCGCGCAACGCGTGGATCTCTTCCGAGCCCATCACATAGGTTTTCCAGAGATCGTTGGTCGTGATCATGCCCATGTCTGAACCTTTGACGGGCTTGGCGGCCCATGTGTTCATTACTTCATGCGCGCGGGGCCCACCCCCGACGCTGGCGCTCGAGTGTCAGCGAAACCTATGATTTCGATTCGCGCAGTCTTTGAATGACCGCGCGGACCGACGACGGTGTGTCTGGCGGAAACAGCGCTTCCCAGTCTCTCACATCGACGGGGACCAGCACAGGCCCGGTATTGCGCGAGCGGCGTCGCTGTTCGCTGACGCCGGCGGCGAGTTTTTCCGCCGGGGCCAGCGATGACCCCAGCAGCAGTACGCAGGGGACCCCTTCACCCGGGGCTCGGAGCGCCCGCGGCCAGACCTCCGCGATGGCGTCCGGATCGACCTGCGGCACGAACCGCACGAGCAGCCGGACCCCCTGCTCTGCCTTGCTGAACAGCCCCTTTTTCGGCTTCGCGACGAACATCGTGTCGAACCCGGCGGCAGCCGACTCGGTGCCGCCGAATACGGCCTCCACGGCCTCGCGCAATTTGAGCATCGCCGCGCGCTTGATGAAGTCCAGGCCGGCGGCCATGACCGCGGAACGCTGCGGCGGCCGGCGATCTTCAGACGGTTGCGGCGGGGGGTCTGGTTGGGCGGGCTCGGCGCGCTTTGGTGCGGGAGTGGTGACCCACTGGAGCGGCGGCGGCTCCGGAACCGCACGGCCGGCGCGCAGGCCTTCGTCGTACTTCGCACGCAGCTCCGAATCCATCAGGATTCGGTACGCCTCCGTCAAGTCCGCGGCGAGCGTCGACGCCATCGCCTGGAATTCCTGGCCCAGGTGCTGAACCTTGTCAGGGTGGTACTTGGCAATCTCACGCCGGAACGCCTTCTTGATGTCGTCTACCGGCGCGGACGGGTCGATCCCCAGGAGCTCGTAGTAGTTCTTCAACGGTTTTTGAACTCGGCGACGTTACCAGGCGGCAGCTCGGGCTGACGTTGACGCTGCCGCAGCTGCTTCTTCGACGGCTTCGGGACGGCGCTCGTCGAACACGAGGGACAGAACTGCCATCCGGACTGCAATGCTCGCCCGCACTTGGTGCAACTGGCATTCAACCGGTGGCCGCACTGCGGGCACGCCATGAAGTCCATCGCGACCGCGCCGCCGCAGCCCGGGCAGAACGTGCGCATCTCGCGCACCTCGGTCACGACGCGCAGCAGTTCTTCCGCCGTCGTGACGCCCGCTTTCACTTTTGCCAGGCCGTCTTCGCCGAGGGTCATCAATCCGGCTTCGACCGCGGCGTCGCGCACCATGTCTTCGCCCGCGCGCTGCGCGATCAGGCGCCGCACCTTGTCCGAGACCCGCATCACCTCGTAGAGCGCGATGCGGCCGCGGTACCCGGTGTGGTTGCACTCCTCGCATCCGATCGCGCGGTAGAACACCAATCTCGATGCCTCGGCTTCCGACATGTTGAGGGCGCGCAGCGTCTCTCCCTCCGGCGTGTACTGCCGCCGGCATGCGAGACACAGTCGCCGGACGAGCCGCTGCGCGATGACCCCGACGAGCGCCGACGCAATCACGTAGGGCTCGACGTCCATGTCCGTCAATCGCGTCACCGTCGACGGCGCATCGTCGGTGTGCAGCGTGGAGAGAACGAGATGGCCGGTCTGCGCGGCCTGCATCGCGATCTTCGCGGTCTCGTGGTCGCGGATTTCGCCGACGAGAATGACGTCGGGGTCCTGGCGCAGGATGGCCCGCAGCGCACTCGCGAACGTGAGTTTCGCCTTCTCGTTGATCTGCGTCTGGTTGACGCCGGCAATCTGGTACTCGATAGGATCTTCGATGGTGATGATGTTGGTGCGCCCCGACGTGATCGAGCTGATCGCAGAGCTCAGCGTCGTCGACTTGCCGCTGCCGGTCGGCCCGACGACGAGGATCATGCCGTGCTGGTGCTTGAGGAAGGAGCGCAATTCTTCCATCGCCGCGGCCGAGAACCCGAGCTCCTCGAGCGGCGGCGCACCCTTACGGTGATCGAGCACCCGCAGCACAATCTTCTCGCCATACATCGTGCGCAGCGTGGAGACGCGGAAGTCGACTTCCTTGCCGTCCTCGGTCTTGATCCGGAGGCGGCCGTCCTGCGGAAGGCGTTTCTCCGCGATGTCCATCCCCGCCATGACCTTCATGCGGGCCACGAGTCCTTCGTTGACCCACTTGGGCAGGTCCATGACCTCTTTCAGGATCCCGTCCAGTCGATGCCGGACCAGCACGCCTCGTTCGGCCGGTTCGATGTGCACGTCGCTCGCGCGGCTGGTAATCGCACTCTTCACGACGAGGTCGACGAGATCGATGATCGGCGCCGAGTCGCTGCCCTGCGCGGCGGGAGCAGCACCGCCGCCTGCATTCTCGAATATGTCCGTCGCGGCCAGCGGCACGAGCGCGGCCTGCGGCGCGGTGTGTCGGCCGGGCGCCTTCGGCGCGGCGGGTGTCGCGAGTTCGGTGGAACTCGTGCCCGTGAACTTTGCAAGTGCCTTGTCGGGATAGCCTGACTCGATGGCTTGCAGGATGTCCGTGCGTGTCGCCACCACCTGCTTGATGCGGTAGCCCGTCTGGAACTCGAGGTCCTGCACGAGGCTGAACAACAGCGGATCCGACATCGCGACCGTCAGCAGGTTCTTCTCGAGCCGCACCGCGACGCAGATGCGCTTCAGCGCTACGTCTTTTGAAATGAGGACAATCGCAGCGGGGTCTGGCGTTTCATCAGCCAGGCTCACGTAAGGAAAGCCAAGCTGATAGGCGAGCGCCTTCGTGATCTGTTTTTCGGTTGCGAGATTCAGGCGCACGAGAACGGCGCCGACCCGTTCGCCTGTTCGTTTGTGCTCGGCGAGCGCGACCTGGAGGTCGTCTTCCGAGATCAATCCCGCCTGGATCAGGCATTCACCGATTTTTTTGCGCACAGTCCCTCTGTGAACGAACGTCGGCGCGTCCTGAGCTGGTTGCAGGGGAACGGGTATCTTAGGCGAAATGCCTGGAGAACTCAATAAAGACGGCTGATCCCCGGAAAGCCGCCCGCCCGGCTACACGGATTTGCACGCCCCAGGCCCCGGAGCCCCACGGCTCGCGCTCAATCGGGTAATCACCCTCTGACCATCAGTATCC
>JBKOZS010000077.1:0-7135 GCA_046726015.1 Acidobacteriota bacterium
GCGCTCGAGATCGGTCCCGCCGAGGCGTTCAGCTTCGATCCCCGAATGCGGAAGCGATAGCCCGGACCGCACGGGAGTCAGTCTGAACAGCGCATTTCTCGCACAACCACGAGCTGCGCGGTATTGACCCACGCCGGCTGACGTTGCGCAGACGAGGGACCCACGTCAGTTTCCGCCTTGATCCAGCCGTGGTCCAGTACCTCGAGCACTTTCCACTCGGGTGTACCTTCGATGGAAAAGGTGAAGCGGTAACAGTGGCCTGCCTGGAGGAATCCGGGCGTGCCTGGTGTGGCTGCCGCGGGGGTCTGTGTCGATACCGCGATATTCATCGAACCCAGGATCAGCGCGCCCGCGGTCGCGGCGAGCACGCTGGCCTTGTGCGCTGACAGGAATCTCTTCATTGTCGATTACGCCTCCCCAGGTCGGCGATGTCTACGCGGACGCCTGATACAACGTGACGCGTCCGAAGAACGTGCTCCGGTCACCCACCTTCTTCGCCTCAGCGAATCCCGCGCGGTTCATCCGCGTCAGGATGCGATCCTCGTCGTTGTCTTCGAGCTGGTGATGGGAGTGGATGAACCGAGCGAGGGCGCCGTGCCCGTGCGCGTGGGGACCTGCGAAATCCAGAAACTCGAGCCGGCCGCCGGGCTTGAGCACACGCAGAATTTCCCGGAGCGTGGTGTCCTTGTCGGCCTTGTCGAGGTGATGAAACATCATCGACGAGAACACGCGGTCGAACGCCCGGTCAGGATAGCCAAGCGCATCGGCGAAGCCGCGATCGAAGCGGACGGACGCCGCTGCGCGGTTGGCTTTGCGCTGTGCGCGCGCGAGTGCCCTGGGATCGGGATCGAGTGCGACGACATCGACCGTCGGGCAACGCCGCTTGATAAGCACCGCAAGTGTGCCGGTGCCGCAGCCGACGTCGAGCACGCGATGATGCGGCTCCAGCGCGGCCTGGTCGAGCAGCGAATGCCGGGCGCTGTCGAACCCGAACAGTTTCGTGAACGGATCGTAAATCGGCAGGAAGAAGTCATGTCCCGCCGCTGGTAGAAACGCTCGCTCCGATTTCGCCGTCATCATCAGGTGCTCCTACTCAACAAGAGTTCCATTTCGTCATTCGCCCTTCGAGAGCCTCAGGGCGACCCTGAGCAACGTTGGAGTTGATCCGTCATTCGGCATCCGCCATTCGGCATTCGGCATTCGTCATTGACATGCAGGCTGCATATTTCAGCAGCCTGCTCTCTATATGGTGCTGCCTGCCAGTTCGGGAACACGCGCCTGTGCTGCTTCTTCTTCGTCCGCGATGGGAACAGCCGCACGCTTGCGCGCTACGAGCACGTAGATCGACGGCACGACGAACAGCGTGAACAGCGTGCCGATGATCATGCCGGTTACGAGCATGATGCCGATGCTGTTGCGTGCGCCGGCGCCCGGTCCGGTCGCGACGACGAGCGGCGCATGCCCGACGACGGTTGCCGCCGTGGTCATGAGAATCGGGCGAAGGCGTGTTTCGGACGCCTCGATGATGGCTCTGAGCTTGTCGAGTCCCGTCTCCTGCAGGTGGTTGGCAAACTGCACGATCAGGATGCCGTTCTTCGCTACCAGCCCGACGAGCGTAATCAGACCTACCTGGCTATAGATGTTCAGCGTCGTGAGCCCCAGGAACGAGAAGAGCAGCGCGCCTGAGATCGCGAGCGGCACAGAACCAGCCAGGATGATGAACGGATCGCGGAAGCTCTCGAACTGTGCGGCGAGCACCAGGTAAATCAGCACAGCCGACAGGAGAAACACGCCAAGAAAACGGCTGCCTTCCGTTCGCAACTGCCGTGACTCGCCGGCGTAGTCGATCGTGAATCCCTGGGGCAGGATCTTCCGCGCTTCATCTTCAAGATACGACAAGGCCTGATCGAGCGGCACTCCCGGTGGGATGACGCCCTGGATCCGCACCGCGTTCAACTGCTGGAACTTCTTCAGCTCGCGCGGGCCTGTGGTCGTCTGCAGCGTGGCAAACGTGGACAGTGGCACCAGCTTGTCCTCCGAGCCGGTGATGTACATGTCGGCGAGTTGATCTGACGTCAGTCGCTCCGCACGCTGCACCTGCGGGATCACCTTATAACTGCGACCCTGGATACTGAAGCGGTTGACATAATCCCCTCCGAGCAGCGTCGCTAGATCTCTCCCCGCCTGGCTCAAATCGACGCCTTGCGATCGCAGCTTGTCGCGATCGAACACCACCTCGGTTTGCGGCTGGTCGAACTTCAGGTCCGCATCGGCAAAGATGAACATCCCGCTGGCGAACGCCTTTTGCACCAGCTGCCCTGCGTACTCACGGAGCTGCTCGGGTTCGGCCGCCGATGCAATCACCAGGTCGACCGGGAAATCGCCGCCGCCCGGCAGCGGCGGCGGTGTCAGCGGGATCACGCGGATGCCGGGGATCTTCGACAACGGTCCCATCGATTCCATGAGGAGCTGCTGCGCCGTCTTGGTCCGCTCGCTCCATGGCTTCGTCACCATGCCGCCAAACCCTCCCGTCGGGAAGGTGATCTGGAAGATGCTGCCGGCTTCGGGAAAGGAGTGATACACGTCGTAGATCTGCCGTGTGAACAGGTTCGTCTGATCGACGGTGGAGTTGGCGGCGGCTTGCACTACACCGAAGACCACACCCTGGTCCTCGGCCGGCGCGAGCTCCCGCTGCGAGAACATGTAGAACGGCACGATCAGCGCCGCCACGATGGCCCACAGGACAAGCACGACAGGCCGGTAGGCGAGTGTCCGTGACAGCAGCCGTCCGTAGCCGATTCGCACACGATCGAAGCGACGATTGATCCAGCCGGCGAAGCCGCGCTCGGATCCGCCGGCCTTCAGAAGTCTCGAGCCCATCATCGGTGACAGCGTGAGGGCGACGACGCCTGACACGATAACGGCGGACGCGAGCGTGAACGCAAACTCGCGGAACAGGGCACCCGTCAGGCCTCCCTGGATGCCAACCGGCGCATAGACAGCCGCCAGCGTGATCGTCATCGCGATGATTGGGCCAACGAGCTCACGTGCCGCGTCGAGCGCGGCCTGCATTGGACGCTTCCCTCCGTGCAGGTGCCGCTCCACGTTCTCCACCATCACAATCGCATCGTCCACGACGAGGCCGACCGAGAGCACGATGGCGAGCAGCGTGAGCAGGTTGATCGTGAAACCCGCAACCAGCATGAGGAAGACCGCTCCGACGAGCGAGATTGGAATCGCCACCACCGGTATGATCAGCGCGCGGACGGATCCAAGGAACAGGAAGATGACGACGATCACGATGAGAAGCGTCTCGCTGAGCGTGGTGAGCACTTCGTCGATCGCGTCTTGGATGTACTCGGTCGAGTCGTAGGGAATGCCGAGCGTCATGCCCGCGGGCAGCTGGGCCTGAATGCCCGGCAGCGCCTCCCGCAGCCTGTGGATCACGTCAAGGGAATTGGCGGTCGGAAGCACCCAGATGCCCATGAACGTCGCGGTCTGGCCATTGAATCGCACATCCTGCTCGTAGTTCTCCGCGCCGAGGACCACGTCCGCGACGTCGCCCAGACGCACGACCACTCCCTTCTCTTCCTTGACGACCAGTTGTCGAAACTCTTCGGCCGTTCGCAGATTGGTGTTGGCGACAAGGTTCACGGAGACCATCGACCCTTTCGTCTTGCCGAGCGCCGACAGATAGTTGTTGCGTGCGAGTGCCTCCCGCAGCGCAGACGGGGAAATCCCGTGCGCCGCCATTTTGTCGGGCTTCAACCAGATGCGCATCGCAAACGTGCGATCGCCAAGGATGTCGGCGCGCTGCACGCCACTGACCGCACTGAGCTTCGGCTGCACGACGCGCGTCAGGTAGTCCGTGATCTGGTTCTGATCGAGATCCCCGGAGGAAAACCCCAGGTACATCGCCGCGAACTGGTTGTCCGCGGTTTCCATCTCGATCACTGGCGCCTCGGCCTCGGGCGGCAGCTGGTTTCTGACCTGGGCCACCTTCGCCTGGACCTGCGTCAACGCGGCGTTGGTGTCGTAGTTCAGCGTCAGGTGAACCGTGATCGTGCTGAGTCCCTGCGCGCTCGACGACTCCATGTAGTCGATGCCATCGGCGCTGGCAATCACGCGCTCGAGCGGAGTGGTGATGAAGCCGCGCACGAGATCGGCATTGGCGCCGACGTAGACGGTCGTGACCTTGACCACGGCGATGTCGCTGCGCGGGTACTGCCTGACACTCAGCGCGCGGATCGACTGCAGGCCAGCGATCAGGATCACCAGGTTCACGACGATCGCCAGGACCGGGCGCTTGATGAAGAGGTCTGTGAGCTTCATTAGCTTTCCTCCGGTTTCGGCGTCCGGCTGTTGGCCGGCTGCACCTTGTTATTGACCTGCACCGCGGCGCCGTTACGAAGCTTGAAGACTCCGGACGTCACGACCTCTTCCCCCGGATTGAGTCCGGACAGAACCGCAATCTGATCCCCGCGCGACCCTCCCAGCTTCACGACCTGCTGTCGCACACCGCGATAGCCCTGGCCGTTCGCATCTTTCAGGTCGCTGACGATGAACACGGAATCCCCATACGGCGCGTAGTTAATCGCGGACGCTGGAAGGGTGACGACCGACTGGCTGTCGCCGAGACGCACCTCCGTCTGCGCGAACATGCCCGCGCGGAGGACGCCTCCCGGATTCGCCAGCGTCGCCTGGACCTGGACGTTTCGTGTGGTCGCGTCGACGACCGCATTGATGGCCGTAACCCGGCCGGTGAATTCGCGGCTTCCGAGCTCCCCGGCGGTGACTTTGACTTTCGTGCCGACGCGAACGTCGCCCGCCTGCTGTTGAGGAATGCCGAAGTTCACATAGATCGGATTGAGCGACTGCAGCGGCACGACCGGGTCACCACCGGTGAGGTACTGTCCCAGGTTCACCTGGCGAATTCCGAGAATCCCGGAGAAGGGCGCGCGGATGGTCTTCCGCTCGATCGTGGCCCGAATCTCCTGGATGCGTGCCTCGGACTGCTTGTGTATGGCCGCTGCATTGTCGTATTCCGCGCGTGACACCGCGTCCTGCTCGACGAGCCCACGCATCCGTTCGAAGTTCAATCGCGCAACCTCGAATTGCGCCTGGGCCGCGGCCAGTTGTGCCTGTTCCTGCCGCGTGTCCAGCCGCACGAGGATGTCACCCGCCTGCACGCTGGTTCCTGAATCGAATGCAATGCGATCGACGACGCCCGGGAGGTCGGCGCTGACGGTGACCCCTTGCACAGGGGCCACCGTGCCAATCGCGTTGATCGTTGCCGGCCACTGTTCGCGTTTCGCCACGATCGTCGTCACCGCCTCTGGCGGCGGCTGCATCGCCGCGAACTGTTTGGCCATCGCCTGGAATTGCCGCACCTTGATGAAGCCGAGCGCTGCTATGAGTGCGAGCATCACCACGAGCATCAAAATCATCCGCTTCGCCATGTCGTTCCTCTGTCTAGTAATAACGATCGCTATGACTCCGTTGTGCCAGGGGGATCACAGATAAAGACGGCCATACAGTTACGTTTGTGACCACCCGCCACCCAACGCGCGATACAGTTGGACAATTGCAACCAGTTCCTGTTGACGCAGTTGCGCCAGATCGAGTTCTCCCTGGAAGAGGTTCCGCTGTGCATCAAGCACCGGCAGATAGCTATCCAAGCCGCCGCGGTAGCGTTCAGTTGCAAGCCGCGTTGACTCTTGCAGCGCCTGCACCAGCCGCTCTTGCTGGCCGCGTTGCTCGCTTGTCTTCCCGTACTCGGTGAGCGAATCCGCAACGTCACGAAACGCGGTGTAAATCGCGCGCTGGTAGTTCACGAGCGCTTCGCGCTGGACGGCTTCGGTGAATTCCACGTTCGCGCGCGTGCGTCCGGCATTGAAGATTGGCGCCGTCGCTCCGACGGTCGCCGTGGCCAGCACCGCTGGGCCGCTGAGCAGGCTTGTCAGTGCACGACTTTGCGCGCCGAAGAAGCCGGTCAGGCTGATGCGCGGGAAGTACTCAGCCTTTGCCGCCCCGATCCGGGCATTCGCCGAGATCAGTTCCTGTTCTGCCTGGCGGATGTCTGGCCGGCGCTCGAGGAGCGCGGACGGAAGTCCAGCGGGGACCGCCGGCGGCGCCTGAAAGGCTTCGAGCGGGCGGCCTCGCGGCACGTCACTGGGAAACCGTCCGAGCAACAGGCTGAGCGCGTTTTCGGCCTGCGCGATCTCCCGTTCGAGGCTTGCGATCTGTCCGGTTGCGGTAAAGAGCAGCTGTTCCGACTGCCGGACGTCGAGTCCGCTGGCCACGCCCTGCGTACGGCGAGCGTCGGTCAACCGAAGACTCTCGTTGGCAACATCACGCGTGCGCCTGGCGATCTCCAATTCGAGATCCAGTGCGCGCAGTGTCAGATAGTTGGCACTGACGTCTGCGACGAGCGTTGTGATGACCCCTCGTCGGGCTTCTTCTGATGCGAGGTACTGCGCCCGCGCGGCCTCGTTCAGTCGGCGCAACCGGCCCCAGACATCGATTTCCCAGCCCAGGCTGAACCCGGCCTGCAAGTAGCTGACGTCGCTGGCGGCGTCCGAGGGAATCCCGCGAATGGCGCCAGAGCGTGATGTACGCTGCGTATTTGCGGCAGCGGAGGCGTCAACTTGTGGAAAGCGATCGGCTCGGCTGATTCCATAGAGCGCCCGCGCCTGCAGCACGCGCTCCGCTGCAATGCGCAACTCGAAGTTCTCTTTCAGCGCGGACGTCACGAGTCCGGTCAGCGTATCGTCGCGAAACACCTCGAACCACTTCAAATCCGCAAGCGATTCAGCGGAGGCAGACGCCACTTCGCCACGAAACGCGGATGGTGGTTGGACGACGGGGCGCTTGTAGTCTGGTCCCACCGTGCACGACGCGACCAGTGCGCCGGTGATTACCACGAATGCAGCACGCATGAAGATGAACACCTCAATTCCTCCTAGCGCCATCGACAGCCTCGGCGATTTCACGCACCACCTCCGGCATCACGAATCCCCTGGTGATCAGCTGCGCCCCCGCGCGATACATCACCGTCATCAGCGCCCGGCCCGCGTCGTCGACGTGGCACACATCGCTGAGATCCACTCGTATGAGCCTCGCCGCGGTGCACTCG
>JBKOZS010000078.1:0-34692 GCA_046726015.1 Acidobacteriota bacterium
GCAGAAGGGGCTGCAGCCGCCACCCGCGCCGGGCGTTGGCGAGACGCCCGATACCGTGCAATACAGCGATCCATTACAAGGCTATTGGGCGCGGGTCGTTTCAGGCGGCGGCGCCTATCCGCAACCAATGCTGATCGAGCAGTTGCAGAACATTCAGCGGATGGTGGGCGGTGCGGATCAGAAGGTCGGGCCGGAAGCCATCCGGCGCTTCGATGATGTGCTGAAGGAGCTGAAAGCAATTGAGGCCGCGGTGCCCCGATGAAAGGCGACCACGGTTATCCGGAGGCCTTCGTTTCCTCCGTTTCCTCCGTTGTTTCGTTTTTGAATCCGTTACCTTCGTCAGCGCCAGCCGGTGAAAGTGTTTACGAAACCGGCTGCGGAACGACGCGGCCGTCAAATAGATAGATGTTGCGTTTGGCCATCTCGATGTAGCGTGGGTTGTGTGTCGCGAGGCAGAGGGTTGTCCCCGCGTTGTTCAACTCGCGCAACATGTCCATCACGGCTTCGCCGCTCTTCGAATCAAGGTTGCCGGTGGGCTCGTCCGCCAGGACAATCGGCGGGCGGCCTGCAATCGCGCGCGCGATCGCGACGAGCTGTTGATGTCCTCCCGATAATGATCCGGGGCGTGATTTTGCGCGCGGGCCCAGTCCAACACGTGTGAGCGCTGTCTCCACGCGCGCCTTCCGTTCGTCGCCGCTCACCCCGCGCAGCGTGAGGGGATACTCGACGTTCTCGTAGACCGTCATATCGCCGATCAGATTGAAGCTCTGGAAGATGATCCCGATCTCGACGTTGCGCAGACGCGCCTTCTCGGAAGGAGAGAGCTGATCGACGCGACGGCCGCTGAATGAATACCGGCCGCGCGTTGGCGCGTCCAGGAGCGCCAGCATCGACAGGAACGTCGACTTGCCACAGCCCGATGGCCCCGACACCGCCACGTACTCGCCACGATCGATGTCGAGCGTCACGTCGTCGAGCGCCCGCGTCTCCTCGTCAGCATCACCCTTGAAGATCTTGGTGATCCCCTCGAGCCGGATAAGGGGCATGTCCGGAGCCGGCGCCGTGTCTTCGGGTTTGCTGCGTTTCCACCAGGCCATCAGGACCTCCGAGCGTATTGGACGGATGTGGGCGTCAGGACGTTGGGACTATGCCGCAAGGGCGCAAGCGGAACAGTGAGGCGTGAAGTCTGTAGTACGATACTCATCCTTTTCCGTGGCCGGGACTTGCGTCTGGTTACGGGAAACTGTGAAAAGGTGACTTGATGACCCCGCGCCGGTTCCTGCCCGGCCTGTTGCTGCTGTTCGTCGGTAGTGGCTGCGCTGCGCTGATCTATGAAGTTGTCTGGTTTCAGCTGCTCCAACTCGTCATAGGTTCCTCCGCGGTGTCGATGGGCGTGCTGCTCGGCACGTTCATGGGCGGCATGTGCCTCGGCAGCCTGCTGCTGCCACGTGTGGCCGCGGCCCGGCATCAACATCCGCTCCGCGTTTATGCGTACCTCGAGATCGGCATCGGCGTCATCGGACTGCTCGTGCTGGCCAGCATGCCGCTGTTGAACGGCGCTTACGCGTCACTCGGCGGCTCCGGGGTCGCGGGGATCCTGCTGCGGGGCCTGACGGCCGGCATCTGCCTGCTGCCGCCGACGCTCTTGATGGGCGCAACACTGCCGGCGATTTCGCGCTGGGTCGAGTCGACGCCCGAAGGGGTGTCGTGGCTCGGGTTCTTCTACGGCGGCAACATTGCAGGCGGCGTGATTGGCAGCCTGCTCGCCGGCTTCTACCTGCTGCGTGTCCACGACATCGCGTTCGCCACGTTTGTTGCGGTGGCCCTGAACATCATGGTCGCGGTGATCGCGATCCTGACTGCCCGGCGCACGCCGGTTGTCGAGACGCTCGCGAGCGATCGCGATATCGTGCCTCCCGCCCGCGTGCCGGGCGCATGGGCCGTTTACATCGCCATCGCTCTCTCGGGCATGACGGCGCTGGCCGCCGAAGTGATCTGGACGCGGCTGCTATCGTTGCTGTTCGGCGCCACCGTCTACACATTCTCGCTGATCCTTGCGGTTTTTCTGTCCGGACTGGGCATTGGCAGCAGCCTCGGCGCCGCGATTGGACGAAGCACGGCAAGGCCGCGGATCGCGCTCGGGTGGTGCCAGATGCTGCTCTGCGCCGCGCTCGCGTGGACGGCGTTCATGCTGACGCAGTCGCTGCCGTTCTGGCCGATCAATCCTGCGATTTCCACCGACCCCTGGTACAACTTCCAGCTCGATGTCGTGCGCTGTATCTGGGCCGTCCTGCCGGGCGCGATCCTGTGGGGTGCGAGCTTTCCGCTCGCGCTCGCGGCGGTGGCCTCGCGAGGCCAGGATCCGGCGCGCCTGGTTGGCGGCGTTTATGCCGCCAACACCGTTGGCGCGATCGCCGGATCGGTCCTGGGCAGCCTGCTCCTCGTCGTGTGGCTCGGCAGCCAGCACGCACAGCAGGCGTTGATTCTCGTCAGCGCGCTCTCGGGCCTGCTGGTGCTGTCGACCGGTGTCGGCGATGAACCGGCCGCGAAGGGCCAGGCCGCCTTCGTTGGCACGTTCGTCATCATCGCGGCGGCAGCCATTGCCGGGCTGCTCTCTCGAACGGTTCAACCTGTGCCGGGCATTCTTGCGGCATACGGCCGCTACGCCGCGACCCGTATTGGATCGGCAGAGATCATTTACATGGGCGAAGGATGGAACGCGACGGTCGCGGTCTCACGTCTTCCTGGCGGCGTGCTGAACTATCACAACGCCGGAAAGGTGCAGGCCTCGAGCGAACCGCAGGACATGCGACTGCAGCGGATGCTCGGGCACATGACGACGTTGATTCCGGCCCAGGCGACGAAGGTGCTGGTGATCGGGTGCGGCGCCGGCGTCACCGCGGGCGCCGTCTCAATCGATCCGGCGGTCGAGCACGAGACGATCGCCGAGATCGAGCCGCTCGTCCCGAGCGTCGTCTCCAAGTATTTTGGCGAGCAAAACTTCAGGGTTGTCGACAATCCGAAGGTCCACATCCGAGTGGACGACGCGCGCCATTTTCTGCTGACGACGAAGGAGAAGTTCGACGCGATCACGTCGGATCCGCTGGACCCGTGGGTCAAAGGGGCGGCGATGCTCTATACCCGCGAGTTCTTCGAGATTGTGAAGTCGCATCTGAACCCGGGCGGTGCGGTCACGCTGTTCGTGCAACTGTATGAGAGCAACACCGAGGCGGTGAAGAGCGAGATCGCCACCTTCTTCGAAGCCTTTCCCAACGGGATTGTCTGGGGCAATACGAACAACGGCGCCGGATACGATCTCGTGCTGCTCGGCCAGGTCGAGCCCACGAAGATCGACGTGGACGCGGTCCAGAGGAAGCTGCAGCGTCCCGAGTACGCGCCGGTCACGCAATCGCTGCGCGAGATTGGGATGAACTCCGCGGTCGATCTCTTCTCGACGTTTGCCGGCAGCGCGAACGATCTCGCGCCGTGGCTGAAGGACGCGTCAATCAACCGCGATCGCAACCTGCGGTTGCAGTTCCTCGCCGGCCTTGGTTACAACCTGTATCAAAGCGACGTCATTTACTCGAACATGCTCTCCTACGCGGGGCGCTTCCCGGATGATCTCTTCATCGGGTCGGCCGCCACGCTGAATGCGCTGCGGGATGGGATTCGGCGAGAGCAGGGACGCTAATCGAGTGGCGATTGGCGACTGCAGATTGACGATTCACGGATTGCCGATTGGGGAGTGACGATTGACGGATTGGCGATTGACGGATTGGCGATTGCCGATTGGCCTGCTGCTCGCGGCGACGTTACTGGCGGCCCCAGCCGTGGGTGCGCCGCCCATTCGCCACGACGTCGAGGTCGATGGCCACAAACTGGCGGTCTGGCAGAAGCGCAGCGTGCAACCCCGGGCGGCCATGCTGCTCGTGCACGGCCGCACGTGGAGCAGCCTGCCGAATTTCGATCTCCAAGTTGCCGGCGATCGGCGGTCGCTCATGGATGCGCTCGCGGCAACCGGTCTCGACGTGTACGCGGTGGATCTGCGCGGGTATGGCGCGACGCCACGCGACGCGAGCGGGTGGCTGACGCCGGAACGCGCGGTCGCCGATGTGCTGGTGGTGCTCGAGTGGGTGCGCGGTCCGGCGCGCAGTGCGGGACGTCCCGTGTATGTGCTCGGGCTTTCGCGCGGCGCCATGGTTGCGGCGCTGGCCGCGCAGCGCGCGCCCGAGAAATTCGCCGGCCTCGTGTTGCTTGGGTTGGGTCTCGATCCCGATCAGCGGATTGCATCGGTCGAGGCCCCCGCGGCGCCGCCGCGGAAGCGGAACACGACCGATGCGGCCGCCGCTGACTTCATCACCACCGACGCCGTATCCGGTGCGACGATCGACGCGTTCGTCCGCGCCGCGCTTCGCGCCGATCCCGTGTACGTAGACTGGCGCGACGAGCAGCAGTTCAACGCGTTCGCGCCGGCGAAAATTCTCGTGCCGGTCCTGCTCGTCACCGGCGAACGGGATCCGCAGGCGCCGGTTGCGGTGCAGATCAAGCTGTTCACCCGGTTCGGCACGGCGGACAAGGCATGGGTCATCCTGCCCGGTGCGGATCATGCCGCGCACCTTGAAAAGTCCCAGGGGGAACTGGTTCGAACGATCGCCTGGTTCGTGCGCCGGCACGACACCACATCGCCATCAACGCCATGAAACAGATCGCATTCGCGCTGCTGCTCCTCACCCTCTCCGTTCCCATCGTCGTTTTCCCGCAGTCCACGCCACGTGGAGACGCGGCTGAGTTCACTGTCCTCGAGGCGAGCATCCCCGAGATGCAGGCCGCGATGAAAGCTGGACGCGTCACGTCGCGCGCCATCGTCCAGCAGTACCTGACGCGCATCGCGATGTACGAAGACAAGCTGAACGCCGCGATCACGATCAACCCGGATGCGTTGAAAGAAGCGGATGAGCGCGACCGCGAGCGTGCGCAGGGAAAAATTCGCGGCCCGCTGCACGGAATACCGGTCGCACTGAAGGACAACATCCATACGACGAACATGCCAACCTCCGGCGGGGCGCTGGCGTTCGATGGATTCGTGCCACCTTACGAGGCCACCCTCACGCGGAACCTGCGCGATGCCGGAGCCATCATCATCGCGAAGACCGGCATGACCGAGCTGGCCAACTGGGTGGCGAGCAACATGCCCGGCAACTACAACTCGCTGACGGGCTACGGCATGAACCCGTACGATCCGCGCCGCGATCCGCGCGACGCAACGTTCGACGGGCGCCCGGCCATGAGTACCGGCGGGTCGAGCTCCGGCATTGGCACCGCGGCGAACTTCTGGGCGGCCAACGTCGGCACCGAAACGTCGGGATCGATCCTCAGCCCATCGAACCAGAACATGCTCGCAGCCGTGAAGCCGACCGTGGGTCGCGTCAGCCGGTACGGCGTCATTCCCATCACCGCGGACCAGGACACGCCCGGGCCCATGGCCAAGTGGGTCAGCGATACGGCGATCATGCTTGGCGCCCTGGAAGGTGGCGCTCCCGATCCGAACGATCCTGGCACGCGAGCCTGCGCGGCGCCGCCGGGCCGCGACTATACGCAGTACCTGCAAGCGGACGGATTGAAAGGCGCCCGCATTGGAATCCCGCGCGCGTCGTTCTACGAGCGTGTCACGGTGCCAGGATCGGAACGTCCGCGAGGCGGCCTCAACCCGGATCAACTGAAGGTCATGGACGAGGCGATCGCGGTGCTGAAGAAACAGGGCGCCATCATCGTCGATCCGGCGAACATTCCGAGCATCACGGAGAAAGATCCGAAAGAGAACTTCCTGCTCTGGGGCATCTGCTCGGGGACCGACGACGCGAAGAGCAAAGACGACGACTGTTCGGTGATTCTGAAGTACGGGATGAAGCGCGACTTCAACACGTGGCTCGCGTCGCTCGGACCCTCGGCTCCGGTGAAATCGCTCGCAGAGCTGCGCGCATGGAACAAGGCGCACGAGAAGGCGGGTGCGATCAAATACGGACAGGCGCAGCTGGACATCTCGGATGAAATGGACGTCGACGAGGATCGCGCACGCTACGAAGCGGACCGCGCGAAGGACATCCGCCTCGGCGGCACGCATGGCATCGACGAGGTGATGAAGGCAAACAATCTCGACGCGCTGCTGTTTCCCGGCGCGAATGGTTCGGCGCTCGCCGCGCGTCCCGGTTATCCGACCGTCATCGTCCCGTTCGGCATGGTGCCGAACATGCCTCAGCCTGCGACCGCGAGCACGGGCGCGCGCGCTTCGGCGGGGCAGGCACCGTCGCCCCCGGCGGAAGGTCGAGGCCGAGGAGCCGCGGCGGGTGCGCCACCTCCGGGTTCGCCGCCTGCTGGTCCATTTCCTCCCGGTTTCAATCCCAAGCCGCAGCCATTTGGCGTGAGCTTCACCGGCATGGCCTGCAGCGAGCCCACGCTGTTACGGCTCGCGTATGCGTTCGAGCAGGCGACAAAGAAACGGACGGCGCCGCCTGGGCTTCGCTGAAATGGCTCAAGGCTTAGAGGGCTCAAGGCTGGCTCAGGGCTCACGGCTGACGGCTCAAGCCATGTCTTAACGCAGTCCATCCCCCGATCCGTCGTGGTCCCTAGGTCTAAGCCATAAGCCCTGAGCCCTGAGCCTTAAGCCCTAAGTCCACGCACGGCTTCGAGCGGATTGATTCGCGTCGCGCGCCAGGCGGGCAGGAATGCCGCAACGAGTGCGACGGCGCTCAATAGTCCGGCGACGCCGGCGAAGACGGCCGGATCGTAGGTCTTCACACCAAAGACCAGTCCCACCATGAGGCGCGTGAGCAGGAGCGCCGCGCCAATGCCGAGCGTGACCCCCGTCAGCGCGAGCCGCAGACCCTGCACGAGCACGAGGTTGCGCACGTCCGCGGGCACGGCGCCAAGGGCCATGCGAATCCCGATTTCCTGCGTTCGCTGCTGCACGGAATACGACATCAAGCCGTAGAGGCCCACGATCGCGAGCAGCAGCGCAATCGTCGCGAAGCCGCTCAACAGCGTCATGTTGAACGCCGCCCGCCGGGCGGGCGCGGCGAGCACTTCATCCATCGATCTCGCGCGCGCAATGGCGAGACCGCCTGTGGCGGCGCGGACTTCACGGGCAATGATCGCTGACAAGAGCCGTGGGTCGACGTCGGTGCGCGCCACCCACGTGAGCGGGAAGAGCCTGTTGTTGCGTGCGGTCATCGCATCGCTGACCTGCGCGAGCGGCACGTACGCGATCGGCTCGGGGTTGCGGTTCCACTCCGCATCACGCGCGTCGGCGACAACCCCGACGATCTGGCGGGGCAGGTCGCGGAACTCCACCCCGGCCCCTGTTCCAATCGTGATCCGCTCACCGACGGGCTCATTCCGCTGCCAGTACCGCCGCGCGAACGCATCGTTGATGATGACCACCGGCAGCGCGCCCTGGCCGTCGTGATCCGTGAACGCGCGTCCGCGCAGCAGGGTCATTCGGAACACAGTGAAATAGTTCGGCGAGATACTCCGCCAGTTCACCGTGCCCTCGAACGGCGCGTCGACGGGTCGGCGCGCAATCGTGAACGGCACTGCAAAACTGGACTCGAGCGGCAGCGACCGTGCCACCGCGAACGCCGCAATGCCGCCGGCCGCGTCGAGCCGCTGCCGTGCGTTCCGGAACATGCGCACGACCGAGGCCGTGTCGTCCCGCGAGGCGCCACTCAACGATGTCTCGAGCGTCAGCACGCGTGCAGGATCGAAACCGCGGTCGACGTCACGCACGGCCGCGAAGGTTTTGATCAGCAGGCCCGCGCCAACGAGAAGGACGAGCGCGAGCGCCATCTCGGCGATGACCAGTACCGATTGCGCGCGATGACGCCTCCAGCCAGCATCCGCCGGCGAGCCGGACTCCTTGAATGCCGCGCTGAGATCCACGCGTGAGGTGTTGATCGCGGGCAGCACACCGAACAGGATGCCTGTCGCGGCCGACAACCCAATCGCGAAGAGCAGCACACGGGAGTCGAGGCCGAGATCGGCACCAGGAGCACTGAGGTAGGGAATCGCATCGGCGCCTGCGCGGACGATTGCCCGCAGACCAATTGCGCCGGCGATCAGGCCGAGGAATCCGCCGCCAACCGCCAGCAGCGCGCTTTCGGTGAGGAGCTGCCGCACGACACGAGCGCGGCGCGCGCCGAGCGCGGTGCGGGTCGCGATCTCCTGCCGCCGGCGCTGGCCGCGCGCGAGTAGCAGGTTCGCGACATTCGCGCAGCCGATCAACAACACGAACGCGACGGCACCGGTGATCATCTTCAGCGCCGGCTTCACGTCGCCGACAAGCGCTTCGCGCAACGGGATGGCGGAGAACTCTTCCCACGGGCCCATCGCCAGCGGGTACTTGCGTCGGAAGTTCGGGGATATGTTGGCCAGATCGCGCTGCACCGCCCGCAGCGTCGTCGTCGGAGAGAGGCGCGCGGCCACGCGCACGACGTTCGCGAAGTCGAGGCTGTAGCGATCCGCCTGCAATGGCAGATAGACGTCCACGGCGGGATCGGGACGGAAGTCGGACGCAAGTACGCCAATCACTTCATAGCCGTCACCGCCCAGTGGAAGCGTGCGTCCGACGATCGTCCGATCGCTACCGAATCGCCGCACCCAGACGCCGTGACCGAGAACGGCCACGCGTGGTCCGCGCGGACGGTCCTCTTCATTCGAAAATGTGCGGCCGAGTGCGACGCGCGCGCCGAACACGTTGAAGTAGCCCGCGGACACATGCATCGCCGCGAGATGCTCGGCCACGTCGCTTCCCGTGAGATTTACGCCCGGGTCGGTGGACTGGTAAGCCGCGATGCTCTGGAATCCATGCGCCTCGTCGCGCCAGGCCGTGAACTTGGGAATCGAGGTCTGGGCCGACCACCCCGTCTGTGTCGTGCTCACGAGCTGAACGATGCGATCTGCGTCGCGATACGGCAACGGCCTCAGCAGGACGGCATTGACGACGGAGAACACGGCCGTATTGGCGCCGATGGTGATCGCCAGCACCGCCAGCGCGCTGACGGTGAAGCCGCGCATCCGCCCCAGCAAACGGCAGGCGTGTCGCAGGTCGCGCGCGAGATCGTCAGCGAGGGATCGCATTCGCCACTGTGAGAGTACCGGGATGAGCTCGACTCGTCACCTGCTTTTCTTTCCCTGGTCGTACGACCCTATTACGCAGCCGATCTGTGATCGTTCGAAATACGGGCTTTTTCGCGCCCGTTCGTCCACGATGCTGCGGGCGGTCGATTTGCACCGCACAACAAGAGACCCTACGAGAACACAGGAGGCAAATAGATGAGACGCGAATTCGTAGTCGGCGCGGTGATGGCAGCAGCGATGGCGGTCGGCCTGAGCGCTCAGACCACACCGCCAAGCGGCGGTCAGAGCACCCCCCCGAGCAGCAGCCAGAGTTCGTACGACCGCGACCAGAGCAATCGCGGCAGTGCGGTGACGGTGACCGGATGCCTGATGAGCGCGGACCAGTGGAAGGGGGGCACCGCGGGGACATCAGGGAGTACGGGCTCGACTGGAGCCCCTGGCAGCACGAGTGCCAGCCGTTCGAGTGGCGCCAGCGGATTCGTTTTGACGGACGTATCGATGGGATCGAGCACCGGCAGCTCGTCGTCGAGCCCGAGCGCTACGAGCGGTACTACCGGCGCCGGTGCCGGCGCGACCGCGAGCGGCACCTCGTCGTCCGAGAAAGCGATCATGCTGAAGGGGAAGGACGAGGATCTGCAGAAGAACGTGGGCAAGCGCGTTGAAGTGCGCGGCACGCTCGACAAGTCGTCCGCCAGTTCCGATCCGTCGATGACCAATCCGCCGTCGACGGCCGGTACGGCAGGCAGCACGGCCGCGGGCGGAACGCTGCACGTCACGTCGATCAAGGAGACTTCGGGCAGCTGCTCCGGCGGGGGCAACCGGTAAGCTGCCGGGCGGGTCACTTCGTCGTCCGGTGACCCGCTCTCTTTCCATTCGTCGAATTTTCTGCCACGCAATTTTCACGACTCCCGTTTCGACTTGCGCTCTCGTTCCAGTGTTTAATAGGCGCCCGCGTGTATCGAAGGAGCGACCTCACGTGACTGGACGAGATCGAAGCCTGTTGTTCACTGTCACCGCGGCAGTCGCGCTGACCGTCGGCCTCAGTGCTCGCGCGCAGCAGTCGTCGCCGCCTGCGGGCGCCGCGCCCGCGGCGCAGCCGCCCGGCGCACCGCCGCAGGGCCCGCTGCCCCAGAGCGCGCAACAGCCCAGGCGTCCGCCGCGTCCGGGTGAGACAGCCGCCGAGTACTACAAGAACATCAAGATCCTCAAGGGACTGCCCGCCGATCAGATCCCGACGACGATGCAGTTCATCGCGGCGTCGCTTGGCGTTGGCTGCGATTTCTGTCATGTCACCGGACCACAGGGAGGCTTCGATCGCGACGAGAAGAAGCCGAAGGACACGGCGCGCAAGATGCTCCAGATGGTCGAGACCATCAACACGCAGCAGTTCGAAGGCCGGCAGCAGGTCAACTGCACGACGTGCCATCACGGCAGCAATCGTCCGGATCGCAACACCGTGCTCGCGGTCGAGATGACGCCGGGAGAAGCGGCGGCCGCGCAGCGTGCCGCGGCAGAACGCCAGGCCGGGCGGGGTGCGAGGGCGCGTCGGGTGCGCAGGGTGCATCGGGTGCGCAGGGTGCATCGGGTGCGCAGGGTGCGTCGGGTGCGCAGAGTGCGTCGGGTGCGCAAGGTGCTCAGGGTGCACAACGTGCGCAAGGTGCTGGGCGAGGCGTGCAGGCGGATCCGGCGGAGCCACCTCCGCCAGCGGAGTCCGTCGATGACGTGCTCGCCAAGTACGTGCAGGCGCTTGGTGGCAAGGACGCGCTCGCGCAGGCAAAGACGCGGGTCATGCGCGGCACGGCGACGGGCCGCGATCTGCAGACCACCCCGATCAGCGTGCAGGAGAAAGTGACCGGCGAATACCGCATCGACACGGAAGGCCGCCAGGGTACTCAGACTCGCGTGTACAACGGGAAGGCCGCGTGGGTGCAGCTGCCGAACGGCATTCGCGACGTGGAGGGCCTGAACGCGCAGCAGATCGCCCGGCTTGCCGACCTCGGTCTTCCGCTCAATGCCAGGCAGCGGTATCCGAACCTGCGCTCCGCGCGCTATGGGACGATCGACGGGACGCCGACGATCGTGCTGATCGGATCTCCCGCGCCGAACGTCACGGAACACCTGCACTTCGATCGCGCAACAGGGCTGCTGCTGCGGAGGACGATTCTGACGCGCACGTCACTCGGCCAGTTGCACGAGCAGGTCGATTACAGCGATTATCGTGACGTGTCCGGAGTGAAGATGCCGCACCAGGTGCGCTACGCGACGTGGAACAACGTCACGACGCAGAAGTTCAACGGCATCGCGCTCAATGCGCCCATCGACGAGGCGCAATTCACCAGGCCAGCCGCGGCGCGTCAATAACGTTTTCGCCGCGCGCTCATTTCGCGGTGGTTGCCGTGCGATCGACAACCACCGCCCCGTCTTTCATCACCCAGCGCACGCCGTTGACGACGTCGCTGATGTTCTGCAGCGGCGATCCATCAATCGCGACGAGATCGGCAGCAAAGCCCGGGGCAATTCTGCCGAGCCGATCGCGCTGATCGAGGAGCTCCGCGGCGATCGTCGTGGCCGTCGCGAGCGCCTGCGCCGGCGTCATCCCTGCCTTGACGAACCATTCGAGCTCACGGGTGTTCTGTCCGAACATCGAGAAGACCGCATCCGATCCCAAGCCGATTCGCACGCCTGCCTTCACCGCGCGGCGCGTCGACTCGAGGTTGCGCGCGATGTAGTCCTGCAGCGGCGGAATGGCGTCGGGCTTGAACCCGTACTCGTCCTTCGCCTCCACGTAATACCGGTTGTGATCGATGGTCGGCACCCACACGGTGCCACGCTTCACCATTTCCTGTAGCGTCTCCTCATCGAGATCGATGCCGTGCTCGACCGAGTCTGCGTTCGCTCGCACCGCGTCCTTCACGCCCGACGGTCCGTAGGAATGAATAGCGACCTTGCGACCAAGAGCGTGCGCGGCATCGACGATCGCCTTCATCTCGTCGAACGTGATCGTCTGGGTCGTCTCCACGCTGTCGAAGCTGCCTCGCGATCCGTAGACCTTGACCCAGTCGGCTCCCGCCTTGACGCGTTCCTCAGCGGCGCGACGCATCGCGTCAGGGTCGGGACCGGCCGCGCGGCGCGGCGCGGAGATTCCCTGTCCGGCCACGAACATCCGCGGACCTTTCATTGCGCCCATGGCAATGAGGTCCCGCATCGCGAAATCCGCCTCTCCCGACGCGCCAAGGTCCCGCACCGTCGTGACGCCCGTCTCGAGTGTGCGGCGCGCGTTTTCCTGCGCAAGAAACACCGTCACTGCCGGCCGGCGCCGCTGTCCAAGAGGGCGTGTGCCTGGCGTGCGATCCCAGTAATAGGTCATGTGCGTGTGCAGATCGATCAGGCCGGGGATGGCCGTGTAGCGGCGCAGATCGGTCACGTCCGCGTTGCGCGGGATTTCACTCGCACCCGATGCCACGCTCGTGATCCGATCGCCCTGGACGATCACCACGGCGTCGTCAACGAGCCGCGTGCCGTCCCACAGATGACCGAACCGGATCGCGACTGGCCGCGAGCCCGCTTGCGTGAGTAACGTCATGGCCATGACTGCAACAAACAGACCCTTCATGGGCGCATATTAGACACCGCGACCGGTCTGTTAATGTAACGACGTGACTTTTGCCGAACTGTATGCGCGTTCGCCTTCCGCGCACGGCGAAGCTCCGGGCCGCGTGAACCTGATTGGCGAGCATACCGACTACAACGGCGGCTTTGTCCTGCCCGCGGCGATCCCACGCAGCACCATCGTCGACCTGGCGCCTCGCAGAGACCGCACCGTTCGCGTGTGGAGCGCCCAATTTCCCGACGCGGATCCCGTCGAATACCAGCTTGGCGAGGAGCGCCGTCGCGGTGACTGGGTCGACTACGTACAGGGACTGACATGGGTGCTTGCGCACGACGGGCTGAACACGGGGTTCGACGCGCGCGTCGAATCGTCCGTGCCGCTCGGCAGCGGTCTCTCGTCCAGCGCCGCATTGGAGATCTCGCTCGGCCGCGCCGTGCGCGATGCGTTCGGCCTGCAACTTGACGATGTGACGTTGGCCGTGCGGGGCCGGCGAGTCGAGACAGACTTCGTGGGCGCGCCGGTTGGCATCATGGACCAGATGGCATGCAGTCTCGCCGACACCTCGTCAGCGCTGTTCCTCGACACGCGGTCGCTCGAATACCGGCGAATTCCACTTCCCGCCGCGTCCGCTCTCATCGTGATTGACTCCGGTGTCACGCATCGGCATGCAGGTGGCGAGTACGCGGTGCGACGCGAGGAGTGCGCCCGCGCCGCAACACTATTAAAGGTTCACGAACTGCGCGATGTGACAGCCGACGATCTCGACCGCGTCAATACATTGCCGGAGCCGCTCAACCGGCGTGCGCGTCACGTCGTGACCGAGAACGCGCGCGTGCTGGATACGGTCCGCGCACTCGAAGCGGGCGATCTCACGTCCACCGGACGCTTGTTCCTCGAATCGCATGCGTCGATGCGGGACGATTTCCAGAACTCGGTGCCGCCGATCGACGCGCTCGTCGAGGTCGGCCGGAACGTTCCCGGCATCTACGGGATCCGCCTCACCGGCGGCGGGTTCGGCGGCTCTGTGGTCGCGCTCGCCGACCGGTCGACCGCCCTCGCCGCCGCCCAGGCCATCGTCACGACCCATAACCGCACCAGCCAGGCGACCGCCCGGGTCCTGGTGCCGTAGCCGGCTGGGGTCAGACCCGGACGTCCGATTACACACCTCCGACTGGGGTCAGACCCTAGTCGCTCGGCTACACTCCCGGCATGATTTCCGCAATAAAACCCGGGTAGAGAGGGGTCACGGATGAGGTCTATCAAGCGGAATACGGCGTTTTCGGCCATATTCGTTGCAATTCTGACGGCCGGGCTGGGTTCCCAAACCCAGGTGACGGCGCCCAAAAATAAGTACAGCCCGGCCGAGGATGTGAAGCTCGGGATGGAGGCGGCGCAACAGGTCGAGCGCGAAATGCCGGTCATGCGGGACGACGAGGTCAACTCGTACTTGAGTGAGATCGGCCATCAGCTCGTGAACAACATCCCGCAGGAGTTTCGCCACTCTGAATTCCGTTATTCCTTCAAGGGCGTGAACCTTCGGGAGATCAACGCGTTCGCGCTGCCGGGCGGCCCGATGTTCATCAACCGCGGCATGCTGGAAAAGGCGCACAACGAAGGGGAGGTTGCCGGCGTGATGGCGCACGAGTTGAGCCACGTCGCGCTGCGGCACGGCACGGCGCAGGCAACCAAGGCGACACCGTACGAAATCGGCACGATCGCGGGGGCGGTGCTCGGCGCGATCATCGGCGGGCGCACGGGATCGGTGATCGCCCAGGGGACGCAGTTCGGCCTTGGCACCGCGTTCCTCAGGTTCAGCCGCGAGTACGAGAAGCAGGCGGACATTCTCGGCACGCACATCATGGCGCGCGCCGGCTACGACCCGCGCGACATGGCTAATGTGTTCAAAACGATCGAGAAGGAAAGCGGCGGCGGCGGACCGCAGTGGATGAGCGATCACCCGAACCCCGGGAACCGCTATGAGTACATCAACCAGGAGGCGCGGGCGCTGAGGGTCGAGCCACGTTCGACCGACACGCGCGGGTTCCAGCAGGTGCAGGCGCACCTGCGAACGATGTCACCTGCGCCGTCGGCGGAAGAAGCGGCGCGTCGCGCGGGTCGCAACACCGGCACGAATACCGGCAGGAACGGCACCGGCACGCGGCCGACGCCGAACCGGGTGCCGCAGCCGGACTCGCGGTATACGTCGTACACCGAGGGCAACCTGTTTCGCGTGAGCGTGCCGTCGAACTGGCGCGAGATCGGCGGCAACAGCGAGGTGACGTTCGCCCCTGAGGGTGCGTACGGGGATGTCGACGGCCAGAACGTGTTCACGCACGGCACGCAGATGGGCCTCGCCCGCAACGAGACACACGACCTGGAAACCGCGACCGACGAGCTGATCCAGTCGCTCGGCCAGGGGAATCCGCAATTGCGTCGCGCCCAGAATGCCTCCCGTGGAACTATAGGAGGGCAGCAGGCGCTGCGGACGTCATTGTCGAATGTGTCGGAAGTAACCGGTGGCGAGGAGCGAATTGAGCTGTATACCACCTTGATGCGCGACGGCACGCTGTTCTATGTGATTGGCGTCGCGCCGCGGGCCGAATACGGGGATTATTCGCCGGTGTTTTCGAGGGTCGTGCGCTCGATTCAGTTTACTCGCTGAGAATCACAGGTCCCGGGGCCTCGCGCGCCGGGACCACTCACTCGACTTCGTTCTCCTTCGTCTCCTCCTCGTCGTCTTCCCACAGCGGTTTCTGCGGACCGGGAACGATGCCGGCGAGGTCAGGATCCTCGTCGCCGGCTTGACGCGGACCAGAGGCGGCCTTGCGCGCCTTCGATTCCTGGCGGCGCTGTTCCTTTTCTTTCTGCCGCTCCTGCCGCGCACGCTCGCGCGCGCGTTTCTGCTGACTTGGTTTCGCCTTTGCCACCGTATCCCCCTCTGGAGTGAGGCGCCGCGGCTGATCGCTGGCGGCGCCGTGTCAATGTCAAATGCCAAATGCCAAATGCCAAATGCCGAGATTACTGGACTTTGGCATTCGTCATTCGTCATTTGGGCATTGACAAGCAGCTGTGTCTGTCCAGGAGCCTGTTCCCCAAGAGTACTCCATCTTCGCAGCCCAAACGAGTTAATCTCTTGAACGCGTGGCGGAACAAGTCCTCCTGGCCGTGGGAGACATGTGTGGTCCGGCGAAGAAGAACCCCGGAGCGGCGGCAACGGCCGATCTCGCGCGGCGTCAGATTGCACTTCATCCCGGCGCGATGATCCTGGCCCTTGGCGACAACGCGTACAACCGCGGAAAGCCCGACGAATACCGCGATCACTACACGCCGTCGTGGGGACAGGCCGATCTGCTCGGCCGCACGTGGTCCTGCCCGGGCAACCACGATTATCGGACGGCGGGTGCTGCAGCCTATTTCCAGTACTTCGGCGAGGAGCGTGCCGGATCACCGCGACGCAGCTATTACAGCCTGCCGCTGCCGGAAGCCGGGTGGCACATGATTTCGCTCAACAGCGAGGTCGAGCAGGACGTCCATTCGCCGCAGCTGCGGTGGCTTCGGGCAGACCTCGTCCAGCGACGCTATCGCCCCATCATGGCGTTCTGGCACCGGCCGCGCTGGGGCTCTGGCGCGCATCGCGATTCGAAACGGCCACGGTGGTTCTGGAATGAGCTCTACGAGGCGCGCGCGGAGATCGTGCTCGGCGGGCACGCCCATCATTACGAGCGCTTCGCCCCGCAGCGCCCCGATCAAATTCCCGATCCTCACGGCATCCGCCAGTTTATCGTCGGCACCGGCGGAAGGCGGCTGCAGGGACGCAGCAAGGACACGCCGAACAGCGACTACGCACGGTTCGATCTGTTCGGCATCCTGAAACTGACGCTCTGGCCGGAAGGCTACCGGTGGGAATTCATCAGCGTCGACGATCGCGTCATCGATCGCGGCGAGCAACCGGTCAACCCGAGAAGGTAACCAATGGAACTCACGCTCAGGATTTCCGAAGACGAGCGACAGGCATGCCGCCACGGGGCGTCGCTGCTGCGGGCGATGGCGGCCGGACTGCGCGACATCGGTACGGTCACTGAAGCAGAAGCCTGCGCCGGCTATGCCGACACGCTCGATCGGATCGCGGCCAGCGGCGAATGCTGCGGCGTCAACAGCGACGGCAAGGTCGACGTCGAGCAGGCGGGCTTCGTGCTCGAAGGCATCCGCGACGGGCTCTGCAACGCGGACCTGGATGAGGGCGCGGACTTCGTCCAGCGCGACATCGAGCGCCTCAACGACATCGTGTTCAAGTACAACTCCGCGGCGGGAAAGGCGGTCGGCTCGTGAAGCGCAGTGTGTTGCTGCTGACAATGTTCGCGGTGTGCGTCCTGTCGACGCTGGCGCCGCTGGCGCAGCGCGGCGCTCAACGCGCACGCTGGCCCGGTCGCCAGGCGGACGGTTCGACGCTGCTGCCCAATGGATGGCGGATCTCGCCAGCCGGCCGTCACATGCAGGTTGGCGACCTCCCGATGAACATGGCGCCTTCCCCCGATGGCCGCTTCATCGTCATCTCGAGCAGCGGATGGGAGCGGCCGGCGCTGGTGGTGTTCGACACGAAGACCCTGCAGATGGTTGCACGCGTCGCGATGGATCATACGTGGCTCGGACTTGCCTGGCATCCCGACGGGACCCGTCTGTTTGCGTCGGGATCGGGCGACAACACCATCCACGAATTCGCGTGGACGCCGGGGACGCTGACCCCGAAGGAGGTGATCACGCTCGGACCTGCGGAGCGTCACCCTGGCGGGGACGTGATCGAGAACGCCGGCTTCGTTGCAGGCCTGGCGATCAGCCGAGATGGCCGCTGGCTGTATGCGACACAACTCTACGGGCAGATGGTGCGCCTGATTGATGTCGAGCAGCGCACCGTTCGTGCCACGGCGGAGCTTCCCGCCGAACCGTACACGTGCATTCTGTCGGCGGATGGCAAGACGCTGTTCGTCTCGCTCTGGGGAGGCGCCAAGGTTCTCATGTTCGACGCCGCGACGCTCGAAGCTCGCGGCGAGATTCCGGTCGGCGAGCATCCGAACGCCATGGCGCTGTCGAAAGACGGCGAGCGGCTGTTCGTCGCGTGCGCGAATACGAACGGCGTATGGGTTATCGACCTGGCGACGCGCACGGCAACCGAGCAAATCTCTGTTGCGCTCGGAAGCAAGGCGCCGCCGGGCTCGACGCCGAACGCGCTCGACGTGACCTCAGACGGCAAGACACTCCTCATCGCTAACGCCGACAACAACACGGTCACGGTCGTTGACGTGTCCGTTGCGGAGAAGAGCGACGTGCGCGGCTGGATTCCCGTGGGCTGGTACCCGACGGCAGTGCTCGCGGATCGTGATGGCGCGCGCATATTCGTACTGAATGGCAAGGGACTGACGGGTAGTGCCAATCCACGTGGTCCTCAACCGGGCGGCGCCCGCATCCCCGGGCAGTACACAGGGAACATGCTGCAGGGGGCGATTTCCACGATCGCCATGCCCAACGCGGCGGGGCTCGCACGCATGACGCACCTGGTCCGCGAGCTGACGCCGTACTCCGATGCGCATCTTCTGACGCCGGCTGACGCGCCGGCGGCGTCACCGTTACCAAGACGCGTCGGGCTCAGCTCACCAATAAAGTACGTCTTCTACGTGATCCGCGAGAACCGCACCTACGACCAGGTGTTCGGCGATTTACCAAAGGGCAATGGCGATCCGTCGCTGACGCTCTTCGGCGAGGAGATCACGCCCAACGCGCACGCGCTCGCGACGACGTTCACCACGTTCGACAATTTCTACGTGGATGCCGAGGTGAGCTACGACGGCCACGCATTCTCGACGGGCGCGTATGCAACGGACTTTGTCGAGAAGATGTGGCCGGCCAACTACGGTCGCCGCGAGGGGATCTATCTCAGCGAGGGCGGCTACAAGATGCGCAATGCATACGGCAACATCTCGGCCCCGCCGCAGGGATACATCTGGGATTTCGCCAAGCGCGCCAACGTGTCGGTCAGGAGCTACGGCGAATTCGCAACCTGGGAGGGAAAGAGACCGCCTGTCGTCGCGACGGTTCCAGGTCTGGACGGCCTTGTGCACCCGTCGTTCCCCCCGTTCGACCTGAGCATCCCGGACAACCAGCGCGTGGACATCTGGCTTGAAGAGTTCAAGCAGTTCGAGCAGAACGGCAACCTGCCTCGTCTCTCGATCGTCCGGCTCGGTGGCGATCACACGCAGGGCACGTCGCCCGGCGCGGTGACTCCGCGTTCGATGGTTGCGGAAAACGACCTCGCGATCGGACGCTTTGTCGATGCGATCACGCACAGCCGGTTCTGGAAGGAGTCCGCGATTTTCATCATTGAAGACGATGCGCAGAATGGACCGGATCACGTGGACGCGCATCGCTCGCTGCTGCTGGCGATAAGTCCCTTCTCACGCCGCCGCATGGTCGACAGCGCGCTCTACACGACGTCCGGCGTGCTGCGGACGATGGAGTTGATCCTCGGACTGCCGCCGATGAGCCAGTACGATGCGGCAGCCACGCCGATGTACAACGCGTTTCAGCCGACGCCCGACGTGACGCCGTTCACGCATCTGCCCGCGCGCGTGCCGCTCGACGAGCGCAACGACTGGAATTCGCCCGGCGCCGCGGCGTCGCTTCGGATGAACCTGCGGGAGGCGGACCTCGCCCCGGAGATCGAGCTCAATCAAATCATCTGGCAGTCGATTCGCGGGGCAGGATCGGTCATGCCGCCGCCGCGGCGGACGGGGTTCATTAAACCGATCCGCGGGGAGGATGATGATCACTAGCGACGGCCGACTCTCATCCACGCTCGTTCCTCGGGGGCCACGCGACTTGGGATCCTCCAAATCAGCGCGTAAGTGGCCACCCATAAGGCGACGCCGACGGCGAGGTTGAGGACCAGGATCACGATCCAGATCGCGAGCGATCGGCGCGAGTACGACCATGCACACAAATAGGCGAGCCTCATTGTCGACAGCATGGTCGCGGCGATCAGCCATGCGCGCATGAACGACCCGCGTGCGCCGCTGCGGAACCACCGCGACGGGAACAGAAATGGCGCGCAAATCACCATCGCGATCCAGTACGGCACTGACGCGAACCGCTCACCACTAATCGCTTTCGCCAGTTCACCGGCCGTCAACCCGACAACGAAGGCGGCAACGGCGATTGTCGCAGGCGTCCTGAGGAGCGCCAGTTCCGGATCACGGCTCTCGAGACGGAAGCGTCTCATCGTCGTTCGAGCAGTTCTTTGAGCGCCGCCAGGTCCTTGCGGTTCGCCCGCCGTACCGCCCTCGCCATGAACGGCGCAAACAAGGCCGAGAACCCGGCCGGGACGCCTCGATTGCGCAGCATCATCCTCGTCCCGCCGTCAGCGGTCCTTTCCCAGGTATACGTGGTCTCCATGGGGAATGGCCCTTCCGCCGTCCGCATCACGAGCCGTACTTGCGGGACGAGTTCGACCACCTCGTAGGTGTAAGCGAGTTGCCGGCCGAGGAACTGCGCGACGAACGCGATCTTCGAGCCCACGCGGACCGGCGGCGGCGTTTTCCACTCGACCGCCTTGATGTTCACGTACCACGTCGGCGCATTGTCCGGGTCGGCCGAGTACTCGGCCACCTCGGCAACGGGACGATGAATGACGATTTCATTCGAGACGTCCACGTCCATTGGTGGTGCCGCCAGCATACGACGTTTGTTGCACTCGGGACGGCGCCCTCTGACGCGTCGCGCCAGGCTGTCCCCTTTATTTTGCAAAAAAGGGGGCTGTCCCCTTTATTTGTATGTAGGCGCGGCGGACGGGGACGGACTCGGGCTCCATTCCCGGTACCCCATCACGCACAGCACCAGGAACACGACGTAGAGGCCGCACGTCCAGTAGAGATCCTTGATGGCGTACACGCCGATGTAGACGATGTCCGCGATGATCCAGAGGATCCAGTTTTCCAGGAACTTCTTCGTCATCAGGAACTGCGCGAACACGCTCAGCATCGTGGTGAATGCATCCGGGTAGGGAAGCGACGCATCCGTGTACCGGTGCATCGTTGTCCCAAGGAGACCGGTGCCCGCGGATACGCCCAGGATCGTCCACGTCCATCCCCGCGCCGCGAGGCGGCGGACTGCCGAGAGCGAGCGCGAATGCTCGACGGGCCCGCGCGTCCACTGGTACCACCCGTAGAACTGCATGACCAGGAAGAACACGTTGAGCAGCGTATCGGAGTACAGCCTGGCCTCGAAGAAGATGTAGATGTAGAGCGACACCATCACGATGCCAACCGGCCAGCACCAGATGTTCTGGCGCACCGTGAGGTAGACGTTGGCCAGGCCGCAGACGACAGCGATGATCTCGAGCGTCACTTGACGGGTGTGGGAACGGGCGCGGCCGCGAGCGCGCGCAGGACGGCGGGGTCCCGGTGGTACACGTCGCGCGCGATGTGGAGGTCGCCTGTCGCACCGACGCTGACGGTCCAGTAGACGATCAGCACCGGCAGGGACTGCTTCAGGAACACCGTCTCGGAGCGTCCCGCGTCGACGGTCTGCGTGATTTTCTCAGGTGTCCACTCAGCCTGCTCGTGGAGCAATGTTGCCGCGAGTTCGAGCGGACGCTCGACGCGGATGCACCCGGAACTGAAGGTGCGCCGATCCGGCGTGAACAGTTCGCGGCTTGGCGTATCGTGCAGGAAAATCGAGTGCTCGTTTGGAAAGATGAATTTCACGCGGCCGAGCGCGTTGTCGGGGCCTGGCGGCTGCCTGAGCGTGTAGGGAAACGTCGCCAAGGTGGCGGATTGCCAGTCGATGCTGTCGGGCGACACGACGCGCCCGTCCTTGTCGAAGATCGTGAGCTTCTTTTTCGCGATCGTGTTCTCACCCTTGCGCATGCCCTCGAGCACATCCTTCGACAGGATGGTCGGCGGCACCGTCCAGTCCGGATTGAAGACGATGTAGCGCAGGTCGGCGCGGAAGGAGGGCGTCTGGCGTGCGGCGCGGCCGATCTGCGTCCGCGACTCCCAGATGTTCTTGCGATCGTGAATCACATAGACCTTGAATGCCGGCAGGTTGACCAGCACGAAAGAGTCGTTCAGGCCTTGTACGATCCAGCGCACCCGCTCGAGGTTGACGCGGATCTGATCGGCGCGCGCCTGCGCGCTGACGTTCATCTCCTCGATCGTCGTCGTCCCGATCACTCCGTCGGCCGACAGGCGATGTGCCTCCTGGAATCTTTTCACCGCCGTTACCAGCGGCTCGTCGTATGTCGGTCCTGCGGACGCGGCGTCAGCAGCGAGCACGCCTGTCGTCGCGAGTCGACGGCGCACGGTATCGATCCTCGGGTCAGCGACGCCGGGTGTGATCGGTGGTCCCGCAGCAATGGCGGTCCACTCGCCGTTCGCGGCAATCTGCCGGAACCTCGCGAGCGCGTCCTTCAATCCGCGGTAGATGAAGTGGTCCGGTTTCATCTTCTCGATCTGTGCCGCAGTGGGTTGCGCGGCCACCTGGGCGAGCACGGCGACGAGCGCGGGGGCGTTCGCGCGCGGATCGACGTTCCAGTGGCGATCGAGAGATGAGGGACGGACCTTGCCGTAGCGGACGTGGTCGATGAGCGTTGCGACCGCGTCGGTGACGAGAATCTGCTGGTCGATAGCGGCTGCCGGATTCGTGTTGTTCGCCTCGATCGAGGCGAGATGGTAGTCGGCCGGGTTCAGCCCGTCTGCATCGATGTGGCGGATCGCGTTGCAGATTTCGTCGATCGCCTGCGCGTTCCACGCGGGCGCGAAGCTGCGCGCTTCGAAAAAGTGGGCCACCGCATCGGCATTAATGAGCCGGCGTCCCAGCACCAGGGTCGCGGGCGCGTCGTGCAGCGCCTCGACCCGGGCGCGAAGCGCCTCCGGGGTTGCCTGCGCGAGGGTCGGGGGCGAGAGCACGAGGGCGAGAACCGCAGACCCGATCCCGAGCATGACGTCGAATTGTACTTCGGCCCCCGCGCGCGTACGGGCGCCATGCGCGGGTCAGAAAGGGGGACACTCACAGTTGGTCCCGGTTGTGAGAATAAGTGTGAGTGTCCCCGTTCGGAAGTCCCGGTTCTAACGCAGCGGTGGCGTCGACGCCGGGGGATGGCGATGGTGGGTGGCCTGCTCATACGCATACGCCAGCTTGATCAGCGTCGGCTCGCTCCAGGCGCGGCCGAAGAAGGTGAGGCCGGCCGGCAGGGTGCCGCGTGTGTAGCCCATCGGCACCTGGATCGCGGGCCATCCCGTCGTCGGCGAGAACACCTGGCTGTTGTCGCCGTGCGGCGTGTTGAGATCCCCAATCAACCGCGGTGGGTTGCTCCACGTCGGGTAGACGAACGCGTCGAGCTTCAACGTGTCCATGGTCTTCAGGACCGCCGCCCGGAAGCGGTCCCGATATTCCGCCTCCGCCGTGCACGCCGGCGTGTCCGGCCCATTCTCGGGGCCATCCTGGGCGGACTGAAGCCGGCCCTGGATCGAAGGATGGAACCGACGCGACTTGATGATGTCTTCGAGCGTGTGCACCGGCACACGGTCACCGTGCGCCGCGAGATAGCGATTGATGTCGTACTTGAACCAGCCGCACACGGCACTGCCGTCCGCGCGCTGCACGTTGTCGAGCTCTACCCGTGCTGGGTCGACGATCGTTGCGCCCGCACGCTTCAGGTCCTCGACCGCCGCCATGAACACGTCGACAATCTCTGAATCCGTGGTGTCGCGCTCATAGGCCTGGCGGAGGATACCGATTCGTGCGCCTTTCAACCCGTCGCGCACGAGCGACTGCGCATACTTCGGGATCGGGCGGTCATGGGCCGTGGAGGTCGCAGGATCATCCGGATCCTCGCCAACGATCACCTGGAACACCGCCACCGCGTCTTCCATCGTTCGTGTCATGGGTCCCGCGATGTCCGCGAGTAGGCTGAGCGGCACGACACCCGCACGGCTCGTCAATCCCATGGTCGATCGGATGCCGGCGAGCGCCTGGTGTGACGCGGGACCGCGGATCGAGTTGCCGGTGTCCGTTCCGAGGCCAATCGCGCCGAAGTTCGCCGCGATGGCGGCGGCAGTGCCGCCGCTGGACCCCGCCGTCACGCGATCGAGCGCGTAGGGGTTGCGCGTGTAACCAGGCAGTATCGAGTTGACCGTCTCGTACGGGCTGAATGCAAATTCCGCCATGTTGGACTTGGCGAGAACGATGGCGCCTGCGTCCTTGATGCGCTTCACCTGAAACGCGTCTTTGTTGGAGACGAACCCTTTCAGTGACAGTGACCCCGCGGCGCTCTGGAGACCAACGGTCTCGAAGTTGTCCTTGACGATCGCGGGGATGCAGTGAAGCGGCCCGACGGATCCCCCCTGCGCGTATCGGCGGTCGAGATCATCCGCCTGCTTCTGCGCGTCGGGATTGGTCATCACGATCGCATTCAGCGCCGGCCCGTTTTTATCGTAGGCATCGATCCGCCTCAGGTAGGCATCCACGAGCGCCCGACACGTCAACCGACCGGCCTTCATTGCCTCATGGATTTGGGCGATCGTCGTCTCTTCTACACGGAACGGCGAGGCGGCGGCCGGTGGCTGCAATTGCTGCGTGAGCGGGACGGCGAGGCCGAGCATGAGCAGGAGAGCGGCATGTTTCATCGGCGGCTATAATAATGTTCATCACCCTCGAAGACGTCCTCTCCCGGTACTGGGGCTACACCTCGTTCCGCCCGCTGCAGCGCGACGCGATGGACGCGATCCTGTCGCGCCGCGACTCGCTCGTCGTGCTGCCGACCGGCGGTGGCAAGTCGCTCTGCTTCCAGGCGCCCGCGCTCGTGCGAGGCGGCGTTGGCCTCGTCGTGTCGCCGCTCATCTCGTTGATGAAGGACCAGGTCGACACGCTCGTCGCCAACGGCGTCCAGGCCGCCTGCTACAACAGCGCGTTGTCGGCAGACGCCAAGACCGCGACGGCAGCGGGTATTCGCGAGGGACGGTACGCGCTGGTCTACGTGTCACCTGAACGGCTCGCGGGGGACGGAAGCGACAGCTTCCTGTCGCTGTTTCCCGGCGAAATTTCGTTCATTGCCATCGACGAGGCGCATTGCATCAGCCAGTGGGGCCATGATTTCCGGCCCGAGTATCGCCAGCTCGGAGCGCTGCGTGCGCGATTCCCCGGCGTCAGCCTGCACGCGTTCACCGCCACCGCCACTGCCCGCGTGCGCCGCGACATCGTGTCGCAGCTTGCACTGCGCGACCCGCTGGAACTGGTGGGCTCGTTCGATCGGCCGAACCTCGTTTACCGTGTCCTGCCTCGCGCAAGCCTCAAGCGCCAGCTGCAGGAGATCCTCGCGCGCCACCGCGGCCAGGCCGGGATCATCTACTGCACGTCCCGGCGCGAGGTCGATGCGCTTGCCGCATGGCTCGCCGACACCGGTGTTCGCGCGCGCCCCTATCACGCGGGACTCGCGGACGAGGAGCGTCACCGTCACCAGGATGCGTTCCTGAATGAAGAGGCGGACGTGGTGGTCGCGACCGTCGCATTCGGCATGGGGATCGATCGATCCGACGTCCGCTTTGTCGTCCACGCCGGCGCACCGCAATCACTCGAACATTACCAGCAGGAGTCGGGACGCGCGGGTCGTGACGGCCTCGAAGCAGAGTGCGTGCTGATCTACTCGGGAGCGGACTTCCTGAAATGGCGCGTCATGCTGGAACGAAACGGCGAGCTCACCGATGCGCGTCGCGTGCTCCTGCGCGACATGGAGCGTTACGCCGCCGGCGTCGGCTGCCGTCATCGTCATCTCGTCAGGTATTTCGGCGACGACTATGCAAAGGCGGATTGTGGCGCGTGCGATTACTGCCTGGGCGAACTCGAATCCATCCGCGATGCCGTCGTTGTCGCGCGGAAGATCCTGTCGTGCGTCGCGCGCGTGGGACAGCGGTTCGGCGCGGCGCACGTCGCCAACGTCCTCTGCGGCAGCGAAAGCGGGCAGGTGTCCGCGCGAGGTCACGATCGCCTGACGACGTTCGGCCTGTTGCGCGACGCGCCGATCGCAGAGGTGCGCGGCTATATCGAGCAGCTCACGGCCGAGGGTCTGCTGCGGCAGACGGACGAGCCGTACCCGGTGCTCGCGCTGACCGAAGACGGCGTGGCACTTTTGAAGGACGCGGCATTCCGCCCCGGTCTCGCGCTCGCGCGGCAGAAGCGCCCGGCCAAGGATCGGCCGCCCACGCGGTCACGTGCCGAAACGGAGTCGTGGCACGACGTCGACCGCGACCTGTTCGAGCGCCTGCGCGCTGTGCGCCTGAAGATCGCGCGCGATCGTGGCGTGCCCCCTTACGTCATCTTCCATGACACGACCTTGCGCGAGCTCGCGCGGGTGAAGCCGCTCTCCCTGGCCGCGCTGCAAGGGGTTTACGGCATCGGCGCACGGAAGGCCGAACAGCTGGGCGACGCGTTCATCGAAGCCATCCGAACTCACGTCGAGCCGCAGTAACGATAGAATCTGGTTCCAGGAGACATTGTTCATGAAGGTCCTGACTTCCAGGAGCGCGTGGCTGACGACGGCGGTGGCCGTCGTGGCGGCTAGCGCGGTGCTGCACGTGACGGTCGGTGCGCAGGATCGCCTCAGGCTGATGCCCGGCTACGACCAGTTCACGCGCATGAGCACGCAGTCGACGGGTGCGGTGAAGCTCGGGTCGATCGCGGCGCAGTGGAAGGAGGACAGCTCGTCGTTCGAGTACTCGTTGGATGGCAAGCTGCATCGCTTCGACATCGCATCGAGACAGTCGACCGTTGTCGGAGACGCGCCGCCGGGCGCAAGCCTGGGGCGCGGACGGGGCGCGCGATCCCAGGGTCAGGGACAGCGCGGACGGGCACGCGACAACAGCGCGGAGGTCCCGGCGCGCGGCCGGCAATTCGAGAGCGCGGAATCACCCGACGGCAAGCTGAAGGCGATCTATCGCGATCGCAACGTGTGGCTCATCACTCCGGGAGACGCCACGCCAATCGCGCTGACGAAAGAGGGCAGCGTCACCGATCGGATCAAGTACGGCACCGCCAGCTGGGTGTATGGAGAGGAGCTCTCGCAGCGGACCGCGATGTGGTGGTCACCGGATAGCCAGAAGCTCGCCTTTTACCGGTTCGATGAAAAGCAGGTGCCGGACTACTACCTGCAGATGAACCAGACGGAGGTCTACGACACGCTCGACATCGAGGCCTATCCGAAGCCTGGCAAGCCGAATCCTGTCGTCGACCTGTTCGTCTACGACGTGGCGAAGAGAGAGACGACGAAGATCGACGTGCGGGACGGGAAGCCCTTCAGCGACGAGGTCGTCGGGCATTACGCGTATGCGATCACCTGGTCGCAGGACGGCAAGCAGCTGCTGCTGAACCGGACGAACCGCAAACAGAACATCCTCGAGTTTGCCGCGTGCAGCCCCGATACGGGCAAATGCCGCGCGATCATTCATGAAGAATGGCCGACCGGCTGGATCGAGAACAGCCCGGAACGGCGGTTCCTGAAGGACGGCACGCGGTTCATCTGGGAGTCGCAGCGGAACGGCTGGAAGAACTTCTATCTCTACGATCTCAGCGGAAAGCTGATCGCGCCGCTGACGACGAGCACGATCTACGAGGCGGAGAACCTCGTGCTCGTGGACGAAACGAGGAACCTCCTCTTCTATACGGCGCGGGATGGCGACAACCCTCTGAAGCTGCAGCTTCATCGCGTCGGCCTCGATGGCAAGGGGGATACGCGGCTCACGGATCCGGCGCTGCATCACACGATTAACATGTCGCCGGACGGCAAATTCTTCGTCGATGTCGCGCAGGCGCACGATGTGCCTCCCACGTCGCGCCTCCTCGACAGCGACGGCCGGGTCATCACCGAGCTGGCGAAGAGCGATACGACGAAGTTCGATCAACTCGGCCTGAAAAAGGTCGAGATGTTTACATACCTTGCCGCCGACGGCAGGACGACCCTTCGCGGCCTGATGCACTTTCCGTCGAACTTCGATCCAACGAAGCGATATCCCGCGCTCGTCAGCGTCTACGGTGGTCCGGGCGCAGGCAGCAACACGGCCAACGAACGTTTCACGATCCCGAACCCGACGACCGAGTACGGGTTCCTGGTGTTGAACCTCGACTCGCGTGCCGTGCCCGGCCTGGGCAAGCGCACGCTCGACAGCATCTACCTGAAGCTCGGGCAGACCGAGATGGACGACATGGCGGAAGGCGTCAAGGCGCTCTGGAACCGCCCGTACTTCGATCGCAACCGCGTGGGGATCTACGGCACGTCGTACGGTGGCTACACCGCCCTCATGCAGATTCTCCGGCATCCCGACGTGTTCGCTGCCGCGTCCGCCTCGTCGCCGCCAACCGACTGGCGCAATTACGACACGATCTACACCGAGCGCTACATGTGGATCCCCGAGGAGAACAAGGCGGGCTACGACGCCGGCGCGGCAATGACGCACGTGGAGAACCTGAAGGGGCGGCTGCTGCTGTATTACGGCACGGCGGACAACAACGTGCACCCGTCGAACTCGTTGCAGTTGATCAAGGCGCTGCAGCAGGCGGGGAAGAGCTTCGAACTGCAGGTGGGGCCCGACCAGGGGCACTCGGGGATCGATCAGCAGCGGATGATGGAGTTCTTCATCGAGAACCTCGTCATAAATGCCGAGACGCAAGACGGCAGGCGCAAAACCGAAGTCGAAGGCTCGAAGGGGAAAGACGGAGGGTCGAAGGCGGGGAAACAATGAGCGCCTATATCGTCGTGCAGGTGGACGTGAAGGATCCGGTCCGCTACGAGGATTACCGGAAGCTCGTGCCCGCGAGCCTGACCAAGTACGGCGGCCGCTTCATCGTCCGCGGCGGCAAGACCGAAACGCTCGAGGGCACCTGGTCGCCAAAGCGATTCGTCATGGTGGAGTTTCCAGACGTCGAACGCGCCAAGGCGTGGTGGGCGTCGGATGACTACGCGGTGGCGAAGGCCTTACGCCAGGCCACCTCGCACACTGAGATGATCGTTGTCGAGGGAGTGTGACGCGCGATGTGCGATGTGCGATGCGCGCGCGGTGCGAGGGCGTCCTGCCGAGGTCCGAGATCCCAGGTCCGATTTGTAGGACGGATCTTCCGCCTTCGCGCGAAGCGCTTCGGCGGACTGCCGTGGCCTTGGCGGAGGCTGGTTAGACCTGCCGATCCGCGAGTTCCGAGCCCACCCAGATCAACCGGCGACCCGCAGCAAAATTGATCGCTGAGCAGACGAGCACCGCGACCAGGTTTGCCGGCACCGCCGGCATCCCCAGCAGCCCGACCAGTACCCGCATCATCGCCACGTTCCCCACCACCGACACCAGCCCGTTCAGCACGTGAAATCGCCAGAGACGCTCGGCGCGTCCGGTGAGGTCCACGCCGCGTTCACGCCACGTCCACCGCTCGTGCCACGCAAAGTTGTGAAGCACAGCCGCCTCGACGGCAATGACGGTTGCGACGAGATAGTGCACACCGAGGCGTGTCATGCCGGCGAGCACGACAAGCTGCACCGCGAAGCCGATGATTCCGACGGCGTTGAACCGAAGCCAATATTGGAACACCTGTCGGGTAAGGCGTGGAACCGGCGCACAGTGGCTCAGCGCCCGCCGCGCCGCGGCGGGCCGCGCCTCGGACCTCGGACCTCGCACCTCGGACCTCGCACCTCGGACCTCGCACCTCGCACCTCGCACCTCGGACCTCGGACCTCGGTACCGAAGGCGTCACCGGCCGCTAAAAGAGCCTCAGCGGCGTACCACGCCTTCGGCTACACTTTCGCCCATGCTGCGCAGCATTGGCGCCGTTGCGGCGGGATACCTCGTATTTGGCGGGACCGCGGCGTTGCTGTTTCAACTCTCGGGTCAGCCGCCGCACGCCCCCTCGACAGCGGCGTTCAAGATCGGCAGCATCATCTGGGGTTGCGTGTTTGCGCTGATCGCGGGGTTCCTGACCGCACACATCGCCGGACGCAGGCCATCGACACACGCCGCCATCGTTGCCGCGCTGATCGCGGCGGGCGCCGTGGTGTCGTTGATTCTGCGTCCCGGCGACGGCGCGCGCTGGTCGCAACTGGCGGCGCTGCTGTTGATGGCCCCAGCCGCATGGATCGGCGGTGTGCTGGCGAGGAGAGACGTATGAAATCGATTTGGAGAGCGTCGACGCGCGACGAGCTGCGCGCGCGCCTCGCGCAGCTGACGCCGGAATCCAAGCCGCGGTGGGGCAGTATGACGGCGCCGCAGATGGTGGCGCACCTGGCGGACTGCTCGAGAATGACGCTCGGCGATCTGCCGGTCGCGCCGAAGCGCCTCGCGATTCGATACCCGCCCCTCAAGCAGCTGATCGTGTATTGCCTGCCGTTCCCGAAAGGGGCGCCGACCGCGCCTGAACTCATCAGACGCGTGCCCGGTGACTGGACGCACGAGGTGCATGCCGCCGGGGCCCTCCTCGAGCGAATCGCATCGCCTCCAGATGGCCCGCGGCCAGAGCATCCCGCGTTCGGCCGTCTGAGCGAGCAAGCGCTGGGCGTTTTCGTCTACCGGCACTACGACCATCATCTGAGGCAATTCGGCGTGTGATATTGATTCGTATTATACCGATCCATATAATGCGCCCGTGAAAACCGCGCATTTCTACATTCTCCTTACCCTCTCACACGAAGATCGGCACGGCCTTGCGATTGCGCGCGAGGTGCAGTCGCTCAGTGACGGGCGGGTCCGTCTCTGGCCGGCCACGCTCTACGGCTCGCTCGAAGAGCTGCACGATCGCGGGTGGATCGAAGAGCTCGACGAGCATCCACCCGGGGAAAGCGAACGGAGGCGGTACTACCGATTGACGCGCAGCGGCCGGCAGGCGCTCACGGCCGAAACAGACCACCTGTCACGCGTGGCGAGGCTGGCGCGCTCGCGGGTTCGGCCGCGCTCGGAAGAAGCACGGTGACGGCCCGCCACTGCCACTCGGCGTACCGCGCGTTGCTGCGGCTGATCCCGGCGCGTCTCCATGAGTCGCATGCTGACGAAATGGAGGAGCTCTTTGCCGAGCGGCTCGACGAGGCGCGACGAAGCGGACGCCTGGCCGTCGCACGTGTGTGGATGCATGGAGTCGCCGACGTGCTGCAGGCGCGCACGTCGACGTGGCGGCGCGGCACGGCGTTGACGATCCCAATCGACGAAAGGCACACGCTCATGATGGCTTCCGACTTCCGCTACGCGCTCCGGTCCCTGTGGCGGCAGAAGAGCGCGACCGCGCTCGTAATCCTGATGCTGTCGCTGGGCATTGCGGCGAACGTTGCGGTGTTCAGCCTCGTGAACGGGCTCTTCCTCCGCCCGTTCCCGTTCGCGCACCCCGATCGTCTCGTCTACATCAACGAAACCGCGCCGCACTGGAATCTCGAGATCGTCGGTATCAACTTTCCGGACTTCGTTCGCTGGCGCGACGACATGAAGCTGTTCGAGTCGATTGCGCTGTATTCGACCGACAACTTCAACTTGTCAGACAGCAGCGGCGCGGAGCGCATCCGGGGCGCGCAGGTCACCTGGGACTTTCCGCGCGTGCTTGGAGTGCAGCCGATCCTCGGGCGCAGCTTTACCCCCGACGAAGACAAGCCCAAGGGGCCACCCGTTGTCGTCATCGGCGAGGCGCTGTGGAAGACACGCTTCGGCGCCGACCGGAACGTCGTCGGCAAGACGCTGCGGCTGGATGGCGCGTCGCGCACGATCGTCGGCGTGATGCCACTCTCGGCCTCGTTTCCTGACGATGTGCGGTTATGGGTGCCGATGGCGGGTGACCCGAATCAGCCGTACCAAAGTTACAACGCGGATGGCATCGGGAGATTGAAACCGGGCGTCACAGCGGCGGACGCGGACAAGGATCTCAAGCGAGCGCACCAGCCTGTCTGGGACAAGAGCGACAGGGACCACATTGTCTCTCCGTTCGTGAAGCCGCTACGGGAGCAGTTCGTCCGGGACTACCGGATGGCGGCGAAGACCGTCATCGGCGCCGTGGCGGTGCTGCTCCTGATAGCCTGCGCGAACGTTGCGGCCGTGATGCTGGCGCGCGCGCTGGCGCGGCGCAGGGAAATGGGCATCCGGCTGGCGCTCGGGTCGAGCCGCGTCCGCCTGATGCGTCAACTGCTCGTGGAGAATCTTCTGCTCGCGACGGTTGGCGGCGTGATTGGTCTGGTCGTGGGGCAGTGGGCCATCGGCCTGCTGGTGCAGATGATCCCCGACGAGCTGCCGCGCTGGGCGGTGTATCAGATCGACGCACGCGTGATGCTCTTCTCGTTCGCGGCCGTTGCGTTCACGGTGATTCTGTTTGGATGGGCGCCGGCGTTGCACGCCGTTGGTGGCGATGTGCGATCGGCCGTGCACGCGTCGACTTCTGGCAGCACGGGTGCGCCGCGCGGGCGTCGAACGCTGTGGTGTCTGGTGGCCGGCGAGTTCGCGCTCGCGGCAATGCTTCTCGTGTGCGGCGCGTTGCTCGTGAAGGCGTTCGATCGCGTCCGACACGTCGATCCCGGTTTCCGGGCGGATCATGTGTTGACGCTCACGGTTCCCCTGTCCGAGGCCCCGCGGCCGAAGCCGGAGCAATGGGTCGCGTTCTGGGATCAACTGCGGGAACGCACGCGGAACGTACCAGGCGTCGACGCGGTCGGTCTCATCACCTGTCCGCCGCTCGGATGCCACTGGGGGAACTTCTACGAAGTGGATGGCGCAATCCCGTCGCCCGATGGCAAAGATCCTGTCGTGCTGACGCGCGCCGCGTCGGCCGGGTATTTCGAGGCCATGGGAGTCAGGCTGCTCGCCGGCCGGTTCCTGCAGGAGGCCGATGGCCGCGACAAGAACCCACCCGTGGTTGTCGTGAACGAGAGCTTCGTCCGCACCTTCTGGGGCGCAGGCGCCAACGGCGTCGGACGTCGTATCAAGTTCCGGGACAAGGAGGCCAAGTGGATCACCGTGGTCGGGGTCGCCGGCGACGTCAAGCATTACGGCCTCGAGCGTCCAATGCGTCCGGGCCTCTACTTCCCGCTCCCGATGATCCCACGCTCGACCCTCACGATGGCCGTTCACTCGACCGTGGATCCTCACTCGATCGTGCGGGCGATCCGCGACATCGTGAGACAGATGGACCCCGAACTGCCCGTCTTCGGGGTGCGGACGATGGAGGAGAACCTGCGGCGGTCGCTGGCGCTGCGTGCCGCGTATTCGTGGATGCTCGCCGTGTTCGCGTCGCTGGCCTTCGTTCTCGCGATCGGTGGCGCCTATGGCGTCGCGACGTATCTCGTGACGCAGCGCACGCGTGAGATCGGCATCCGGGTCGCGCTCGGCGCACGCACGCGGGACATCCTGGCGAATGTCGTCGGCCGCGGCCTGAGCGTTGTGGGCGTGGGGGTTGCGTCCGGGATGCTTGCGTCGTTGGCTGTGGGGCGGCTCCTGGCGGACGCGCTCTTCGGCGTCAGCCCGGCCGACATCACCGTGCTGGCCTTTGTGGCGGCAGTCCTCATCGGCACTGCGCTCATGGCCAACGGCCTCCCCGCACGCCGCGCGGCACGCATCGATCCGATGCGATCGCTGCGCACGGAATGATTAGAATGGCTCCGTGGCATTCGCCATTCGATTGCTCGAAACGGATACGGACATCCTCACGGCGTTCCCACTGATGTCCGTGCTTCGCGATCGGATCACCGCCGACACGTTCCTTGCGGAAATCCGGCGGCAGCAGCGCGATGGTTATCAACTCGCAGGCGGCTTCACTGACGGCACGCTCGTCGCGCTCGTGGGCTTCCGGCCGGCCCACACGCTGTCGCGCGGCGAGCACGTGTTTGTCGACGACCTCGTGACCGACGAGCGGCAGCGCGGCGAGGGCCATGGCACCGCGATGCTTGCGTGGGTCGCCGCTCGCGCCAAAACGGCCGGTGTACCGCGCGTATACCTCGACAGCCGCCTCACCGCCAGGGATTTCTACGAACAGGCCGGTTTCACGATGCTCACGTCGATCCCGTGCTGGATCGATGTCAACCGGCTGGCGTAAGCGGTCCACAATCCTTCGGCGTAATACACTCAATACGGAGGATTTGGATTCATGATTTCCCGCCCGATTGCCGCCGTCCTGGCGGCAGCGCTCGCACTGTCTCTCGGAGTTCACGCGTCGAGTGCGCCGCAGGCGCAACCGGTCGCGGTGGGTTCGACGGCAAGCGGCGGCGCCGCGTCCATTACACCCGACGAGCTCAAGGAGTGGTTGTCGTACATCGCCTCGGATCAGTTGCAGGGGCGTCGCGTTTACGAGGAAGGCCTCGGTCTCGCGGCAGCTTACATCGCCGATCACCTGAAGGAATGGGGCGTCAAGCCCGCCGGTGACGACGGTAGTTACTTCCAGGTCGTGAAGGTCCTCGGGGTCAATACCAAGAGCAACTCGAGTGTCACCGTCACCGTGAACGGCCAGACCAGGACGTTCAAGGATGGCGAAGGGGTGACCTTCTCGAAGAACCAGGGAGGCAAGCAGACGGTTACGGGCCCCGCGGAGTTCGTCGGCTACGGCCTGAGTCTTCCCGAGCGCAATCACGACGACTACCAGGGGCGCGACGTCAAAGGCAAGATCGTCGTGTATGTCGGGCGCGGCCCGGAAGGCGTCGCGACGCGTCTCGTCTTAACGCGAGGGCGCAACGCCACCGAGATGCAGCACGCGGCCGCGGCGATTGGTCCGGTGTTGCAGTTCGGCGCCGGACGTGGCGTCGCGCCGACCGCACCCGCCACATCCGCTTCGCCGGGCGAGGCCCGCGGCAGTGAGCCACCAACACCTGCCCAGCCGGCGGCGCCTGCCGGCGGCGGCTGCGGCTTCGGCAGTCAGAGCCTTGGCGACTTCCAGACCGTGCAGCGGCTCGACAACAAAGTAACGCCGCAGGTCTC
>JBKOZS010000079.1:0-22612 GCA_046726015.1 Acidobacteriota bacterium
GAAGACGGCGAAGAAGAGTTAACTGGGTTCGCGTCAGGAGCTAAGGGCCGCTCTCACACGGGAGCGGCCCTTTTTTTGTACTGACGCTGTCGGTGCTCGTGCAAGGTGCGAGGTGCTGCGTGCTCGGTGCCCGTGGTGCTCGGTGCCCGTGGTGCTCGGTGTCCGTGGTGCTCGGTGCTGCGTGCCCTCGCGCGCCCGCTGCAGCGAGCATCCCAGCACACAGCACCTTCCTGCGGTGTCTAACCGCCAGGAGGTGCGAGATGCGACGGTCTTCTTCAAGCGGGGCTCCGTCCCACACTCCGGCTCGGTCGCTCGCGGGGACCCCCTCGCCCCGCTCCGCTCCCTCGCACGCTGACATCAACGTGACGCCCCTGATTGACGTGTTGCTGGTGCTGCTGATCATCTTCATGGCGGCGCTGCCGTTGACGCAGCAGGGCATCGATACGTCGCTGCCGCAGCCGGCGGAGCAGGGTGTAACGGAGCCTTCGCCGTCAATCGTGCTCGAGTACTCCGCCGACGGGGCGCTCGCCATCAACCACCAACCGGTGACGCTCTCGGAACTCGAGACGAGGCTCGCGTCTATCTTCCGCGAGCGCCGCGACAAGACGTTGTATGTGATGGGCGATGGCGGACTGCGCTACGGCCACATCGTGGCGGTCATCGATGCGGCAAAAACTGCCGGCGTTGAGCGCGTGGGGATTGTCACCGAGGGCATGCGCGCGGGGCGATGAGCCGTTGTCGCACCCAGCACGTCGCACCGGGCACCTCAGCACCGGGCACCTCGAAGCACCGAGCACCGACAGCGTCAGAAACAAAAAGGGCCGCTCCGTTGAGAGCGGCCCTCATGTTCCTGGCGTGCGGATGCGCGTTACTGGCCGCCGGTGGGCTTCTGCCCCGTGGCTTCCTCGCGCATGCCGAGCGTGACGATTCCCACCTTCTCGACGCCGGCACCCTTCGCCGCGTCGATCACGTTGACGATCTCGCCGTAGCGCAGCGACGGGTCGCCGACGATGAACATCGTCTTTTCCTTGCGCGTCTCGAAGATGTCGCGCAGGCGGCTCTCGAGCTCCGCGAGCTGGATCGGCTGGTGGTTGACCGAGATCGACTTGTCGGCCCCGTATTCGAGCACGATCTGGGTGTTCGAGGGATTTTCGGGGGCCTTCGCGTCCGCTTCGAGCGGAAGGTTGACGTCGACCCCTTTCTGGGTCAACGGCAGCGCCGCCATGAAGATGATGAGCAGCACGAGGAGAACGTCGATCAGCGGGGTGACGTTCATGTCCGAGCTGGCGTGCGGCGTCTCGCCGCGCACCACGCGTTCAGCGCCGAAATGCTTGTGGGCGTGCGCCATTACTGCCCTCCCGCCGTTTCACCCGGCCGCAGCTTCCGCTCGGTGATCAGGGCGACGTTCTCGATCTGCGCCTTGCGCAGCGCGTCCATGGTCTCCATGATGGCGCTGTACTTGGCGTCCTTGTCCCCCTTCAGGTAGACGATCTTTTCTTTCTTATCCTCGAGTGCCGCCTGCACGCGTGGAATGAGATCGTCCTTCGTCACCGGGATGGCGTTGACGTAGTACTTGTTGACCGCGTCGATCGCGATGACGGTCTGATCCTGGGTGTCGGGCTTGTCCGTCCGATTCACCGTCTCCGGCAGCGTGACCGCGACGCCCTGCTGCAGCATCGGCGCGATCAGCATCATGATGATCAGCAGGACCAGCATGACATCGACCAGCGGCGTGACGTTGATGTCGGACTTCGGGCCGCCTTTTGTGCCGCCAATGTCCATTGCCATTGGGAAAACGCTCCTTACTGACGCTGAAGGCCGGATGCCGAATGCCGGATGCGAGTCCGGCATTCAGATGCGGCATTCGACACGTGCTACGCGGTCTTCTTGATGAAGTAGTCGACCAGCTCCGATGAGGAGTTGTCCATTTCGACGTTGAAGTACTCGATGCGGCCGGTCAGGTAGTTGTAGAACCACACGGCCGGAATCGCGACGAGCAGGCCGAGCGCGGTTTCGACGAGCGCTTCGGCGATACCGGCGGAGACCGCGCCGAGGCCGCCCGATCCGGTGGCCGCGATGCCCTGGAACGCCGTGATGATGCCGACGACCGTCCCGAGCAGGCCGACGAACGGCGCGGTGGCGCCGATGGTCGCGAGTGCCGCGACACCCTTCTTGAGGTCGTTCGCGGTGAGGGCCGACGCGCGCTGGATGGCGCGGCGCACGGTATCAACGAGATCTTCACGGCTCAGATTGCCGCCGGCTTCCTGCTGGAACTGGTACTCCTGCAGCCCCGCGAGCACGACCTTCGCGAGATGGCTGTAGCGATAGTTCTTCGACGATGAGATGGCAATCGCGTCCTTCAAGCGTCCTTCCTTCAGGTGCTTGGCCACCTGCGGCGCGTACAGCTTCGACTGTTTGCGCGCCTGCGTGAAGGTATAAATGCGCTCGATTGCGACGCCGAAGGAGATCATCGACATGATCACGAGGATCACGCCGATCCCTTTGGCCATCGGCCCCATCTGCTGCCACATTTCAATGAAATTCATTCGTCCCATCCTCCGAATGGAGTTCCTTGTTTTGAACAGTTACTGCAGCGTGAAGTTCACGGTGACGGTCATGATGACGGGCACCGGCACGCCATTGAGCAGCGTGGGGGTGTAGACCCACTGTTTGACTGCATCGAGCGCCGCCTGATCGAGCAGCGGGATCGAGCGCAGAACCTTCGCGTCCTTGACGCGCCCGTCGGGGCCAATCGTCGCCTCGATGATGACCACCCCCTGGACGCGCGCCGACTGCGCAATCGGCGGATACACCGGCTTGACGTCCTTCGTCTTCGTCGGGGTCTTGATGTTGCCGCCGACGCGGATCGGTGCGGCAGGGGGCGGCGGTGGCGGAGGCGGTGCCTCAGGCAGGCCGCCGACCACGCCGCCGACCACACCTCCGGGCACGCCGCCTTCGACGCCGCCCGGCACACCTTCGCCGACGCTTGGAATGGTCGACTCAGGCTTGATCTCTTTGGGCGCTTCGATCGGCGCCGCATTCGGATTCGCCACCGGCACGGGCTCGACTTTCGGCTGGGGAGCGGCGGGCGCTGGCGGTGGTGGTGGCGGCGGTGGAGGCGGGGGCGGCGCGGCCGCGAACGCCAGCATCGACGGTGGAGTCGGCAACACGTCGGTCGCCATCAACGGAATGATGATGATCGCTCCGAAAATGACGACGTGCGCGAAGATCGACAGGGGGACGGTGTACCATTTCTGCGACCCGACCTTGATGGACGGATCAACCACGTCGCCGAACATGTCACGCGGCAAGGTTACGGCCTCCTACCCTTCATTCCTGCGGCGCAAAAGACCGCAAATTATAGTCAGAGCCAAAAACCAGTGTCAACGAACCTTCCCCCGGCTTAGACACCGGTTTTTCGGAAATGGCCATGCGTTTTCGGCATGGGTCACGCCTCGGATCGAATGCGCATCGCGTAGAAAGAGCGCCACACGAAGATCACTGAGCCAAGCAGGAACGCGGCCGACAAAATGTGACTCATCCGTGCGCCATACTCCGCCGCCAGCTGCACCCCCAGCTCCACGGCCAACAACCCGAACAGCGTCGTGAACTTAATGACCGGGTTCATCGCCACGGAGGAGGTGTCCTTGAACGGATCGCCGACGGTATCACCAACCACCGTCGCGGCGTGAAGCGGCGTGCCCTTCTCCTTGAGCTCGACCTCGACGATTTTCTTCGCGTTGTCCCATGCGCCACCCGCATTGGCCATGAAGATCGCCTGGAACAGTCCGAAGAGCGCGATCGACACCAGGTAGCCGATGAAGAAGTACGGCTCGAGGAACGCGAACCCAAGCGTGCCAAAGAACACCGCCAGGAAGATGTTGAACATGCCCTTCTGCGCGTACTGCGTGCAGATCTCGACCACCTTCTTGGAGTCGGCCACCGATGCCTTTTCGACCCCTTCGAGCTTGATGTTCCGTTTGATGAACTCGACCGCGCGGTACGCGCCCGTTGTGACCGCCTGCGTTGACGCGCCGGTGAACCAGTAGATCATGCAGCCGCCGGTAATCAGCCCGAGCAGGAACGGCGGATGAAGGATCGACAGGAACCGCAGGTACTCCGGCTGCAACCGGTGCGTCAGCACCACGATGATTGAAAAGATCATCGTCGTCGCGCCAACCACGGCGGTGCCGATCAACACCGGTTTCGCGGTCGCCTTGAACGTGTTGCCGGCGCCGTCGTTCTCTTCGAGCAAGTGCTTCGCGCGCGCGAAGTTCACGTTGATGCCGTAGTTCTTCTTGATCTCCTCGGTGATGTTCGGGAGCGTCTCGATCACCGAGAGCTCGAACACCGACTGTGCGTTGTCGGTGACGGGGCCGTAGGAGTCGACGGCGATGGTGACCGGGCCCATCCCGAGAAAGCCGAACGCGACGAGACCGAAGGCGAACACCGCCGGCGCGATCATGAGCTGCGCGAGACCGAAGGTGCTGACGATGTACGCGATCGACATCAACGCCACGATGCTGATGCCGAGCCAGTAGGCGCTGAAATTGCCGGCCACGAAGCCGGACAGAATGTTCAGCGACGCGCCGCCCTCGCGCGCCGAGGTCACCACCTCGCGCACGTGATGCGAGTCCACCGACGTGAAGATCTTCACCAGCTCGGGAATGATCGCCCCGGCGAGCGTGCCGCAGGTGATGACCGTCGAAAGCTTCCACCACAGCGTCGGGTCGCCACCGATGTTCGGGATGAGCAGATACGACACGATGTAGGTGATGATCACCGACACGATCGACGTGAGCCACACGAGGCGCGTCAGCGGCGCCTCGAAGTTCATCGTCGCCGCGTTGCTGTACTGCGCCTTCGAGATCGCCTCGTTCAGGAGATAGGAGACGCCGCTCGCGACGATCATCATGATGCGCATGACGAAGATCCAGACGAGCAGCTGCACCTGGATCGAGGGGTCCGTCACCGCGACGAGAATGAACGAGATCAGCGCGACGCCCGTGACGCCGTAGGTTTCAAACCCGTCGGCGCTGGGACCCACCGAGTCTCCCGCGTTGTCCCCCGTGCAGTCCGCGATGACCCCGGGGTTGCGCGCGTCGTCTTCCTTGATGTTGAAGACGATCTTCATCAGATCCGACCCGATGTCGGCGATCTTCGTGAAGATGCCGCCGGCAATGCGGAGCGCCGCCGCGCCGAGCGACTCGCCAATCGCGAAGCCGATGAAGCAGGAGCCTGCGTAGTCTCCCGGAATGAACAGCAGGATGCAGAGCATCATGAACAGCTCGACGCTGATGAGCAGCATGCCGATGCTCATGCCCGCCTGCAGCGGGATCGCATAGATGGGATACGGCTGCCCCTTCAGCGCGGCAAAGGCGGCGCGTGAGTTCGCGAACGTGTTCACCCGAATGCCGAACCATGCGACGCCGTAGCTGCCCCCGATGCCGATCAGGCTGAAGAGCAGGATGATCGCGACCTTCATGGCGTCGAACTGCTGGAGCACGCCGAAGTAGAAGATCATGATCACGCCAATGAACAGTTCGAGGATCAGGATGAACTTGCCCTGCGTGATGAGGTACGTCTTGCACGTCTCGTAAATCAGCTCGGACACTTCGAGCATCGACCGATGCACCGGCAGGTTCTTCAATCTCGTGAAGATGACCATGCCGAAAGCGAGGCCGAGCAGGCAGACGGCGAGGCCGCCCATCAACAGCGTGCGGGCGTTGATCCCCTTGAAGCTCTCTGTCGAGAGGTCCGGCAAGATCAGGTTTGCCTCGCCTCCCGCGTGGCGCTGCGCCGATTCCGCCGCGGCCTGGCCCGACGGGGGCTGTGCGGCGAAGGTGACAGTGGGCATGAGCGCCGTGAGCGCCAGCAGCAGGAGGACGATTCGAAACTTCACGATCATTGCGGTCCTTTGAAAGCGATCCTGTGAAAGGTCAAAACAACAAATTATACCGTCATACCCGGAAATCTCCGACGCGATCGTCCCCCCGGCGGGCGCGCATCCGTTCGGTCAGCGCCATGCCGCCGGTCAGGAAAATGCGGATGCCCTGCTCAACCGTGATATCGGGATACGCCGCGCGATCGCGCGGATAGATCACGATGTCTCCGAGGTAGAGGTGATTGGTGGGAACGTAAACCGCCACCAGCGCCTCCGGCCCCTGGCCGCGATCGACGGTGAACTCCTTCGTCAGGAAGCCGAGGACGAAGCCCTTCGACGCATCTTCGATGAGGACGACCCGCTTGAAGCCGTACTCGTTGTCAGGCGAGAAGGCGACCACCAGCTGCTTGACCGGCGCATAAACGCTCCGGAACAGCGGCACCCGCAACAACAACGCTTCCGCCTGGCGGAGCAGCCGGTTGCCGACGACGTTGGTGGCGAGGGCACCGACGAGGACAATGGCAATGGCGGTTGTCAGCAGCCCGAGTCCCGGGATATCGCGGCCGAGATATTTCGCATAAACCGGCCCGACCAGGCCGTCGACGATGCGGAACAGCCACACCAGCGCGGCAACCGAAATGAAGAGCGGGACAGTGACGAAGAACCCGGCGATGAAACTGCGGCGGAGCCACTGCATAACCAATCAACAACACAAACCGGCACTCAACTCAATGCCGCCTGCTAGAACCACCTCAAGGCAAGGGCCGCAAACAGCACGACGCCGGCCAGGATCCGGTACCAGGCAAACGGCACGAATCCGGACCGTCTGACGACCGCAAGAAACGGCTTCACCACCAGCGCGGACGCCACAAACGCCATCACGAAGCCGATCGTGATCTCGAGCGCGCGCTCAGGACTCAGATGATGGCGGACCTCGATCAGGTCGTGGGCGAACGCAGCGGCCATGGTCGGCATCGCCAGGAAAAACGAGAATTCGGCCGCCGCTGGACGATCGAGCCCCATCAGCATTGCGCCGACGATCGTCGCGCCGGACCGTGAGACACCGGGAATGAGCGCAAGCACCTGGCACAGGCCGATCCCGAGCGCCCGCGAGAGCGACGTGTGGTCCGCGTTCAGCACCGTCGGGGCGGGCCGATAGCGCTCGACCACGAGCATCACGATACCGCCGAGGATGAAGCTGGCCGCAATGACCGCCGGGGTGGTGTAGAGGACGCGCTTCACGAAGCCGGAGAACAGCGCGCCGGCGACAGCCGCGGGGAGGAACGCCACCACGATCATCAGGACGAAGTGCCGCGCCTCGGGATCCGAGGGCAGACCGCGGAGCACGTTGAAGATCTTCACGCGGTACAGCCACATCACGGCCACGATCGAGCCTAGCTGGATCATGACCGTGAAGACACCGCCGGGATCGTCGAAGCGAAGCAGCCGCGCGCCGATGAGGAGATGGGCTGTGGACGAGACCGGCAGGAACTCGGTGAGTCCCTGCACGACCCCCAGCAGAGCGGCGTCTAGCCAGGCCACGAATGTCGACTACGACGCGCGCGCGCGACGAGGCTTCTTCGCGGGGGCGACCGGCGCAACCGGCGCCGCCTTCACATGCTTGCGTCCGTGCCAGATGATCACGATTGCCGCGGCAATGAACACGCTGGAGTAGGTGCCCGTGATGATGCCGACGATCATCGTAAACGCGAAGCCCTTGAGCACTTCTCCGCCAAAAAAGTACAGCGCCGTCACGGAGAGCAGCGTGGTGCCGCCGGTGATCAGCGTGCGGTCGAGCATCTGGTTCACCGCGACGTTCACGATGTGCTCGATGTTGTCGCGCCGCATCGACCGCATGTTCTCCCGGATACGATCGAAGATGACGATCGTGTCGTTCATCGAATAGCCGGTGATCGTCAGGATAGCGGCGATGACGTTCAGCGTCAGGTCGTAGCGGAAGAACGCCAGGACCGCGAGCGTGATGAGCAGGTCGTGCACGGTCGCGACGACGGCGCCGACCGCGAAACTCAACTGGAACCTGATGGCGATGTAGACCAGGATGCCGGCGAGCGCGAAGATCGTGGCCAGGGTGCCGCGCGTCTGGAGTTCTTTACCAACCGTCGGGCCGACGATTTCCTGCCCGGCCACCTGGAAGTTCCCGAGATTGGCCTGCTTGATGGCGTTCGTGACCTGCTCGGCGGTGGCGCTCAAGGAGCCTCCGGTCTCCGCGCCGGCAGTGTGCACGCGCACCATCACCTGTCGTGCCGTGGGCGGGCCGTATTGCTGGACGATGGCGTTTCCGCCGCCGGGCATGCCGTTGCTGAGCGCGGACCGCACCTGCTCGATGTTCGGGTTCTGATCGAACTGCAGGATGACGATCGTGCCGCCGGAGAACTCGACCCCCTTCGGCATCCCCTTCGTCCAGATCACCAGGACGCCCGCGAGGATGATCACCCACGAGATCGCAATCGCGTGCCAGCGCCACTTGACGAAGTTGAAGTTCGGATTCTTGAAAATATGCATGGCGTTACTTGCCGTTCACAGTTCGCAGGTCGCAGTTCGCGGTTTGCAGAGGTCAAATACTGAGCGCCGGCTCCTTGCGGGCCGAGAGCTCCAGCTCGTAAATCGTTTTCGACACGAAAATCGACGTGAAGAGGTTGACGAGCAGGCCGATCGACAGCGTCGTCGCGAAGCCGCGGATCGGGCCGGTGCCGAACTGGAAGAGGAACGCCGCTGAAATCAGCGATGCGACGTGCGTGTCGAGCAGCGTCAGGAACACGCGGCTGAACCCGGCATTGATTGCGGCGCGCACGCCTCGCTGCGCGGCCAGCTCCTCCTTGATGCGCTCGAAAATGAGCACGTTCGAGTCCACGCCCACGCCCATCGTCAGCACGAAGCCCGCGATGCCCGGGAGCGTCATCGTCGCGCCCACGTAAGCCATCAGGCCGAGCAGGATGATCAGGTTGAAAATCAGCGCGATGACCGCGTTCACGCCCGACAGCTTGTAGTACCAGAGCATGAACAACAGGATCAGGAGCAGGCCGGTCCCCGAGGCGATGACGCCCGAGCGGATCGAGTCAGCGCCCAGCGTCGGGCCGACGACACGCTCTTCCAGGTATGTCAGCGACGCGGGAAGCGCGCCCGACCTCAGCGTCAACGAGAGGTCGTTGGCCTGCTCGGTCGTGAAGCCGCCGCTGATGCGCCCCTGGTCGGTGATGCGCCCCTCGAGCCGCGGTGCGGAGACCACGCGGTTGTCGAGAACGATTGCGAGATAACGGCCGATGTTCTCGCCCGAGAGCTTGCCGAACTTCTGTGCGCCCGCGGACTTCAGCTCGAAGTGGACGGCAGGCTGATTGTTCTCGTCGAGTCCCGGCCGCGCGACGCGCAGATCCTGGCCGGTGACCGGGGCGATCTTTCGCACGACGTAAAACACAGGACCGGTGTCGCCACTGCCGCGTTCGGCGGAGCCCTGCAGGATCTCCATGTCGCCCGGCAGCTTCCCGTTGTACTGCTTCAGGAGCTCCTCTTTCGACGAGCTCGGGCCCGCTTCGACGAGCTTGAACTCGAGCAGCGCCGTCGAACGGATGATCTCCTTCGCGCGCGCCACGTCGGTCAGACCCGGCATCTGCACGAGAATCTGATCGCCCTGCGGCTGACGCGCGATGCTCGGTTCGGCGACACCGAGCTCGTTGACGCGGCGATCGATCGTCTGCAGCGCCTGGTCCACGGCCTGCTCGCGCAGGTCGCGTTCGATGATCGGCTTCATCGTGAACTCATAAGCGCCCCCCGCCAGCGGGTTGCGATCGTAGTTGTTGGCCGCGATTTCATCGGCTGCCTGGCGGAACGGCGCGTCACGATCCGGCGGAACACCGTCGACGCGGAACTTCGTCGGCGCTTCAACGGTGATGTTGGTCACCGGGATGTTGCCGGTGCGCAGCGACTCGCGCAGTTGCTCGCTGGTTGCCGTTGTCGTCAGCCTGAGCGCGTCGTCAGTGTTGACCCGCAGCACGAGGTGCACACCACCCTTCAGGTCGAGACCGAGCTTGAGGGCGTGATTCTTGAGGTACTGTGGCAGCGGCCAGTGATACCGCTCCGCGAGCAACGGGTAAACGCCAATGGCGCAGCTGACGCCAACGACGACGACGATCGTGAGGACTTTCCAGCGAAGGTTCTTGTACATGATTTAGACGTTCCCGGTTTCCGGCACGACCGGTTCCTGCCCCTGGTAGCCGCCCACCGCGGCGCGCGCCACTTCGATGCGAACCTTGTCGGCAATCTGCAACTGGATCGACCGTTCGTTCAATTTGGTGATTTGACCGTAGATACCGCTGGTCATGACCACCTTGTCGCCCACTTTCAACGAGTTCTGGAATTCCTGGACTTTTTTCTGCCGCCGCTTCATCGGCAGCAGGATCACGAAGTAAAAAATCGCCAGGATCAGCGCGAAAGGCAGAAACTGTACCAGCCCGCCGGCGCCCTGGCCAGGGCTCGCCATCGCGATTATCGACACGTAGTGCAGATCCAAACCCGTCATTATTCAGTCGGGGCTCCGCCCCGTGCCCCGGCTCGGTCGCTCGCGGGGGCCCCATGCCCCGCTCCGCTCCTTCGCGGGCGCGCTGTGCGCGCCGCCGTCATGCGGCGTACCGAGACAGGAACTCCGTTCTCGAGTCGCATGGCGGTCTAGTGTTGAGGGCGGCGAGAGAAGGTTTGATGGAACTCCGAGCGGAGCCGTTCAAACGTGCCTAAACTGATAGCGTCCCTAATATGGCCCATTAAGTCAAGGTAAAAGTAGAGGTTATGGACGGTATTGAGGGTCCCGGAGGTCATTTCGCCCGCCATGAATAGATGACGGAGGTAGGCGCGGCTGAAGTGGCGGCACGTGTAACAGCCGCATTCGGGGTCCGGGGGCTGCCGGTCCTCCGCGTACTGTGCGTTCTTGATAACCAGGACCCCGTTACGGGTCAGAAGCTGCCCGTTCCGGGCGTTCCGGGTCGGCAGCACGCAGTCGAACATGTCGATGCCGCGCGCCACGCATTCCATAAGGTCGTCCGGCATACCCGTCCCCATCAGATAGCGCGGGCGGTCTTCGGGTAACTGAGGGGCCGTGTGCGCGACGACGTCGTACATGACGTCTACTGGTTCGCCGACGCTCAAACCTCCGATCGCATAGGCCTCGAAACCGATCTCGACCGTCGCCTGGACACTCTCGGTCCGCAGATCGGGAAACGTGGCGCCCTGGACGATCCCGAACTGGGCCTGACCGCGATTCGTGACGATCACCCCGTTCGCAGAGGCAGGGTCGTCGCGCAACTGCAAGTACCGCTCGCGCGCTCGTCGCGCCCAGCGGACGGAACGTTCCATCGCGGCTCGCGCGAGGTCCGGCGTCGCGGGCGTGGCGATACACTCGTCGAGTACCATCGCGATATCAGAGCCAAGCTGCGCCTGCACATCGACCGCGGCTTCCGGGCTCAGGGTATGCGCGGCGCCATCGAGGTGCGAGCGAAACGTCACGGCATCTTCGGTCACCTTGCGCATCGCCGCGAGGCTGAACACCTGGTAGCCGCCACTGTCGGTGAGAATCGGGTGCGGCCACCCGATGAACGCATGCAGTCCACCCGCACGCGCGATCAGCGGGTCGCCTGGACGCAGGTGAAGGTGGTAGGTGTTGCCGAGAATGATCTCGGCGCCGAGATCCTCGAGATCGCGATGCGTGATGGCCTTGACCGCGCCGCGTGTGCCGACCGGCATGAATGCCGGCGTCTGCACGACGCCGTGCGGCGTCGTCAGCGTTCCGCGGCGAGCGGCGCCTTCGGCATGAGTGACGCGGAACGTGAAGGTGCTCGGCATGAGCCGTCTTACGGTATTCTGACATCGTGAAACGACTTCGCGTGGGTGTGCTGTATGGGGGCCGATCGGGCGAGCACGAGGTGTCGCTCGCATCCGCGGCGGCGGTGTTCGCACACCTCGACCGGAAACGCTACGAGCCGGTGCCAATCAAGATAGAAAAAGATGGGCGCTGGGCGCTTGCGGACAAGCCGCCAATGATGATGTCGGCGGGTGAAGTAATCGAGCAGGCGCGTCTCGAAGCGGCACGCCCGGTCCGGGAAGGCCGCGAGGTGCACCTCGTCGCGCATCCGGGTGAGGAGACCATCCTGTCGATCGACCGCACGTCGCGAGCGAAGGATGCCGACCTGCCATCGGCCATCGTGACCGGTCTCGCACTCGATGCGATCTTCCCGATGCTGCACGGGCCCTACGGAGAAGACGGCACCATCCAGGGGCTTCTGGAATTAGCGAACGTCCCTTACGTCGGATCGGGCGTGCTCGGATCCGCCGTTGGGATGGACAAGGCGGTGATGAAGGTCCTGTTCACCGCGCGCGGATTGCCGATCTGCCCCTACCGCGTGGTCATGCGACACGAGTGGGAACGGCAGACGGATCGGATCGCGATCGAGCTCGAGCGCGCGCTGAAGTTCCCGATGTTCGTGAAGCCGGCCAACCTTGGATCGAGCGTCGGCATCTCGAAGGCCAAGGATCAGAAGGGACTGCGCGATGCAATCGGGCTGGCCGCGGGCTTCGATCGGAAAATCGTGATCGAAGCGGCCGTCACGCCGGTGCGCGAACTCGAGTGCGGCGTGCTCGGCAACGACGAGCCTGAAGCCTCGATCGTTGGCGAGATCATCCCGTCGCGTGAGTTCTACGACTACGAAGCCAAGTACATCGACGCCGGATCGCAGTGCGTGATCCCGGCGAACGTGCCGGCGAAGCTTACCGAGATCGTGCGCAAGCTCGCGGTCGAGGCGTTCAAGGCCGTCGATGCGGCCGGCATGGCGCGAGTCGACTTTCTCCTCGGTGGCAAGGATCAATCGCTGTACGTGAATGAAGTGAACACCATTCCGGGGTTCACCACCATCAGCATGTTCTCGAAGCTCTGGGCCGCCTCGGGCGTGGATTACCCTGCGCTCCTCGATCGGCTCCTTGCGCTCGCGCTCGAACGCCACACCGAAAAGCAGCACCTCCGCACCAGCGTGACGTGATGCGCCGCGGGCACCGCCACGCGGCGTGCCTCGCGGCCGGCACCGCCGTCCTGTGCGTGGTGAGCGTCACCACGTCCACGCTCGGTCGTGGGCAGAACCTGACCGGCGTGGAGAGCCTGGTCCGCGTCTACGATTACATTCTCGATGCGCAGTTCGACCAGGCGGATGCCGAACTGCAGCGGGCCTGCGGCCCCGCGCCGCGCGAAGCGTGTGACGTGCTGGACGCCACGCTGACGTGGTGGCGCATCCAGCTCGATCCAGCCAGCCCCGCGCTCGACCAGGAATTCATCGCCTCAATTGACAAGGCGATCGCCTCCACCGAAGAGTGGGCGGAGCGAGAGCCCGACAGCGCGGAAGCGCACTTCTACGTCGGGGCGGCGTATGCCGCACGCGTCCAGTTCCAGGTGCTGCGGGACGAGAAGCTCGCGGCGGCGCGAGACGGCAAGCGCATCAAGCAGGCGCTCGAACGCGCCATTGCGCTCGATGCGGATCTCGACGATGCGTATTTCGGCGTCGGGATGTACCAGTATTACGCCGATGTCGCGCCGGCCTCGGCCAAGGTCCTCCGCTTCCTGCTCATGTTGCCGGGCGGCAATCGCACCGAAGGGCTGGCGCGAATGCTGCGCGCACGCGCCCACGGGCGTCTGCTGCAGGGAGAAGCGGACTACCAGCTGCAGATCATCTATTTGTGGTACGAGCATCGGATCGACCAGGCGATCGCACTGCTCGAGTCGTTGCACGACCGCTATCCGGGGAATCCTCTGTTCGTCTCGCAGCTCGCCGACGTGCAGGACACATATCGCCACGATATCGGCGCGAGCCTGGACACGTGGCGCTCGCTGCTCGCGGCCGCGCGTGAACAGCGGGTCAGCGAGCCGGCTCTTGCGGAGATCCAGGCGCGGATGGGCATCGCGCGTCATCTGAACGCGCTCTATCAAACCGATCACGCGCTCGAGCAGCTCCACGAGGTCATCGACGCGCGGCCGACCCGTCCCCACGGCGCGCTCGCGGCCGCCTACCTTGCGCTCGGCGAAGCGGAGGATCGCCTGGGGCATCGCGAATCGGCAGTTGCCACCTACCGGCTTGCGATCGCCAACGCGCCGGCACCGGACGCGCAGAACATCCGCGCGCGCGCGACCACGCGCCTGCGCCGCGCGCCCGACCCGATCGAGACCGAGGCGTATCGACTGTCGCTCGAGGGGTTCAGGAAACTCGAGCGTTCGGACTTCGCCGGCGCGCAGCTGATGCTGGCCCGCAGCCTGACCCTCGACCCCAAGGATCCCGTCGCGAGGTATCGCTATGGCCGCGCGCTGCTGACGAAGAAGGATGATGCGGCCGCGCTCGAGCAGTTCGAGCTCGCGATCAAAGGTGCGCGCGAGTGTCCCGCACCCATCGCGGCGGCGGCGTACCTCGAAGCCGCGCGCGTGCACGAGCGGCTCGCGCATCGCGACCAGGCGATCACGTACTACCGCGCGGCGAGCACGTGGTTCGGTGGAGGATCGGACACGCGCGCGGCAGCGAATCGCGCGCTGAATCGATTGAGCCGCAGGTGAGAACGGAGGTCACGGAGGAAACGGATGCTCGAAACGAAACAAAGATCCGTTATCTTCGTCGTCCTTCGTTGCGCGGTGCGCTACAGTTCTCCACGCATCGATCCGACACCTTTTGCAGGATGCATTTTTTTGACTTTCGGAGCAGTTTGTGCTTGACACTTGAGCTTTCTCGTCCATAATCTACATCTTGTATGAGGGTGGATCGCTCAGCCCACCTGTTGTAACCCCTGGTCACCGATAACATGCTGAGCTGCCACGTTCCAAGGAGGAACTAATGGCGAAGAAGACTGCGAAGGGCGGCAAGAAAAAGGGCGGGAAGAAGCGCTAACGGCCGCCGCCGGTCCTGGGGGTGTCACAAGGGAACTTGCGCACCCCCGATTTTTTTAGCTGCAGACCTCTCGCGACCACCAGCGGGAGTGAGCAAAGAAGCGACGAGCGCCGACAGGCGCACCGTCGACGTGCCGCGGGCCGCGACGCTGCGATGTGCGGTTGAGGCTCTTCGCAGGACGAATCCCACACGAAGGGGGGGATAAAGCGCAATGGCAAAGAAAACTGCTAAGGGCGGGAAGAAGAAGGGCGGCAAGAAGCGGTAAGTTGCCGCGCCCGCCAAAAAACGGGGGCGACTGTCGCCCCCGTTTTTGCTGTACGGATAACCTCACTGGAAGCTCTTGCCATCCCAGATCCGCACCCGCTCGATCACATCGAGCTGCTGAATCTTGTCCACCACGTCCATCCCGTTCACCACGCGGCCGAGGACCGTATACTTCGCATCGAGATGCGGCTGCGGTGAATGCGTGATGAAGTACTGGCTGCCGCCGGTATCCGGACCCGAGAGAGCCATCCCGACAACGCCGCGAACGTACGGCCGCTCGTTGAGCTCGTCGCGAATCGTATAGCCAGGCCCCCCTGCCCCGTCGCCGCGCGGATCGCCATCCTGGATGACGAAGTTGGGCACCACGCGTTGGAATTGCAGGCCGTTGAAGTACCCCTTCCTCGCGAGGGCCATGAAATTCCCCGCCGTCTGCGGCGCATCGAGGACGGCGAGCTCGATCTCGATGGTCCCCTTCGCGGTCTCGATGAATGCGTGCGGAGAGTACTGGGGATTGACGAGCGCCGGTGAGTCGTAAGGGACCGTTGGCGTCGAAGGCACAGGACGGATCGCGTGCGCGGTCTCGATTGACGGATCGAGGCGGCCGAGCAACATCGCGGTCTGCCGTCGGACGGCCCAGTCTTTATCTCCCAGCGCAACCTTGAGGGTGTCGACGGCATCGGGCGCTCCGTACTTTGCGAGCGCTGACAGTGCGGCCGTGCGCGCATCTTCCGTCGTATCGGCGAGGCCCGCCTGGTAGGCGTCCTTCAGCGCCTGCGCGCCATTCGCTGGTTTCACCTCGCCGATTCCGCGAGCGGCGGCCGCCCGGATGGCGTAGTCAGAGCTCTTGACGTGCGTCAACAGGATGTCGTCGATGTCCGTGACGCGCAGGCGCGTGAGCGCGTCGATCACCGATGGCACGACCCGCTTGTCGGCATCGTTCAGCATCGCGCGAAGCTGTTCCGTGCCCGTCTCCGCGCGGAACGTGCCGAGCACCTCCGCCAGCGCCGCGCGCACGACCCAGTGACGATCCGGTTCGAGGCCCGACAGGAGCAGCACGAACGAATCCCGATCGATGGCTGAGGCCGAACGCAGCGCTGCGGCGCGGAGCGCCGGCCAGTCATCCGTCAACAGGTCCTGGATCGCCGGCAACGCCTCGCTGGCTTTCAGCGCGCCAAGCGCGGTGACCGCCTCCAGGCGCACGTTCGGGTCGACGGCGTCCGCCGTGAGCAGCGCGGTGATTGGTGCAATCCCCTCCCGCGCGCCAATCTCGGCAAGCGCGCGAACGATAGAAACCGTGATGGCCGTATCACCGCGTGCCTGTTGCAGGAGCGTGATCAGCGGTTGCGTGGACGACGTGTCTTTCAACCGGCCGAGTCCACGCGCGGCAAACGCGCGTGTATAGCGCCCCTGCGTCTGCAACAAGTACCGAAGCGGTTCCGCGGCTCGCGGATCGCCAATACGTTGCAGCGCGAATGCAACAGGCCACCACGAACTGACGGGACGTCCCGACGCGTCGAGGACGGACGAGGCCAGCGCATCCCATCCTTTCAATCGCACGAGCGCGAACAGGCCAAGCCGCACGGCCTCCGCTTCCGGTGCTTTCGGCCACTGCTCATCGTCCGGCGCGATCTGCGCAATCGCGCCCTGCTTGATGAACGGGTTGATCATCGAGCCGATCGCGGTAGCGGCTGCCTGCTGCTGGGCCTTGTCGAGCCGGGATGTGGCCGGCGGCGGCAGTTCTTCGCCAATCAATCCGAGCGCTTCGGCCGCGCGTCCCCTGACGCGCGCGTCGGCGTCCTGGAGCGCGGTCGTCACTGCCGGCACGGCTGCCGGGTCCGCCAGCAATCCAAGCGCAAACGCGGCCATCTCGCGGACCTCGGGATCGGGATCGGCAAGCGCGGTTTGCAGCGGCGCGACACCTTCGGGCAGACCGGCGCGGCCGATTGCCAGCGCGGCCCGGCGACGAATGCGCGCCTCGGAGTCGGTGATGAGCCTGAGCAGGTCCGGCGTGACCACAGGAGGAGGCGGCGGCGTCTTCTTTCGCGGCGGCGGCGTCGTGACCACCGGCGGTGCCGGCGCCGGGACGTTGAGGATGCGCTGATCTTCCAGTTGAAGGATCCAGGCGGTCTTCTGATCGGTGCTGATGACAGGGGCAGTGGGGCGCGGCGGCGCGCTGGCGCAGCCCTGTGCGATCAGCACAAGCGCGATCAGCGCAGGGGTCGGTCGGCTCATCTTCCACACAGTTCAGGCCCTCAGTTCGTATGTTTCAATCGTCGCCGCCCGCACGCGGTCGGCATCGACATTCACGCCAATCCCCGGGCCTTGCGGCACGGCGATGGTGCCATCGGGCCGCACCTCAATGCCCGGCTCGATCAGATCCGGAACGTAGTAGCGGCGGCTCGCCGCGATGTCCCCCGGCAGCGTGAAATTCTGCAACGTCGACAAGTGGATGTTGTGTGCGCGGCCAATGCCGCTCTCCAGCATGCCGCCATGCCACACCGGAATGCCGTGTGCGGCCGCCTCGTCGTGCAGCCGGATCGATTCGGCATGGCCGCCAACGCGGCCCGGCTTGATATTGATGACGCGGCACGCGCCCATCGCGATCGCTTCTTCGGCGCTGCGCACCGTGTGTATCGATTCGTCGAGACAGACAGGCGTCCGGATCTGCCGCTGCAGCGCCGCGTGGTCGCGGAGATCATCGTACTCCAGCGGCTGCTCGATCATCATCAGGTCGAACTGGTCCAGCGCCGCCAGGTGAGGCGCATCACGAAGCGTGTAGGCCGCGTTCGCATCGACCATGAGCGGGATGTCGCCGAACCGCGCCCGCACCATCTCGACCGCGTTGACGTCCCACCCCGGTTTCACCTTGATCTTGATGCGGCGGTAGCCCGCCGCGCGCTCGGTAGCGATTTTCTCGGCAAGCTGCTCGAGAGAGTCCTGGATCCCGATCGACACGCCCGACTCGATTGACGAGCGCGTGCCGCCCAGCAGCACGTGCAGCGGCACGCCGGCCTTGCGTGCGGCCAGGTCCCACGCGGCCATTTCAACCGCTGCCTTTGCCATCTGGTGACCGCGAATGGGCCGCAGCGCCGGATACACGTCGCGAGGGTGCGCAAAGGAGCGGCCGAGCACGAGCGGCGCGATGAAATCCTTGATGATGTGCCACGCCGTGACGGTCGTTTCCGCACTGTAAAACGGGTTTGCGTCGGCGACACATTCTCCGAGGCCGTCCAGCCCGGCGTCGCCAAGCGTCACCAGTACGAACGTCCGGTCGTACGATCGGCCGAAGCTGGTCTCGAAGAAATGCACGAGCGGCAGCCGCAACAGCCGCAGTTCGAGGCGGTCCACGCGAAGCACGCAAATACAGTATCAGCCCTCGCGTACGCGGCGCTCCGCGCACGTCGGCTGGTATACTTCCCGCCACACCGTGGGTGAGTTTCGGTACATCGCCATCGAGGGACCGGTTGGCGTCGGCAAATCGGCCCTGGCAGACAGGCTCGGCGCGCGGCTCGATGCGACACTCGTGCTCGACGAGCCCGAGAATCCGTTCCTGGCGGACTTTTACAACGAGCGGGAGGGCGCCGGCTTCCAGGCGCAGCTCTTTTTCACGCTGGCGCGGCACCGGCAGCAGACGGCGCTCAGGCAGCACGATCTCTTCAGCCAGCTCACCATCTGCGATTACCTGTTCGAGCGCGACAAGATCTATGCGTATCTGAATCTCGACGACAACGAGCTGTTCATATACCAGCGGCTTTACGAGCTGCTCGCCGAGGACGTGCCACAGCCGGATCTCGTCATTTACCTGCAGACGCCGACCGACGTGCTCCGGCGGCGGCTGAAGGATCGCGGGCGCGCGAATCCCGAGGCGCCGTCGTTGGACGATGAATACGTGCGCGAGCTGAACGAGGCCTACAACCACTTCTTCTTTCATTACACCGCCACGCCATTGCTCGTCGTGGAAACCTCCCAGTTCGATCTCACGGCGGGCGACGAGTCGTTGGACGACCTGGTGAAACAGATGAACAGCATGGGAAAGGGAACGCGTTATTACGTGCCCCGCACGCGCTAATCAATCGCGGCTTGCCCGCAGTGCCGCTCCGCGGCGAAGGCGGGACCTCGCACCTCGGATCTCGCACCTCGAACCTCGGACCTCGGCGCGTCTCGCGCCTCGCACCTCGCGTTTTGATAAGCTCACCTGAATGGCCTGGTTCAAGAAGGTCCGCAAGCCGATCGAGTCCCCCTCCGACAAGCCGAGCCGGGTACCCGAGGGGCTGTGGGTCAAGTGCCCGTCCTGCGGCGAGATTCTCTATAACAAGGACCTGGTAGCCAGCCTGAACGTCTGCACGAAGTGCAGCCATCATTTCCGGGTCGGCGCGACCGAACGCCTCCGCATGCTCTTCGACAGGACGTGGGAAGAGTACGATGCCGGGCTGCAGTCGACCGATCCGCTGAAATTCACCGACACGAAACCCTACCGGAAGCGCCTCGACGCGAGCATTGCCGCGACGGGCCTCAAGGACGCCGTTATCTGCGCCACGGGACGCATCAACGGCATCGAAGCCTCCCTGGCATCGATGGAATACGGGTTCATCGGCGGCAGCATGGGGGTCGTGGTCGGCGAGAAGATCACGCGGGCCATCGAGCGGGCGATCGAACGGCGCCTGCCGGTCGTGATCGTGTCGAGCTCCGGCGGCGCGCGGATGATGGAAGGGGCGCTGTCGCTGATGCAGATGGCCAAGATCAGCGCGGCGCTCGCGCGATTCGATCGCGCGAAGCTGCCCTATGTTTCCATCCTGACCGATCCAACCACAGGCGGCGTGACCGCAAGCTTTGCGATGCTGGGGGATATCATCATTGCCGAGCCGAAAGCGCTCATCGGCTTTGCCGGCCCCCGCGTCATCGAGCAGACGATCCGTCAAAAGCTGCCCGAAGGGTTCCAGCGCAGCGAGTTTCTCCTCGAGCGCGGCATGATCGACATGATCGTCGATCGGCGCGAGTTGAAAGACACGGTCGCGCGCGCGCTTCGGTTCGGCACGCCCGCGCGCGAGTCTCGTCCGGCTGCTGCCGTTGCGCCGCCGGTGGCGGCCGCCGCGGCGGTGCCGGTCGCTCCCGCGGAGCTCGCGCCGCCGAAGCCGTGAGGCCCGCGTCTCTCGAGTTCCTCTTCAGTCTCGAGCGCTTCGGCATGAAGTTCGGCCTCGCCAACATGGCGACGTTGTGCGACGCGCTCGGCCATCCTGAACGCGCGTTCAAGCCGCTTCTCATTGCCGGGACGAACGGCAAGGGCTCGGTGACGGCCATGGTGGATACGGCGCTCCGGGCGGCCGGCCATCGGGCCGCGCGCTACACGTCGCCGCACCTGGTGCGTCTCGAGGAACGTTTCGTCATCGACGGGCGCGAGGTCGAGACCGACACCCTCGCACGCGTCGCGGCGCGCGTGCAGGCCGTCACCGAGTCGCTCGTTGCGTCGCGCGCGCTCGAAGCGTTGCCCACGTTCTTTGAATGCGCGACCGCCATGGCCTTCGAACTTTTTCGGGAAGCCGGCGTCGAGATCGCGGTCCTCGAAGTCGGTCTTGGCGGCCGTCTCGATGCCACCAACATCGTCTCCCCCGTCGCAGGCGCGATCGTCTCGATCGACTTCGACCACCAGGCGCAACTCGGCGACACGCTGACCTCCATTGCTGCCGAAAAGGCGGGCATCGCCCGCGCCGGAATCCCGCTCGTCTGTGGCGCCATGCCTGACCGGGCCCGCGAGGTGATTGCCACGATCTGCCGCGAGAAAGGCGCAATCTTGATCGAGGCGGATCGTGATGCGCATGTCGCGGCGCGGGTTGCCGCAGCCGAACCGCTCGCGCTCAGAGGACCGCATCAAGCAGCGAACGCTGCGGTTGCGGTTCGCCTGCTGGACGCGCTCAACGAACAGGGGATCCACGTCGACGAAGCCAGCATTCGCGCGGGATTGAAAGAGACGAAGTGGCCCGGCCGCCTGGAGGAGTTCAACGTCCAAGGCTGCAGGGTCCTGATTGACGCAGCGCACAACCCGGCGGGCGCGCGCGCGCTTGCCGGCTTCCTGCGAAAGACCGTGCCGGGAGGGGTCACCCTGGTCTTTGCGGCAATGAAAGACAAGGCCGTGCGCGAGATGCTCGATGCGCTGCGCCCGATCGCGACACGCATGTTCGTGACGGTTGCGCCGACACCTCGCGCGCTCGACGTCGAATCCCTTGCGGCCGTGGCGCGCGAAGCCGGCTTCGAGGTCGACGTCGTACCGGATCCGTTCGACGCGCTGGCGCGGGCGTGCGCATCTCATCACACCGTCGTCGTGGCCGGTTCGATCTTCCTCGTCGGGCCGGTGCGAGAGCGGCTGGCACGTGATATTCTTCGTTAATTCTTCTGGGTCAAGACCTTAACCGCATTTCAATGCTGCGTACCGGCATCCTTGCACTCCTCGTTCTGGTCGCGACCGCGTCGCTCGCGCGCGCCCAGGCCGCGCCTGGCGGTTGCAAAGTCTGGGTCGCGAACAGCCAGGACATGGTCAGCATCAACCAGAACCACTACCGGCTGCTGCGCGACGTCCAGGTCGATTGCAACGACATGCAGTTCTTCGCCGACGAGGCGGAAATCTTCAACGATGCGGATCGCGTGCGTGCCTCGGGCAACGTCACGTTCGTGTCCAGCACCAACCGCATCTCGGCCGAGCGCATGGAGTTCAATACCCGTACGCGCACTGGCACGTTCTACATCGCATCCGGGATTGCCAACCTCGAGAGCCGCGGCATCGATCGAAGCCTCTTTGGCACGCAGGAACCGGACGCCTACTTCTACGGTGAGACCATCGAGAAGCTCGGGCCGAAGACGTATCGCATTACGCGCGGTGGATTCACGACGTGCGTGCAGCCGACGCCTCGCTGGGAGATGGTGTCCGGGTCCGTCACGATGACGCTCGACGAGCACGCGTTGCTCAAGAATGCGGTGCTCAAAGTCAAGGGCGTCCCGATGATGTACCTGCCGATCTTCTACTACCCGATTAACAAGGAAGATCGCGCGACCGGGTTCCTGATTCCGACCTACGGCAACTCGACGATCAAGGGGAACATCATCAGCAACGCGTTCTTCTGGGCGATCAATCGCAGTCAGGACGCGACGTTCTACCACGATTGGATGTCAAAGACCGGCCAGCAGTACGGCGCGGAGTACCGCTACGTCCAGGCGCCGGGTGCGCAAGGCAACATCACTTACACCTCGACGCGCGAGCACGGGGCCACGTACACCCAGTCCGATGGCCGCGAGAACACCGTGCCGGGTGAAAACAGCTACCGGATCAATGGGACGATGACCCAGCCGCTGCCGGGCAGGTTCCGTCTTGCGGCAAACGCGGATTATTTCTCCAGCCTGGCGGCACAGCAGCGAAACCAGCAGAATCTTTACGCTGCGACCCAGACCACCCGACGCTTCGGCGTCAACATTAGTGGCAACTGGGCGGGCACCACGATCGCGAGCTCGTTCGATCGCAGTGAACTCCTGACGTCAAACCCGACGACCGGAATCACTG
>JBKOZS010000080.1:0-13120 GCA_046726015.1 Acidobacteriota bacterium
CATCGCATCGAACGGGCAGAACTCATCGACCCCGGCGATCTTCCGCGCTTCAAGCCGCTGCACCTGATCGCCGCGCTGCAGCCCATGCACGTCGCAACCGATCGCACGTCTGAATGGGCGAAGAATCTCGGGCCCGATCGCGCGCCAACGGGTTGGCCTGCCCGCTCGCTCGCCACGGCCGGCGCGCGCCTCGCGTTTGGCTCCGACTGGCCGGACGTTCCTCTCGATCCGCTCGCTGGCCTGAATGCGGTTGTCGACCGGGCGATGGCGGTCGAAGGCGCTGAAGAGACGGCCACTATCGACGAGTCGCTGCCGCTCAAGTCGGCGATCAATGCGTGGACATCCGGCGCCGCCTGGGCATCGTTCGACGAGCATCGCAAGGGGGTCATCAAGCCCGGCATGCTGGCCGACCTTGTCGTCCTTTCCGCTGACATCTTCGATCCGAAGAAGAAGGATGCGCTGTCGTCGGCGGAGGTGGCGATGACGATCTTCGACGGAAAGATCGTCTACCGCCGCAACGCGTCGTAAGGCTTGCAGACCGTTCCGCCTTTCATCACGAAGCGGACACGCCGGAGCGCCGTGATGTTCGTCGTCGGGTCGCCATCGATCGCGATCAAATCCGCGAGCAGACCTTCCTTCACCTGCCCGATGCGGTCGTCCAGGTGCAGCACGCGGGCGGCAATCCACGTCGCGCTCCGCAGCGCGTCAGCCGGCTTCATCCCGTAATTCACCATCAGCTCGAGTTCGCGCGCATTGTCACCGTGGGTGAAGACCCCCACGTCGCTTCCGCTGAGAATGGTGACGCCGGCGGCGAGCGCCGCCCTGAAGCTCGCGCGCTTGCGCGTGATCGAGGCGGGCTCGGGATCTTGTCCCTTCTTCCATCCTCCGTACTGCGAGATCGCATCGCCCGCCGCGAGCGTCGGACACAGGGCGACGTTGTGCTCTTTCATCAGGCGAAAGATTTCCGGAGTTCCTCCATCGCCGTGCTCGATGGTCTCGACGCCAGCCATGATCGAGCGGCGCATGCCTTCCGCCGTCGACGAGTGCGCAACGACAGGCCGGCCGCTGCTGCGCGCGGTGTCGACAATCAGTTTCAGTTCCTCGAGCGAGAAGGTTGGCGCCGCTTCCCGCCGCGCTCCCCAGCGGTAGTCCGCATAGACCTTGATCCAGTCCGCGCCGTGACCGATCTGATCCCGGACGACCCGGATGAGCGAATCACCGTCCGCTTCTTCAGCGCCCTGTGGGACCGTCCATTCGGGAGCGAATCCCTTCGGCGCGTAACTGCCGGTTGCCACGATGGCCCGTGTCGAGACGAGCATGCGCGGACCCGGAATGATCCCTTCCTCGATCGCCTGCCGGAGGTCAGCATCCGCATACGCCGCCCCTTCGGTACCAAGGTCCCGAATGGTCGTGAACCCGGCCATCAAGGTCGCGCGCAAATGATTCGTCGCCCGCGCGACGCGCAGCGCCAGTCCCTCGTGCAGCACCTGGTCGTTCCACGAAGTTTCGTTATATGGGTGCAGCAGCACGTGCGAGTGCCCTTCAATCAGTCCAGGCAGCAGGGTCGTGCCGGGCATGTCGATTGTCGTCGCGCCCGGTGACATGACCGAGGCGGCGGGTCCGGCAGCTTCGATGCGATCGCCGCGGACGCGGACCGCCCAGCCCTCGTGAACCCCGTCGCCATCGAACACGCGTGCGGGACGGAGCACCGTAACCGCTCCCGATCCGGCGGGCGGTGCCTGTTGGGCCGACAGGACTGGCGCAAGGAACAGGAGCGCGGCGACGAAAAATCTGGACATGCGTTCAGTACCTGAGAATCGTGTCGACCACGTACCGGGACGAACGTCCGGATTCTTCGAGAGGTCGCAGCAGAACAACCTCACCCGATTGTCCCGGCGCAATCACGCGGGCCGACGGCTGCTTCGCCCAGTCGGGGAGCTCGATTTTCTGTCCCTCCTTGAGAGACGGGTCGAACAGCGGCGCCACGACGCGATTCGTCGCGTCAATCGTTCGCAGGCCGTCGTAGGTTCGGAGATCGCCAAGGTCGTTGATCGTCGACGTTACCTGGAGCAGCCGCTGCCCGTTCTCGGTACGCACGCGGCGGTTCACGTTGATGCCGATGTCGGCGGTGAACGCTGGCACGCCGGTCCCGGTCATGACGGTCGCATTCCGCAGCAACACGTAGAACTCATTCGCGTCGTTCATCGGCAGGGTTTCGTAGCGCTCTGGATCGGCTTTCCCGACATTGCCCGTCGCGAGGGCATCGAGCGCCGACACGATGGCAATGAAGTTGAGCCGTACAAGCATGGCGTCGGGCTGACTCGACGGATAAGCGCCTGTCTCGATCAGCACGACCGGCGTTCCCCACAGCGTCAGGTTGTCCCCAAACGCACGCCCCTCGAACTCGTCGTCGTATCGGCCAATCTGGCCGGAGGCAAACGGCTCGAGCGCATCGCGAATCACCGCGCAAAGCCGCTTTGTCAGCTTGCGCCCGGCGTTTTCGCTGCGCGCCTTGTCGTAGGCAACCGATAAGAGCGAAATCGACGCGGGCTTTGGTGGATCGCCGACCGACGTCGACCAGTTCTGGTTGTGAAGGTTGAAACCCACGCGTGGATTGAATCGATCGCGGACGCCTTTCAGCGTGCGTCCTTCCGGCGTCTGGAGCCGCAGCGCGTCACGATTGATGTCGATTCCTTGCGCGTTGCGCCGCTGAAAGCGCTCCGCGCCGTCAGGGTTCAACATCGGCACGAAGTACATCGTCAGCGACGACATGATGCGCTGGACCGCGGGATCGGTCGCGTGACGGTGGAAATACTCGAAGACGTCGAACAACGCCGCGGTTGCCGTCGGTTCGTCGCCGTGCATCTGCGACCAGAGCAGCACGCGGAAGGGGCCCTGCCCCACGGTCAGCAAGTTGATCGAGCGCCCTTCCAGGGAATCGCCGGCTTTCTCGAGGAAATATCGCGACGGAGCGCGAGTAACGGCGACCTTCAGGCGCTCCTCGACCTCGTCGTGATCGAGAAGCGGCGGCAGCTCGGGCGACACGTGCTCCGCATCCCAGATGCGGGCGAGGTCCTGCGGCGCAACCGACGCAACGGCGCGGCGCTGCGCCGCAACGTGGAGTGTGAGGATAAAACAAAGAACACCGGCGAGTGCAATCGCCGACGTCAAGCGCCTTGCCATGCGGGCCATTATGACGTGAAAGGACCCGGCACCCGGCACTTAGCACCGGGCACATAGCACCTTGCACCGAGCACCCGGCACTTAGCACCTTGCACCGAGCACCGTTATGATCGCCGTGCATGGACACGGTGTTTCCGCCACTGACCGCAACGCGGTTCGATGCGGTCTCGTCGGCGGTGACCGCCGCGGTCTACCTCCTGGTCGCGCTCACCGCGCTGATACGCGCCCCGCGCGACGCGCGCACCGGCGTGTTCCTCGTGATCGCGGTCACCAGCCTCGCTCCGTACTTGCTCCCTGCCTACGCGTGGTACCGGCCAGGCAGCGCCTTTACCAAGCCGCTGCTGTCGGTGCTGGGGGTGTCGTTCGTGCTCGGAAGCCTCGCGCTCTTTCACTTCACACAGGTCTTCCCGTGGCGCCGGCCGTGGCTCCAGCGGTACTTCGAGTTGCTGCTCACCGGATACGGGCTCGCGCCGCTGATCGTGCTCGGGCTGATCTGGTTCGCACCTCGGCAACCCGAACAGATGGAAGCCTCGTACGCGGTGCTTGCCCTCTTCATCGGGCTGCCGACACTTTTCATCGTTGCGGTGGTCGCGCCGTTCGCGGCGCTGATGTCGCTCTACTACAGCTATCTCGCGGCGCGATCGGCGAACCTTCCGCAGGCGCAGCGGCCGCTGATGGGCATTCTCTTCAGCCAGCTTGCCGGCGGGGTGATCGCGATCCTGGTGATTCCGCTGTTGCACTTCGTCGCGCCAACCGGCCCGTGGGTGACGATCGCGGCCGCGCTGCTCTTTGGTTTTGGACTGATCATGCCGCTCGCCTTTGCCGTCGGCGTGTGGAAGTTTCGAGTCCTGGAGCTCGACATCAACGAACTGCCGCCGAGTCAACGTCCGCCTAGTACTTCAGCCTGATTAGCGTCGACTCGCCCGAGGGTGGGCGGACGATCACGAAGAGGTCGCTGTAGTCCTCTTCGCCGAGTGAAATCGAGGGCGACACGCCAAGCGCCTTCGCGATCTGCGGCATGGTGTTCGAGTGACCGATCACCAGCGACGAGCCCTTGGCAGCGCGCAGTCGTTCGATCAACGTGTCAACTTCCTTCGACGTGATGACGACCGGCTGGAGGTTCAGTTTTTCCGCGAGTGGCGCGCCGGTCTGCTTCGTGCGGCGGTACTCGGTGGTAAAGATCTGCTGCACGCCCGCATCGCGCAGTATGTCGGCCAGTCGCCCGGCCCGCGCGTGCCCGGCAGCGGAAAGGTCGGGATCCGCCCCGGCCTGGCTGGCCATTCCGATATCCGCACGCTCGGCGTGCCGGACGAGGAAGACGACTTGATCCTGCGCGTGCGCTGACGCGGCATCGACCGCCAGCGTCAGCACGCACAGCAACAGAATTCTGCACTCCTGCTTCATGCGGTGCTCCACGGGCGTGCGGCAATGAGAAACAACAGCGCGCCCACGGCAAGCGCGATGGCGCCAGCCATCAATTGTTGCGTGGTGGCGCCCGCCAGGATACCGAGCGCAATGACCATGGCCGTCGACGGCACCACGGGGCCGAGTGGCAGCGTCAGCGTCGCGGGCGCAACGCGATTGGTAAACGCGGGGCTTCGAAGCCGCAGGGCGGAGGCGCACGTGCCCACGTAAACCACAAGCCTGCTGACGGCGCTGGCCGTCGCCATGGTCACGAATGTGCCGGTCGTGGCAAGGACGAGGGCAATCGCCGCCGTCACGAGGATCGCGTTGATTGGCGTCCCGAAGCGTGCGCTCACGCGCGCGAGTGTCCGCGGCAGGTCTCCCTGCTCGGCAAGCGCGAACAGGCTTCGCGATCCCGACAGCGCCCCTCCCATGTTGTTGCCAATCGTCGACATGACGGCACCAAGCGTCACCAGTGCGGCGCCCGCGGTCCCCATCACGCGGACGGAGGCGTCCGCCAGTGGCGTCTTCGACTGGGCGAGGCCTGGCAGAGTGCCGAGCGCGGCAACCTGCACGAGGGTCAGGATGATCGTGACAATGACGAGGGTCATGATCAGCGCGAACGGTACGCCGCGGCGCGGATCCTTTGCTTCGCCCGCGGGCACGGGAATCACCTCGTAGCCACCGAACGCGAAGATCAGCAGGAGCGCGCTGCGGGACACGTGCGACAGGTCCGGCAGGGCGCCTGGCGTGAGGAGTGCCGGATCGACTGCCGGCAGGCCAACCACAATGAACACGGCCAGCGGGATCAGTTTCCCGATCGCAAGCGTGTTGACGACCCATGCGCTCTGACGGATGCCGAGAATGTTGATGACGGCCAGCGCCGCGATGATGGCGGTCAGCAGGATCGTGCGCAGGGCGCCGGACGTCACCGACGGCCAGTAAAACCCGAGCGAGAGAATCAGGACGTTGATCACGGAGGCCCAGCTCGCCACTCGCGTGAACCACTGCATCCATCCCACTTCGAACGCGGCGAAGCGGCCGAACGCCGCGCGCGTGTAAAGGTAGGCGCCGCCGGTGCCGTCGAAGCGGCTGCCGACTTCGGCGAAGGTGGCGGCAATGAGCAGCGACGCAAAGCCGACCGCGACGATCAGCAGCGGGCTCCACCCGCCAACCAGCCCGGCGACGGCTGCCGGCATGGCAAAGACGGCGGCGCCAATCACCTGGTTGATGCCGATTGCGGTCAGGTCCCAGCGCCCGAGCACGCGCCGCAGACCGGGGGACGAGACCGTCGAGGGGGAGGCCTGCGGGATTGACACCGCGCACGGTTGTATCATGAGTCGGGGCCTGCCTTCGCCCGCCAGCACTCTGCGCGGGCTCCGGCGCGCCGAGGTGCGAGGATCGAGGTCCGAGGTCCGACAACCGACAACCGACAACCGACAACCATCAACGGCCAACCTCATGGAACACGAATCAGTCGTCGTCAAGCCGCGGGATGTGATGCCGGAAGGCGCGCGCACGCTGCCGGCGCGGTACTACACGGATCCTGCGCTGCTCAAGGCGGAACTCGACGGCCTGTTCGGCCGCATGTGGTTCTACGCGGGACGTTCTGAAGAAGCCGCGCGCGCCGGGCAGTATTTCACCCGCGCACTGAACGGCCACAACATCGTCGTCACGCGGAACGCCAGCGGGCAAGTGCGGGCGTTTCACAACATCTGCCGTCATCGCGGGACCAGGATCTGCAGCGAGGCGTCGGGGCAGTTGAGCGGCAGCATCCAGTGTCCCTACCACGCGTGGACGTACGATCTCGACGGACGGCTGATCGGTGCGCCGCACATGGACGAAGTGCCGCACTTCCGCAAGGCCGACTACCCGCTGATGCGCGTGCAGGCGGACGAGTGGGACGGCCACGTGTTCTTGAATCTGAGCGAGCGTCCTGAGTCGCTGAGCGCGCAACTCGGGCCGCTCGTCGAGAAATTCCGCGACTGGAAGATGGAGGACCTGCGGCTCGGGCGCCGCATCGTCTACGACGTGAAGGCGAACTGGAAGCTCGTGATCCAGAACTACAACGAGTGCCTGCACTGTCCGAACCTGCACCCGGCGCTGAACAAGCTCTCGCACTACTTGAGCGGGGAGAACGAGCCGCTGCGTCCAACTTATATGGGCGGACGGATGGATCTCCGGCCCGGCGTCGACACGCTGTCGTGGGACGGGACCTGCCCGCGCGCCATCCTGCCGGGGTTGTCAGCGGAAGATCGACGGCGCGTGTATTACTACGCGATTTTCCCGAACATGCTCCTGAGCCTGCATCCCGATTACATGATGACGCACACGCTCTGGCCGATCGCGCCCGATCGCACGATCAACGTCTGCGAGTGGCACTTTCAGCCGTCAGAGCTGGCGCGCGAGGGCTTCGATCCGTCCGACTGCGTGGAATTCTGGGATCTGACGAACAAGCAGGACTGGCACGTCTGCGAGCTGTCGCAGGCTGGCATCGGATCGCCCGCCTACGTGCCGGGGCCGTACTCGAACCGCGAGGATCTGCTCTACGCGTTCGACCGTTTCATCGTGAATTTTCACGAGCAAGAACGCCGCGACTGATGCGAGGACACACAAAAAAAGGGGACAGCCCCCTTTTTTGGCAAATAAAGGGGACAGCCCCCTTTTTTCGCGAAAAATGGGGACAGCCGGCCTAGGCCGGCGGCGTCGCCATCTTCCGCGGCGGGTTGAAGAACGGCGTGCGCGTGACGGTGGCGGTCACCCGGTGACGCACCGCCTCAACTGTCACTTCGATCAGGACCTTCGTGCCTTCGGCGTTATGGCCGCGTTCGATCGTTGCCAGCGCGATCATCCGCTTCAGCACCGGCGACCAGGTGGTCGAGGTCGCCTTGCCGACCTGCCGCCCGTTCCGATAGATCGGCACCGCCACGCGTGACGCGGTGGCCGCCACTGCCGGCGCAAGCCCCACCTCGTCGTAGAGTTTCTCGACCTCGGTCCAGTCGATCTCGAGCCCGACGATCTGCCGCGCGGGTCCGCGTGCGTGTTCGGCGCGCAACGCATGCTGGCCGATGAACCGCGTCTTCTTATCGAGATTCACGAGGCGACCCAGGTTCATCTCGTAAGGCGTGTACTTCTGAGTGGCGATCATCGCCTTCCGGCTGCTGAAGAAATCCACCTCGATCAGCAGCAGGCCTGCCTCGATGCGCGCGACATCGAGCGCGAGCATGCCGGCCGGCTTGATGTCGAAGGGACGGCCGAAGCGGATTAACGCATCCCAGACTTCGACGGCCCGCTCTGCCGGCATCCAGATCTCGTAGCCGAGATCACCCGTGTATCCCGTCCGCGAGATATCGACCGGCACGCCGGCAATCGTGCCGCTCGTTACCCGGAAGTACTTCAGGTGATCGATGTCGGCGTTTGCGACCGAACGCAGCAGCCGCGCCGACGTGGGCCCCTGGAGCGCGAGCGCGGCGGTCTGTTCGGAAATGTCGTCGATCTGGACGTCGAGCCCCTCGGCATTCTGCCGGAACCACCGCAGGCTCGGGTCGGCAGCGGTCCACCGGAACGTCTGATCTCGGAGCCGCGAGACGGTGCCGTCATCGATCACCTTGCCATGCTCGTCGCACCACGGCGTGTAGAACACCTGCCCAACGGACATCTTCGATACGTCGCGAGTAATCAGGCGATCGACGAGCTTCGAGGCGTCGCGTCCGGTGACGAGATACTTGAACAGCGGCGACACGTCGATGAGCGCGGATGCGTTGCGGATGGCGTTGTATTCGTGTTCGTGATGGCTTTCGTACGCGCTGACGGCATAGTAGCCCGACCACTCGCGGTAATTGAGGCTCTCACACAGCGCGAAGGTGCGGTCGTGGACGGCGGTTCCGATCGGCATGCCTGCATTATAATGACGCTCTTCATGCGCCCGTTCGCCCATCTGCACGCGCTGCTACTGGGAAACCAGACCCGCTCGGCCGGACTCTCGCCACGCCGCTGATCTGCGGAGCGTTCACGCTCCGTCTCCTCGTTCTTCGTGTACTTTTGGTATTCGGCTTTGAGCATTCGGCACTGACATGAATTACGACGTGATTGTGATCGGGGGCGGCCACAACGGCCTGGTGAATGCCGCCTATCTCGCGCGCGCCGGACGCAAGGTCCTCGTGCTCGAGCGTCGCCACGTGCTCGGCGGCGCAGCCGTTACCGAGGAGATCTTCCCCGGTTTCAAATACTCCGTCTGTTCGTACGTCGTGTCTCTGCTGCGGCCCGAGATCATCCGCGAGCTGGACCTGCCGAAGCACGGCCTCGAGATCCTGCCGCTCGACGGCACCTTCACGCCAATGCCTAGCGGCGACTACCTGTGGCGCGTGAACGATCACGCGAAAACGCGCCGCGAAATCGCGCGGCATTCGAAAGTCGACGCGGAGGCATACGAGGAGTACGGCAAGGCGATGGTGGAGATGGGACGCTTCGTCAAGCCCATTCTCAACATGACGCCGCCCGACCCCACGTCGCTGGATCCGCGCGGCCTCATGGATCTCCTGTTCCTCGGCCGGCGTTTCCAGCGCCTCTCCGAGGAAGACCAGTACAACCAGGTCCAGCTGATGACGATGAGTGCCGTGGACTTTCTCGATCAGTGGTTCGAGACCGACGTGCTCAAGGCCACGATGTCCGCGTCGGGAATCATCGGCACGTTCCTCGGCGTGCGCTCGCCGGGAACAGCATACGTGCTGTTGCACCACTACATGGGGGAAATCGACGGCGCGTTCAGGTCGTGGGGCCTGTCGCGCGGCGGCACCGGCGCTATCTCGAACGCGATTGCGGAAGCGGCGCGGGAAGCGGGCGTCGAGATCCGAACGAAGACCGCGGTGTCCAAGATCCTGGTCAAGGACGATGCTGCCGTCGGAGTTGTGCTCGAGAACGGGGACTACTTCACCGCCAATATCGTCTGCTCGAGCCTGGATCCGAATCAGACGTTCATGAGGCTCGTCGGGGAGGAACACCTGCCCGGCGAGTTCGTCGAAGACGTCAAGCGTTACAAGTACCGAGGATCGTCCGGCAAGGTGAACATGGCGCTCGATGCCCTGCCGGACTTCAGGGCCCTGCCCGGACCCGGGCCTCACCTGCGCGGCGCCGTCTCCATCTCGCCCAGCGTCGATTACATGGAGCGCGCCTACGACGATGCGAAATACGGGAGGTTTTCGCGGCGTCCGTATATCGACATCGTGATCCCGAGCCTGACGGATCCGTCGGTGGCGCCGCCTGGGAAGCACGTCATGTCCTGCTTCGTGCAGTACGCGCCGTATCACCTCAAAGACGGCACCTGGGACGACCACCGTGAAGCTTTCGGCGACACCGTGATCAACGCGGTGGCCGAGTACGCGCCGAACATCCGGGACATCATCCTGCACCGGCAGGTGGTCACGCCGCTCGATCTCGAGCGGGAGTGGGGCCTGACGGAAGGCAACATCTTCCAGGGTGAGCTCACACTCGAACAGCTCTTCTTCCTGCGGCCCGTGGCCGGCTGGGCGCAATACAAGACGCCGCTGCGCAGCCTGTATATGTGCGGCTCAGCCACGCATCCCGGCGGCGGGATCATGGGCGCCCCAGGCAGGAACGCTGCAATGCGCATTCTGAAAGAGACCGGCCGCAAATGAGCCAACACGACATCGTCATTGTCGGCGCGGGCCATAACGCGCTTGTCACTGCGTTCTATGTTGCCAGGGCGGGTCGCAAACCGCTGGTCCTCGAGCGCAGACCGATCGTCGGTGGCTGCGCCATCACGGAGGATTTCGCGCGCGGCTTCAAGTCGGCAACGCTCGCGCATGCGTTCGGTCCGCTGCGTCGCTCAATCGTTCGCGACATGCAACTCGAGCGACGGGGCGTCAAGTTCGTGCGTCCAGACCCACGGCTCATCGCGCTGTCACGCGACGGGCGCGCGATCGCACTGTCGACCGACGTGAAGCGTTCGGTGGAGGCGATCAAACCCTTCTCCACGAAGGACGCGGCGCGTTATCCGGAGTTCTGCGACACGCTCGCCAGGCTGGGATCGTTTCTCGGCCACCTGCTCGAGATGACGCCGCCGTCGATCGACGCGCCGTCGACCGCGGAGATGTGGGAACTACTGAAGACCGGACGCCGCTTTCGCGGGCTCGGAAAGAAGGACGCCTACTCGCTGCTGCGATGGGGGCCGATGGCGGTCGGCGACTTCGTGCACGAGTGGTTCGAGACCGACGTGCTGCAGGCCGCAATTGCCGCACGCGGGATCTTCGGCACCGCGATGGGCGCGTGGTCCGCCGGCACAACCGCCGTCCTGCTGCTCGCGGCAGCATCGGATCCCGCGCCGGGCGGCAGCAGCGTCACCGCGGTCGGAGGACCGGGCGCCGTGACGCACGCGATGGCGGACGCCGCGCGCGAGGCAGGCGCTGACATTCGAACCGGCGCGGAGGTCGTTGGAATTGTCGTGAAGGACGAGGCCGCTGTCGGCGTCGCGCTCGCCGACGGGACCGAGATAGCGGCCCAGGCCGTGGTGTCGGGCGCGGATCCGCGGCGCACGTTCCTGCGCCTGATCGACCCGATGGACCTCGAGCCCGGGTTCCTCACGCGGATCCGCAACTATCGCGCGCCGGGAACGACCGCGAAGCTGAACGTGGCGTTGCGCGCGCTTCCGACGTTTCGCGGCATCACTGGAGACCCCGCGGCGATGCTGCGCGGCCGTCTCCACATCGGTCCCGACATCGATTACCTGGAGCATGCGTTCGACGCGTCGAAGTATGGCGAGATCTCGAGCGAGCCGTATCTCGACGTGTCGTTCCCATCGATTGCCGATCCGTCACTGGCGCCGTCGGGACACCACGTGATGTCGGTGTATATGCAGTACGCACCATTTACGCTCCGCAACGGCTGGCCGTGGGACAGCTACGGCGGTACGCTCGCCGATACGATCATGCACACGCTCGAGGAGTATGCGCCGGGGATCAGAGGACTGGTCGAACACCGCCAGGTTATCACGCCCGCGGATCTCGAATCGACTTACGGCCTGACCGGCGGACACATCTTTCACGGTGAGCTCGCGCTGGATCAGCTCTTCACGATGCGGCCGACCCTCGGGTGGGCGCGCTACGAGACGCCGCTCCGTAATCTCTATCTTTGCGGCTCAGGAACGCATCCCGGCCACGGGCTGACCGGTGGCTCCGGTCAGAATGCGGCGCGGGAGATTCTTCGAGCGAAGCGCTGAGGCGAGGTACACTCCCACCCGATGAACGCGGCGCGCCCGGTGGCGACGGCGGCAATCGGCGTGATGCTGGCGCTCGGTGCGAGTGCGCAGTCGCCGCAGCCGCAACCCTCGCGCCCGACATTTCGATCGGCGGTGGATCTTGTCCCGGTTGACGTCAACGTCATCGACAAGGACGGACGTCCGGTCGACAACCTGTCCGCGGGTGATTTCACGCTGAGCGTCGACGGGAAACCGCGAAAGATTGCCTCGGCGCAATTCATCTCGATGCGCCGCAGCGACACAGCTCCACCCGTCGCGCATTACAGCTCGAATATCGGGACGGCTGGCGGACGGCTCGTCGCGGTCGTCGTCGACGCCGGCAACATCGCGAGCGGGCGCGGCAGGGCGGCAATGGATGCGGCCGGCCGTTTCATAGAGCGACTGAATCCCGCCGACCGCGTGGCCCTCGCCGTCATTCCCGGCGCGGGGTGGCAGGTCGAATTCACGTCGAACCACGCGCTCGTCCAGGGCATGCTGCCGAAGATCGTAGGGCAGGCAGCGGCACCGGCGCCGGGCAGCACTGTTAACGTCGGCATCGCGGAAGCGCTCGCCTTCGAACGCGGTGAGGAGGGCTCGGTCGCCAAGACCATCGCTCGTGAGTGCCCCGTCGATCTCGCGCCAGACGTGCGCGCCGGATGCATACAGTCCATTCAACAGGAAGCGGCAACGAGACTGTCAGACTCCCGGGAGCGTGCGGGACGCTCGCTGATGTCGCTGCGGGCGCTCTTCGACCACCTGTCCTCCAGCGACACGCCAAAGACCATCCTCTTCATCTCCGAAGGCCTTGTCGTCGATCGCGACTACAAGGAGCTTGCGTGGATTGGTCCGCGCTCCGCGGCGGCACACATCACGCTCTATGTTCTGCAGCTCGACACACCTGATCTCGATGCCGCCACGAGACGCGGGATGGCAACGCGAACCGAAGACCAGGACCTCCTTCGCGAAGGGCTCGATGTCATGGCGGGCCTCGCGCGCGGCGACGTCTTTCGCGTCGTCGCCAATCCTGATTTCGCGTTTCAACGCGTCGCGCTCGAGATGTCTGGCTATTACCTGCTGAGTTTCGAGCCGCAGGCCGGCGATCGCGACGGCAATCCGCACAAGATCAGGATCGATACGTCTCGAAAGGGCGTGCAGGTGCGCGCCCGCCGTGAGTTCAGCGTGGCACCGCCAGTTGCAAAGACGAACGCCGATATCCTCGCCGAAACGCTGCACTCGCCGCTTCTCGTGTCCGACATCCCGCTGACGCTGACGACGTATACG
>JBKOZS010000081.1:0-23170 GCA_046726015.1 Acidobacteriota bacterium
GTAGCTATACGGATTAAACGCGGGGTTGTGGATCGAGAGCGTCCTGATACCCCATCCACTGAAGAGCGCCGGCGCCATCAACGTATCGGCGACACGCTCGACAATCGCCCGATCGAGAAGGCCCGCGGCGAGGCAGTGTCCGGGATTCGAGGTCGATGTACGAATCGGACGCTTGTCCGGGCCGAGGCCCATCGCGACGATCCCTTCGGCTTCGCACCAGAAGCGATCGTTGAACCGCTTCTTCAACTCTCCGGCTTCGTGGAACAATCGCCGCGCCTCGTCCTTGCGATCGAGCCACCACAGCAACTCAGACAGGTGCAGCTTCGCAGCGTACGCAAACGCCTGCTCTTCACAGGTGGCGATCGGCGGCGCAACGTCGCGCCCCTCGTGATCGACAACCGCATCTCTGGAATCCTTCCAGCCCTGGTGTCGAACGCCCTGCGAGGATCGGGAGAGGTACTCGTAGAAACCGTCGCCATCGAGATCGCCGCGTTCGTCGAGCCATTTGATCGCGTCGAGCGCGGGATCGACGAACGGCGCCACGAGCTCACGATCGCCCGTCCAGTGCCACAGTTCCGCGACGCAAAATGCATAGAAGCCTGACGTGGTCGCGGAACCGTAGTAGCGGCCTTGTGGGATGACGTTGAGAACCGACAACGGCCCCGAGTGCGCTTCGTGCACCATCCGTCCCGGCTGTTCGTCGCGCCACGGGTGCTCTTCGCGTCCTTGAAGACGGGTGACCGCGCGGAGCGCGTCGGCGATCGATTCCGGGCCAAGCATCGCGGCCTGCCATGAAGTGGTCAGCGAATCTCGTCCAAAGAGCGCCGTGAACGTCGGGACGCCCGCCGCAACGGTGAGGGGTTCGCCTGAACCAGGATCGAACAATTGAAGCGCGGCAAGATCCTGGCGCGCACGTTCCAGCGCGCCAATCACGATGGGCGCCAGCGTCTGCGCTTCGCTCGAACGAAAGCGAGCGCCGGCCAGCGCGGCGGGCGCGTCCCGTACGGTATTCGGAGTGACGGCGCGCGCAGCGTTCAATCCGCCACTGGTTGCCGCGGACGTGCGGATCGCCGCATGCCAGCGCGCAGTTGGCTGAAGCCGGATTTCAAACAGAAAACGTCCGTTGTCGTGCCGTGCCGGAGACTCGCTCGTGATCTGGACCTGGATGTCCGCTTCGAAATGGGCCACGCCGCGCTCGACGCCGGTGTCGTATTCGTGTGTCGCGCGATACGTCACCGTCAGTCGCTGGGCCGCGTCGTTCCACTCAGCACGCCTCTCGCCGTCCTGCAGGCGCTTGCCCGAAGCGGCCTCGCCATAGTCGGCAAAGTCGGCGGCGAACTCGAGCGCCAGGCTGAACCGCGTTTCATCCGGGCTGAAATTCGTGAGCTGAACCTGCTCCTCGAGCGCTCCCCGGGGATCGACCGTGCGAGAGAGCTTCAGCTCCAGCGTCTTCTCGGCTTCGGACGGCACGTGTCCGCTGCCCGTGTCCGGAACAGCGGCCGACAAACCGGGCGGAACGACGATGTAGTAACCAAGCCAGCGATCCTGTGTAACCGCTGACAGCGCTACGGCGCGGGGCATCCGTTCATCAATCGTCCATCGATAGGACGAGATGACGCGCGTCTGCTTGACGAACAAGCCTTCGGTGCCGTTCGAGGCAACGAAGCCGTCTACGCCCATGGCGAGGACCGTGTAATTGGAACTGATACAGCAGGCCGCAGGTCGTGGCCTGAGCGCCACCAGCAGCGCGCGCATGCTTACCGGCGCGAAGCTTGCGACGTGCCGAGCCGGATCTCCTTCGCTGTCAGGAGGGCCTTCCCTTCCTCATCCTTCGACTCCGCCATCGTGACAACGATGCGATCGCCTGGCTTGATGTCGGCGGCCGTCTGTGCGGTGGTGCCGCGAAGAATCCTGGTCTTGTCATTCAGCACGACCTCGGACATTTTCCCCGTGGTCTCCTTGACCTGAAGACGTTCTCCCTGAATCGCCGCGACCGTGCCCATCAACCTGTGCATGTGCCCTTCATGGGCAAGCACTCCTGGTGCAGACACGAACATGAACGCGATCGCGAGGACCAACACGACTGACCGAACTTTCATCCTTTTCCTCCGGAGGTATGACGATGGGGAGGTGGCGTTTCCTTGGAGGGCGAACCCCCTTCGAGGAATTGCCGCATCTCTTCGTCCTGTCGAAATTCTTCCGGCGACTTCGGGTTCAACCGTTTCATCGTCCCGATCTCGGCCTCCGTCAATTTCGGAAGGTGACGGATGAAGAGCACGAGTCGCCAGTTGTCGCTCGTATCGTGCTCGGAGCCGGTGCCCCAGGCAGGCATGCCGGTGAGACGAACGCCGTTATCGATGATGTAAAACAACTCACCGTCGGTGAGGTTCTGCGTCGCCGCCTGCCGCATGTCGGGCGCGCGCGGATACAGGTTGCGACCCATCTCGGTATCGCCGCTCCCGTTGTTGGCGTGACAGATCGCGCAGTGATCCGCGAAATGCTCCATCCCCGCCTTGAGCGCTTCGGCAGAGGGCTGCACCGGATTCCGCTGGTCGCGCGCGGCGCGCGGGATCGCTGCGGCACGCACACGCGCGGCGATGGCGGTTTCGGCGGCGCCGGGCGGGTTCTTAGCGCTGATGCCATCCAGGAACAGCCACACGCCGACGCCGATGGCAATCGCGCCGACCGCGGCAAACAACGCAATGAGAAGGCGGACGATCCCGCGAAGCATAGTGAAGCTATAAGGGCCGGCCGAGGCGGCCGAGCACCGTCGCCACGATTACATCACAGCGCGACAGGTGAAGCTCGAACACCGACGCCGTCGCCACACCGGCCCGTTCGTACAGCGCATCGCGTAGCATGCTGCGTGCCCGGTGCAGCCGGGTCTTTACGGTTTCCTCCGACACATCCAGGCACTCTGCTGTTTCAGCGGTGCTCAGGCCCTCGAGCTCCCGCATCACGAACACGGATCGATACCCCTCGGGTAACGCGTCGATCGAGGACTCCAGCAGGACCTTGAGCTCGCCAGTGAACGCCTGGCGTTCGGGATCCGGTGCGCGCGCCGCGAGCGGGCTACTGTCGTCCATTGGGTGTCCTTCGTCCGGCTCGAGCGTCACCGTCTGGAAGCGTTCGCGGCGGCGAACGCGTCCGAGGGCCTCATACACGGCAATCTTGGTCAACCACGTCGAAAACCGGGCGCGATTGCCAAACTGATCAATGTGCAAATAGGCGTTGACGTACGCCTGCTGAACGACGTCTTCAGCCTCGGCAGGATCGCTGACGATTCCGCGCGCGATGCGGTAGAGCCGCTGGTTGTAGCGGCGCATCAGCACTTCATAGAGGTTGATGTCGCCTGCGCTGACCCGCTCGGCCAGTTCTTCGTCGCTCAACCCATGCATGGTCAATAGTACGGAGTGCCGGGCTCAATAAAGGTTACAACCGCCCGACCAATCGCGGGAGGTTCGCCTCCCTCGTGCGGTTGGGTTAGAATTTCTGCCTGCGAGCCGAATCCTCGGCTCCGGCAGTCCGGGCGAAACCAACGGGAGACAGATTGACATGAAACGCGTGGTCACAATCGTCGCAAGTTCCCTGTTCCTGGCCGCGGCCGGCGCCGCAGCGCAGGATATCAACGACGCGCAAATCGCCTCCATCGTCGTCACCGCAAACCAGGTCGACATTAATGCCGGGCGATTGGCGGCCGGTAAATCGCAGAACGGTGAGGTCAAGAAGTTCGCACAGTTGATGGTGACGGATCACACCGGCGTCAACAAATCGGCCACTGACCTGGTCAGGAAACTGCAGGTCGCACCGCAGGATAATCCGACGAGCCAGAAGCTGAAGAGCGATGGTCAGAAGAACATCGCGGCGCTGCGGAAACTGACAGCGGAAAAGTTCGACAAGGCTTACATCGATAACGAAGTGGCATATCACCAGTCGGTGCTCGATGCGGTCGACAAGACGCTGATTCCCAACGCGAAGAACGAAGAACTGAAGGAGCTGCTCGTGAAGGTGCGGCCGGCCTTCGTTGCACACCTCGAGCACGCCAAGCAAGTGCAGGCGTCGCTCGGCAAATAGAGTAACGGTGGTCGGGACTTACTCTTGGGAACGCCCGCTCCATCGCACGCATCCAATATTGCAGACTAAACCCGAACGACGGGTCTCTAAGAGCGGCGCCCGAGTGATCGGTGAGGGCGCAGGCTGAGTTTTTCAGCAGCCCTGCTATACTTAAGACCCGCCCTACAAGACACTGCACTATGCCCAGACCATCCGCCCCCTCGCCCGCGATCTCGCAATTGGCTGATGGCGAGCTCGTCGCGCGCACGGCGCGCGGCGACCAGGCGGCATTTGAAGCGATGATGCGGCGCTACAACGGAAAGTTGTTCCGTATCGCGCGGTCGATTCTGAAGGACGATACGGAGGCCGAAGACGCGCTGCAGGACGCCTATCTGCAGGCTTACCGGCGGATCGATGAATTCAGAGGGGATGCGCAACTCGCCACCTGGCTCACGCGAATCGTCATCAACCAGGCCCTGATGCGATTGCGCAAGCAGAAGCGCGATCGCGTGGTGGTTCCGTTCAGGGATCGTTCGGCAACCTCGGCTCGCGAGGAGATCGAAGACGTGGCGGACCAACAGGCCGAATCGCCGTCCACTGCAGTCCTCCGTGCCGAAGTCCGCCGCATGCTCGAGCGCCGGATCGACGAGTTGCCGGTGGCGTTTCGCACGGTGTTCGTCATGCGCGAGGTCGAAGACATGACGGTACAGGAAATCGCCGCCTGCCTGTCGATCCCCGAAACGACCGTGCGCACGCGTCTGTTCCGGGCGCGAGCACTGCTCCGCCAGTCGCTCGAGCGTGACGTCGATGCCGCGACCGCGGACATCTTTGGATTTGCCGGCGCCCGCTGCGACCGCATCGTTGCAGCGGTCCTCGAACGCGTGGAGATGGAACCACCGCCCGACGCGGCATAGCCGGCTGTCCCTTTTCGTTGCTGCCCGCCGTAAGCCTGCCCCGAAGCTTGATCCGGCCCCTAAGTCATGAGCCCTAAGCCCTGAGCCATTCCCCGGGAACGCGCGCGCCCTCCCAGACATCCAATCGGCGAGTGCAATACGTAGGGTGAGTAGGTATAGGCGGCGCCCTCATCGCGTCGCCGCATCGTGGAGGCTCGAAGTGCACATGAACCGTTCTGCCATCATCGTTGCCGGGATGTTGTTTGCTGCCGCTGGCGTCGCGTCCGCCCAGGACATCAACGACGCCCAGATCGCCTCGATCGTCGTCACTGCCAACCAGGTTGACATCGATGCCGGCAAGCTCGCCAGCAGCAAGGCCACGAACCCCGAGGTCAAGAAGTTCGCGCAGTTGATGGTCACCGACCACACGGGTGTCAACAAGTCGGCGGTGGAGCTCGTGACGAAACTGAAGGTGAAACCGGAAGACAACCCCACAAGCAAGAGCATCAAGGCAGGGGGCGACGAGAACCTGGCCAAGCTGAAGACGCTGAAGGGCGCTGCCTTCGACAAGGCGTACATCGATCACGAAGTCGCCTATCACCAGACGGTGCTCGACGCGGTCGACAAGACGCTCATTCCCGGGGCGAAGAACGAGGAGCTCAAGGCGCTGCTCGTGAAGGTGCGTCCGGCGTTCGTCGCGCATCTCGAGCACGCAAAGAAAACCCAGGCCTCGCTCGGTGCGGGAACGAAGTGAGCCGCGTGGTGGCAGCCGCGCAGCTCTTTCGCCGCGCGTCCTGCGTACTCGTCCTGGTCCTGCTCTTCGCGAGCACGGGCCAGGCCGGGGCGCCGGCCCCGCCTAAGCCGCGCACGCACACCGTGATCATGGAAGGCACACGTTTCCAGCCGGAGACGCTGACGGTCAAGGCGGGCGATACGGTTGTCTGGGTGAACAAGGACCTGTTCCCACACAGCGCCACGGCGAGCAATACCGTCTTCGACTCGAAAGCGATCGCGGTCGGCGAGTCGTGGAAGTACGTCGCCAAGAAGAAGGGAGACTTCCCCTACACGTGCGTGTTTCATCCGACGATGAAAGCCACGCTGGTCGTGAAGTAGCCGTGTAAGATCGTTTCGTGAAATCCAAGGGAGGGCGGCAAGGCAAGCCGGGACGTCCCGGGCCACCCGCCGCACGCCTGACGCGGCGGCCGCGTCCGGCGGCCATGCGAAAGCTGGCGCGTGGTCTTCCCCCGACGGTCAGCAAGCGGCTGCCTCAGTCGTCGCGACCCGGCGTGACGGCCCCCGCTACTCCGCCACCTTCCGCGCTACCCGTGCCACCTCCCACGCCGGCCGCGCTACCGCAAGCCAGCCAGCCGCGCGCGGCACTACCCGCTCCTGCCACAGAGGCCGGGAACGTGATGCAGCTTCGCGGCGAGTACTGGGACATCACGTACGAAGGACGGTCGGCGCTGGTCGAGGATTGTCGCGGGTTGCGATACATCGCAATACTGATTCGCGACGCCCGGCCGCCCGCCGGGCCGATGCACGCGCGGGAGCTGGTCGCCATTGCAACCGGGCAGGGCCCCGGGACCATCGAGCTCGAGACACGCGATTACGTTCTCGATTCCACGGCCCGGACCCAGTTGATGGAACGGCTGGAAGAAATCGCGGCCGATCGCGATCGGGCGATCGCCGTCGGTGCCCTGGATAAGGCGGCCGCGCTGGACGCCGAGCACGAGCGGATCGCGGACGAACTGGTGCGCGCGGGGGGTGGCCGCGGCCGGCGCGCCGCCTTCAGCCACGAAGGGGAAAAGGCCCGGAAGGCCGCCGGCAAGGCCATCACCGAAGCCATCGCCCGCCTGGCGGCCGCCCCGGAGCTTACGGCGCTCGCCCAGCACCTCTACTCGGCCGTCCGCAAGGGCCAGTGGCTCTCCTACAACGGCGGCGACGACTGGCAGATTCATTTTTCCGGCCCGCTACCCCAAAAGTAGCGCCCGCTACCCGCCAGGTAGCGCTTCCCCTGCGAACAGCGACATGAACGGCGTCCCCGTCCTGGTGGGCGCAGTTGCACCGCACACATCGAAGGGGGGTGTATGGGTCTCCTCCAGTTACTCCTCGGCCTGGTTCAGTCTCCTCAGCTCACGAACACGATCATCACGCTCCTCCTGCTGATCTTCGCCCTGGCGCTCGGCGCGCTGGCGATTCGTTTCCTGGACAGCCGCCGGCGGATGCTGCACCAGGAGCGCATGGCCGCGCTCATCAAGGGGCTGCATTTCGCGGGGGTGGCACGTGACGTGTTCGCGAAGCCGGCGCCGGATGCCCGCGAACACCTGCTCCGGGGCCTGCGCTGGACGTTTGGCGGCGCCGGGATTTCCGGCGCGATGTTCGGCTTCGAACGGCTCCAGCCGGGCGAGGTGACCGACATCTGGTCGGCCTTGCGAGCTGCCATCATCGGCCTCATCCCGCTCGCGATCGGGCTGGCGCACCTGTTGTTCTCGTTTCTGACGTCGCGCCGGGAAAGGGCGATGTCCAGGGCGGCGAGGACAATCGCGGCCTCTCCGTACGTGCGCGCGGGTCTGCGGCGGTACTGATCTCCATGTCGAGAGGATGGTGGCCGGTGCGGTTCTGGCCTCGACGAAACGAACTGACGATTGCGACGGGCGAGCTGGCGAAGGGTGCCGCGGAACTCGACGACGAGATCGCGCGATTCGAGCGCAGTGTCGAGAAAGCCAGCACGCGCGCGAGGGTCATACGACGGCGTCCGCGGTGTCGTCCGCCGGCGCTCAAGCCGCGTCGGCCGCGGGTACGTCGTCCGGCGCCGAAAGGCATCCCCGCCGGGCTCTCGACGATTGATTGCGTGAAGCCGCTCAACCTGCTGGGACTCAGTCTGCAGGCACTCCCGCAGGCGATTCTGCGGCGCCTGGGGCGATTGAGGTAGGTGGATGATGCGAACGGAAGATGCGGCGCTCTCGACCATCGCTGCGGCTGTCACGGTGCTCCTCGGATGGCAGGTCGTCACTCGTGAAGAACTGCCGCGAGGGCATCGGTTGCCGCCGTCTCTCGAAATGCGTGTCACCGAGATCGCTGAAGCCGTCGCGATTGCGGAGGGCTACTACGCACCGGGGGATCACGATGGTCACTCGCTGCCATACCTGCTGAACAATCCCGGCGGCCTGAAGAAGCCCGCGCTCGGCGCGGCTGCTCTGCCGACGTGGAGGGACACCGGCCTCGTACAGTTCCCGACGAGTGAAATGGGTTGGGCCGCCTTGCGGCATCAGCTGCGCGGGATGCTGAGCGGCGCGAGCCGGATTTACGACCCCTCCGACACCTGGCTGCACGTCGCGGACAAGTACGCCGACGGGGATCTGAACTGGGGATTGAATGTCGCGGCGGAGCTCGGCGTGACGCCGACGTCAACGCTCAAGGAACTCGCCTCCGGGAGGTAGACGAGGCAGTCAACCGGTTGTCGCGATTGGGAGCCGGCCGCTGGGAGCGCGGAACAATCCTGTCCCGCGTTGGTCGGGCCCCGGCCGGCAACCGGCTGACATGGTTCCGCCCTTCCGGCGATCAAGGGACATCACCATGAATGCGCAGTTGACATGGTCGGATCTGCCGGCGCTCCTCCTTGCTGGCGTCAGTGCCGTAACCGTCACGACGGGCGCGCGGCTCCTCCGCGGTCAGGGAGAGCTCCTGATGTTCGCCCTGGGATGCGGCGTCGCCGGGGCGACGTTCCTCCTCGACAAACTGCTCGTCGAGCGTCTCAATGCGGTCAGGCCAAAGCAGAGCCTTTTCGCGCTGCTGGTCTGCTGGCTTCCGTTCTTCCTCCTCTCGACGGCGCTGGCGACGCTGGCGACCTTCTCGTGGATCGCGCCGGAGGTTGCGCAACAGGATCTCGAACAGGAGAAGCGGGCGCACTGGGCCAACCAGTCGGAGGAAGTCTCGCAGTATCTGCTTCTCCTGACGAGCGCGGTGCGCAAGCAGGTTGAGACCACGCAACTCGAGATCGACGCCGAGCGGCGCAGGCTCTTCGCCACGCGCAACGATCCGGCGCCGGCATCCCCCGACGCGTTGCGGGCCCTGCAACGCAAGCTCACGGCGACGCGTGATCTTGAACGCCGGCTCCCAACCGTCCAGCGTCTCGCACACGATCTTCCCCACCAGGCTCCCGAGGCGCAGGCACAGATCGATCGCGTCTACCGGGACCTCGGTGACGTGCATGCCACCGCTCTGCTGGTGCTGCCCGCTCCGCCAGCGCTGCCGACGTACCGGCCGTTCGTTGCCCCGCCGTTCGATCTGCAGAGCCTGCTCGCGGAGGATACGAAGAAGAAATCCTGGCGTGCGACGACGGCGTGGGGTTCGGCGCTGTGGATCGAAGTGCTGCCGATGCTCGCGCTCTGGCGAGGCGGCCGCAAGGTTGCGCTCGCCACGCGCATCCTGCAGTGGCGACTGCGCGGCAGCGAGGTGCTCGACGCCATCGTCGGCCGGCGTGCCGCAACCCCGCTACCAATTCTGATCGAGCCACTTCAGGTGCGCGGTATCGTGCGCGTCGCGCTCCCGTCGGAGTACACGCTGACCGACTGCTCGCCCCTGCTCGAAGAAGCCGTGCGTACGTTGACCGACGTGCTCGGCTCGTACCAATTGAGTCGCGTCTCGAACGTTCACGGTCAGAACGTCGACGAGAACGTGCCGCTCTTGCCACAGCTCAAAGGTGAACCGCTGGTGCTCTCCGTCGTGGAAGGTGCTCAATGAAGCGCGTGCTCTTCGTCTGGGTGTTGTGCTCGATGACCTCGCTCGGATCGTTTGGCGTGCTCCTGCTGGAAGATCGCCGGCTCGGACTGCCTCTGCCCTACAGTCTGCCGCTGGCCTTCGTCATCACGCTCACAGCCGGTGCGATGCTTCAGCTTCTCGCTGCAACGGTATGGCCTGCGCCAAAGATCGTCATGCGGTCGGTCGCGGAACCGTTGCCGGCGGCTGAAGTCGCACCCGCACAGTCACCGATGCGGCAACCAGAACCCGCTCGAACGCCCGCGACCGTGCCGCCCCGGCCACGTCGGGCCGCGCAGGGCGTCGTGCTCTTCGACATGTCACGCGTCACCGTCCCGCGGCAAGCGGCATGAATCGCCGTCCCAATGCCACCATCGTTGCAGCCGGGACCTTGTTCCTCGTGGCGTCAGCGGCCGCAGACGTCTTCGTCACGAGCATTTACGCGCGTGGCGTCGAGTGGTACAGGTCTGCTCCGCGGATCGACGAACGTGACGTGCGAATCCTTGCGCGTCCCGTGCACGTCGCGATCGGCGATCGTGTCTCGAAGCGTGAGATCGAGGAACACCTGCAGCGTATCGGCTACTACGCCGGCTGCGGCGGTCGCGGCTGTTATGCGGCCGACGATCACTCGATCACCGTCTGGTCCCGGTTCGCGGAAATTCCGGACGTGATGCTTGGCTGGCACGATGGCGCGATCTCCTGGATCGCGACCCCGGCCGGCGAGCGGATCGGCGAAGGCATCCTCGAGCCCGAAACGATCGTGACGCTGGCGAATGACAAAAACGGATCGCTGAGTCCCGCTCGCAACGAGCCGCTCCCGTTCGAAGCGATTGCCGATACGGCACTGCTCGACGCAATCATTGCGAGCGAGGATCGGTGGTTCGTCACCCATCACGGCGTCGACTTCGAACGGCTCGCGCTGGTTCCATTCGTGGGCGGTGGCGCTTCCACCGTGACGATGCAGGTGGCACGAGTGAACGTGCTGGAGGATCGCGCGCGCACGCTGCCGCGCAAGCTGAACGAGATCGGCACGGCGATGGTGATCGAGCGTGTCTTCCTCAAGGACGCGATCATGGCCGCCTACGTCAACACGGTCGACCTTGGCGCACGTCGTGGGCGGCCGGTGCATGGCTTCGGCGCGGCGGCGCGCGAGTTCTTCGACGTCACCGACGTACGGCAACTGACACCGTTGCAGGCCGCGACGCTGGTCGCGCTGCTCAACCAGCCGTCGCGATATCTCGACGATCTGGACGGCGGAGACGATACGCGTCTCCGACGACAGCGAAACCGCGTGCTGCGCCTGATGCAGAGAAACTTTCCAACACGATACCCGGCGCCGATGACCGCCGACATGGAACGCGAGGATGTCGTCTTCGCACCCTCCGTACCTGCCACGGACGATCTGCAGAAGACCAGCCGGCACTTTCTGGATTATGCCGGCGCGGTGATGCCACGAATCGCGCGAGGCCGCGTCTATCTCACGCTTGACGCGCGGTTGCAGCGCATCGCGACCAGTGCGATCTCGAATGGCCTGGCCGCCATCCAGCAAGGACCTCGTGGTGCGTCGCCGCTGCAGGCCGCACTCATTGCCATCGATCCGCGCAACGGCGATGTGCTCGCGATGATTGGCGGCCGATCGTACGAAGAGTCGCAGTTCAATCGCACGATCAGCGCAGCGCGGCAGGTCGGGTCGATCATGAAACCGTTCGACTATCTCGCCGCGCTGGAGCACGCTCACGACCAGGGCGCCACGGAAGTCTCGCCGGACACGACGGTCCTCGATCTCCCAACCGTGTTCACGTTTCCCGGGCGTCGACCGTGGCGGCCAGCGAACTATGGGAACAACTATGCCGGTCTGGTGACGTGGCGGCGCGCCCTTGCCGAGTCGCGCAACGTCGCGGCCGTGAAGGTGGCGGCGCTGGCCGGCATCGATCGCGTGGCGCGCCTCTGGGAAGCGGCATCAGGTCAACGAGTACAGGATCCCTCGCCGGCGCTGGCGCTGGGCGCGATCGAAGCGACCCCGGCACAAGTGGCACGCGCCTACGCCATCTTCGCGACCGGCGGTGTCACGCCGCCGCTCAGGGCCGTGACCGCGGTGGTGGCCAACGGCCGGGCATCCGATATCCGTACTGCGCACGGCCGCCACGTCGCGCGTCCAGACACGACCTCGCTCGTCACCGACATGATGCGGTCGGTACTCGACATCGGCACCGGCCGAGGGGCGCGCCTGTCCGGCCTGACGATCGATGCGGCCGGCAAGACGGGCACGACCAACGATCTGCGCGACGCGTGGTTTGCCGGTTTCACGCCGGACCTGCTTGCGGTGGTTTGGGTGGGACGCGACGATAACCGCCCGCTGGGCCTCACCGGTGCACAGGCAGCACTGCCGATCTGGACCGAGTTTATGAAACGTGCCGTGCAGCCGCCAGCCACCGACGCGGAGCAGATCAAAAGCGAAGAACTGAGGTGAGAGGTCAGCCGCGCGACTCGAGCCGGGCAAGGCGCGCCTGGACATCTTTCAGGTCCAATTCGACATCGTGCTGCGATGCGGCAATCCCGCGCGGTGCGTCCGATGAAAGAAATGAACTCTGGGTCCACCAGTCGATGCCGATCTCGCGCGCCTTGTCGACCGATGCGATCAGCAGCCGAATGCTGATCGTCAGGAGTTCGACTTCGACGAGCCGGATCCGGATGTCGCCGGCAATGACCACGCCGCGATCCAGCACGCGCTCGAGGACGTCCGCGAGATTTGCGCCGTTGGTCGAATGAACGATCTGTGGCACGACGCGCTCCTATTGATCAACCAGACTGCCCATCGGTCCGAGGTCGATGTTGAGATCGTCGATGCCGAACTGCACCTGCAGTTCACGGATCTTGGTTTCGACTTCCAGCAGGCTCCGGCCGAGGCGATCGACCTCCTCCTCGGTCAGGCTTCCAGCCTCGATCCGGCGCATCGCCTGTTTCTCCATCAACTGACGGATCAACTCGACGAGCGACAGCACCAGTTTGAGAAGTCCGCGCTCGATCTTCCCCGGCTCGAGCTCGAGCCGGGCGCGGCTGCCGCGCGGCGGCGCGAACGGATCGCCCACCTCCATGGCCAGGCGAAACGGCGTTGCGGGATTCTCGTCAACGTGAAGCATGCATCACCCCGGACTGCGTCTTGCTGCCGCGAGCGGTTTCGACGGACGTGAGCACCAGGTTCACCGCGAGGTACACGAGATCGATACCGGCGACCGAGATGACCACTTCCCCGGCAACGACCGCCCCCTTGTTCAGGACGCGGTCGAGCACTTCTGCCAGGCTCACCGGCCGCTCGAATCCGCGCGGCCGCGGCCGCCGGTCATCCAACCCGTGCGTGCAAACCGGGGTCGCCATCAGCCTCGGTTCAGATCGCCGCGCCGGCGCATGCGAATGCGCTCATACCGCAGCACATTGCCTGCGTGGTCCAGCCGCAGATCGTAGATGCCGAGAAGGTCGTTGGTATCGGGAACGCCTTTGCGCTCGATCAGTTCGGCCGTCACCTTCCAGCCGTCGTCGTCTCGTGAGACCGACGTCATGGACGACACCCTGAGTTTCAGCATCGCGACGGCGCGAGTCGCGCTGTCGAGCACCTGGAATACCGTCAGCGGTCCGCCCGCCGCCGGAGGCTGCGCGAGCGCCACCGGCGCCTCAAGGAAAGGCGGAGCGACGGGTTCGGGCGGCACAACCGGAGATGCTGCCGATTCGCTTGCCACCATCGGCGGTGCGACGGGTTCCGGCGCGACGAACGTCGGCACGGCCATCCGTGCGTCGGTCCGTATGGCTGGTGCCGGCACGACCGGCAGTGCCAGCGGCGGCGGCGGCTCGATCGGCGCGCGTGGCAGTGCGATCGGTGCCTGCACGGGAACGACCTCTCCGTCGGTTGGCTGCGTCTCTTGCTCCGGGCCCCATTTGTCGTTGAACTTCGCGCGCGCGATCTGTTCCAGCCGCTCGAGCAACCGGCACTCCCGCGCCTCGAAATCCTTGTCCGAGATACGACCGGATTCGAGCATCGCGTAGAGCTCCTGCAGCTCTTGCCGCACGGCGTCATCGTCCAGCCACTCTTCCTGTGCCTTGCGTGCAAGTTCCTTGAAGAGCATGAACGCCGCACTACCGGGAGCGGTCAGCAGGGAGTCCAGGAGAAACATGAGACACCTCAGGCCGCGGTCGTTTGCTGTCCCGGCTGCAGGCGTAGTCGAACGAAGCTGTATGGTGGCCACGGACCGCTGTAGTCGAGCGTGAAGTCCGCGTTGAACAGCGTCGCTGCCGAGCCGAGCGCCTGCACGAAGTCGGTCTCGCGTGCGCGTTCGACGAGCACCGCGACGTGACAGGCGATCTTCTCATCTCGCGGTGGGTTGACCAGCGAATCCAACATCACCGGCTGCAGAGATTCGACCAGGAGCTTTGCCAGCCATTCCCGCTCGCGCGCCAGCGTCGCTTCGAACAGCGCGCCGACCTGCAGCTTCGCGTTGAGCGATGGATGGGGATCGCGGAAGACACGGTCGCGCACTTCGCGCAGATCACGGTTGTTGCGCACCATGCATTCGTAAATGTTGTCGACGTTCCAGCGGAGCTTTACGGTCATCTCGCATTTGTAGGCCAGCCGCACGAGCTCCTCGCGTATCTGGTCGTAGTTGCCTTCGAGCACCGCGAGAATGTCTGCTTCCGTTTCGCTGATGTGTCCGAACGCGGCCGGCACCAGCGCGGCGCTGGCACTGACGTGCCGGACGATCCGATGGTGCGGCTCGACGTTGCTCCGTGAGGGCAGAAGGCGCTGCACCGGGTGCTGACTCACGATGGCCGCGAGATCGCGAAAGGAGATGGCGCGGACGGGTGCGCCTCTGAGCCCGCAAAGGCCAGGCGTCGGATCGAAGTGACGATCCGTAAATCCGTAGAGATAACTGCCAGCGTTCGACATGATCTGCTCCTGCATCGTCGTAGCACAGGTTCTGATGGCTGCTGGCGTCACGAGCAGGGCCAACGCCCTGCGCCACGGCCGATCACTGTTAGTACTGCAGCGTGACTTCCATGATTCCGGACGGCAACGGCACCACAGGCGTGGCGCCGGCCGGCAAGACGGGTCGGTCGCGCGCCGGCAAAGGCTGTATGAGCGGCACGAGTCGTGTCTCGGCGCCGGCAATGGCCACCAGCCTCGCTCTGATGGTCTGAATCCGGCGCTCGAGTGAGACCCGCTCCTGCTCGAGCCTGTGGCGCTCGCGCGTCACATGTGCCAGGTGCATGACGGCTTCCGCGGCGTTGCGGGCACGTCCGGGAACGGAGCGGATGCGTCGCGTATATTCGAGTCGCTTCGTTCGATGCATTGAGAACCTCCAGACTTCGCTCGCCCTTCGGGCGAGCTTCGTCCAGGCCGCCTTCGGCCTGGCCATCAGCTCATTTCGCGAATGGCGCGCCCGATGATTTCGTAGGTCGTCATCCACTGCCCGTTGCGGTCGTTGACGGATGCGGGGTGCAGCACGTCCATGCACGCGTCAACGAATACCGGATCCTTGAAGGCCGCGGGCCCCATCTGTCGCAGAATCCGGCCGATCATGATGCTGGCGCGCAGCGTCGGCTGCTGCGAGCCGCCGGCGGCCCGGATCCTACGCACCACGTCGACGATGCGCTCGGCCGAGGCGCGGTCGGCGCCGGCGCGGGCCTGCGTGATCGCTACCTCGGTGTCGCGATCGTAGTAATCGAGCTCGATGGTGATCATGCGGTCGAGCAGCGCATTCTGGGTCCGGTGCACGCCGGCGTAATCTTCCGGGTTGCTGGTGAACAAGGCGCGGAACTCCGGGTGCACCCGCATGTAATTGCTGCCATGCGGCGCATCCGACAATGCGAGAATGCGTTCCTCGAGAACCGTCAGCAGGACGTTGTTTGCCTCGGGCCGCGAACGCGAGAACTCGTCGTACACCAGCGTGTAGCCGTGCTTGCACGCGGTGGTCAGCCGGCTGTCGACCCACTGCGGACGGTGGAACTCCTCGGTGCGGGTGACGGATCGCACGAAGTTATCGGTCACCTTGGTCGACACCAGGCCCTTTTCCTTTCCCACCAGGTCCGAGGTTCCGAACTCCTCGTCGCCAAACAGCAGGATCACCGGCCGGCCGCGCTGATTCGCGACATGCATCGCAAGCGTCGTCTTGCCGGTGCCGGCCGATCCGCGGAAGTGACACGCGTAGCCGACGTCGAGGTATGTCATCGCCCGCCGGCAGACGTTCTCGATGTGCGGCGTGAGCACGAAGTCGTCGCGCGGTTTCAGTCGAAGCACCTTCTCCGTCACCATCGCTTACTCGCCTTCCTCACATAAAAGTGCGGTCCAAGTCGATCGACAACCTCTTCATCCACCAGCTTCGGCATCATGGTCACTACGCGCCGCCAGTCCACACCGAGCGCGTTGCCGATCTCACGTGCGGCCGCGCCCAGCGGCTTCCCGTCGACGACGCGCAGGATCTCTGCGCGCAGCGCGTCGTCCGCCAGGCGTTCTTCATCGACAACGTCCACCTGGAATTCCCACAGACCGCCACCGGACCCGAGCGGCGCTTCGCCGGCGTTGCTCTCGTCGATCACTCCGGGCCGGTGTGGCGCTGGACCGGCGCCAAGCGAGGCGATTCGCGTCACGCGGTGCGCGTGCAGTGACGTCCGCAGGTTGCGCGCCGCCACGCGACGCATGCGGCGGCGTTCGGCAAGCGCCGCCCGCGTCTCGCGGCGCAACCGTGACAGGCTGTTCCTGCGCGACACCGCGGACGACCGAATGGCCTCGACAACCGAATGAGTGACGCGCGACATGGTCCCTACCCTGTCCCCTTCGAGCGCATCTGCGAACGCTCGCGCCGCCGCTGCTGCGTGATCACGAGGTGCTGGCGCACCTGCGCGCGTACCTGTGCGATTCTCGTGTGACGCATCGCCGCAAGTGCCTGACGTTCGGCCGCCCGGGCGAGCCTCGCCGCACGTATGCTCGCGACGAGTCGCGAGCGTTGTGCCGACAGCTTCACGCCGTGATCTCGGCCATCTGATCGACTGTCGTGGTGAGGCCGACCGCCTCTGCGTACTTCAGCCACGTGTCGACTGAGGCGATGACCACTCGCGCTTCGATCGCGAGCAGTTCGATGCCGACCAGCGTGAGCCGGACGAACGCGTCGATGACCACGCCGCGATCGAGAATGCGATCGATGACTTCGGCGAGGCTGGAGCCGTCGGTTGAGTGCTGGATGTTTGCTGACATTCGATCCTCCTGTATCAGGTCCACTATGCACAGATGATTCCCGGATGAAACCGCGCGAAGCGTCGCGAGCACGGCCTGCCGTCCCACCCTTTGCCACTCCTAACGGGAATTCATTCCCGACGCGCGGGAATCGACTCCCGGCTGCCGTCACGCGAGCGCTGTCACGAAGCTGTAAGGAGGCCACGGACCCACCAGTTCGCAGAGAACCGGCGGGTCGCAGTACTTCTCCTCGAACGCCGCGAGACATGCGTGAACCGCGTCCAGTGCGCTGCGCTCGACGAGCAGCGCCGTATAAGCGAGGCACCGGTGCGGCGATTGGGCGCAGCCACCCGAACGTGCATCGAGCGGCATCATGTCGAGGCGGAGAGGCGCCAGTGCTTCGAAGAGCTCGTTCTCGACCGCGGCGAGCCTGGCATCCGCCAGATCCGACGTCGCTTTCTGCAGCCGCTTGCGTGCGAAATACGCGCGTCCTTCGGGCAGGCGCGTCTCCTCGTGCTTCAGGCCGATCAAGGCGGGCTCCGACGCCTGTAATCGATCGGCAAAAGCGTTTTGATCGATCGTCACCCTGAGCGTCCACTCGTCCTTCCCCGCGACTCGCGCAAGCTGCTCCCCGATCCCGACATGGCGGTCGCGGAGCATCATCCGGATCGCATCGAGGCTGCCGCACAAGGTGCCGAATTTCAGCGGCAGGACCGCGGTCGACGCGTGCAGTTGCTGCACGACGCCGTGGTGCCGCCACGCGCGCGGCGTGACCCAGGCCAGCTGCTCCTCGGTCGAACGGTCGTCTCGCTGATAGCTGGCGGCGCTGACGACGCTGACAGCGCAGCCGATATGCGCGTACTCGACAAGGAAGACGGGAGCGTCTTCCTCAACTCCCGTAATGGCCGGAAGTTGAACTGGCAGCAAGACGAAGCCGTAGAGGTACAGGACCGAGGATTCCGTCAGCGAAGACCCGGTTTCCACAACCTCAGCTCCAGGACGCCGTTGGCGTAGGACGCCAGCGCTGTCCGATCGTCGACCGGCTCGGCGAACGTGATTACCCGGTGATAGTTGCGGTCGGCGCATTCGGCGTGAATCGTGAGCACGTGCTCGTCACGCACGTGCCACTTCACGTCGTCTTCCGTCGCGCCTGGCAGTTCGGCAATCACGAGAAAGTGATCGCCTTCATCGAGCACGTCGGCCGCCGGCTCTCTCATGTCGTCGATCACCGGCTCCTTGCGTGCGTTCTGGCGCACGGTTGCGAATGGCCTGCGTGGCGGCGCCACGCGCGGGCCGATTCGCACTGATACGCCGTACACGGCTTGTGCGGCCCCAGGAATTCCAGCGCTGCCGGTCCTGCTCGCTTCAACGGCGCCCGATGCGTCCTGGGGCGCCGTCTCGGCGATGTGATGCGCGAGTTGCAGCACCTGCCCGATGCCCCGAAAGAGGCCATCCAGGCCGAGTGGCAGGACGGTGCGTGATGCCGACGGATTTCTCTTCCGATGTGTAGTCACGGGTCCTCGCAGGGTGAAGAGAACGACACCGACAAACGAACGGTTTGCGCACACAGGTTGCAAGTGAAGTTCCAGCTCGCACAGGTCAGGGGGGCACACGATGGACACGACGGTCGCAGCGCCTGCCATTACGCTGAAGGTTGCTGAAGGGCGTCCGCCGGATGCCGGGCGCGCGCTTGCGCGGCTCGATCCGGCAGATATGGTCCGCCTGTCGGCACCGGCGGGCACGGTGGTCGCGATCTCAGGAAAGAAGATCGCCGCGGCCAAGGTCATGCCCGCGTTCCGCGATGTTCGCGGCAAGCAGCTGGTTCAGATCGACGGTCTGACCCGGAGCAACGCGGGTGCGGTGATCGGCGAGAAGGTGACGCTCACAGTCTTGCGGCCGCCCGCCGCGCAACGTGTCGTGCTGGCGCCCGAAGGCGCACTTGTGCTCCGCTCGCGGAACCCGGAGCAGATCGGACGGGCGCTCGCGGACATTCCTGTCACCGCCGGCGATCGTGTCCGAGTCACCGGTTTCGGGTCGCGGTTCCAGGAATTCCGAGTGGTCGATACGGCTCCGCGCGGGATCGTCGTGATCCGTCCGGATACAGTGATCCGCCTCGACGCGCCGGGCGCGCAACCAACCACCGGGCGGATCTCATACGAGGATATCGGCGGACTCGGATCCGCCATTCAGCGCGTTCGCGAAATGATCGAATTGCCGCTCCGCTATCCCGAGGTGTTCGAGCGGCTCGGCATCGATCCGCCCAAGGGCGTCCTGCTGCACGGGCCCCCGGGATGCGGCAAAACGCTGCTCGCGCGCGCGGTCGCGAGCGAAACCGATGCGTCGTTCCTCTCGGTGAGCGGCCCGGAAATCTTCAACAAGCATTTCGGGGAGAGCGAAGCTCGGCTGGGGCAGGTCTTCGAGCAGGCGAAACGGGAAGCGCCAAGCATCGTGTTTCTCGACGAGATCGACTCGATCGCGCCAAAGCGCGAGCACGTCGTTGGCGAAGTGGAGAAACGCGTTGTCGCGCAGCTGCTCGCATTGATGGACGGCCTGGAGGCTCGCGGGCAAATCGTCGTCATCGCCGCGACGAACCTTCCGAACGCCATCGATCCCGCGCTGCGCCGGCCGGGCCGCTTCGATCGCGAAATCGTGATTGGCATTCCCGACGCCGCGGGACGCCGCACGATGCTCGAGATTCATACTCGCGGCATGCCGCTGGCCGCAAACGTCGCGATTCCGCATCTCGCGGACGTGACGCACGGCTTTACCGGCGCCGATATCGCCTCGCTGTGCCGCGAGGCAGCGATGGCGGCGCTGCGGCGGGTACTCCCGGCGATCGACCTCGACGTCGCGTCGTTCCCGCAAGAGCAGCTCCTCGACATCGAGGTGACGATGGACGATTTCGTTGCCGCGCTGCGCGAAATCGAACCGTCGGCATTGCGAGAAGTATTCGTCGAGGTGCCCGATGTGCGCTGGGACGACGTGGGCGGGCTCGATGACGTGAAGCAGACGCTTCGCGAGATCGTCGAGTGGCCCATTCAGCACGGCGAACTCTTGCGACATGCGCGAGTACGGCCGCCCCGCGGCGTGCTGTTGCAGGGCCCCCCGGGCACGGGCAAGACCCTTCTCGTCAAGGCGCTCGCGCGCCAGGCTGGATCGAATTTCATTTCGATCAAGGGGCCGGAGCTGTTGTCCAAGTACGTCGGCGAGAGTGAGAGAGGAATTCGGGACGTCTTTAAAAAGGCGCGCCAGGCGGCGCCCTGCATCGTGTTCTTCGACGAGATCGATGCGATCGCCCCGCGACGCGGATCGTCAGGCGACGGTCACGTCACCGAGCGTGTGGTTGCGCAACTGCTGGCCGAGATGGACGGCGTCGAGGAACTTTCGGGCGTCCTCGTGCTGGCGGCAACCAACCGCGTCGACATGCTCGATCCTGCGCTTTTACGCCCCGGACGGTTCGATCATGTCATCGAAATCGGGCTGCCCGACGAGGCCGCTCGGCTTGCCATTCTCGAGATCCACACGCGCGATCGCCCGATGGGGCGCGATGTCGACCTGGTGGCGCTCGCGCGCCTCACGGAAGGTCTCAATGGGGCAGACTTTCAAAAACTGATCGATGACGCTGCGGTACTGGCGGTGCGTGAAAAAATTCGCTATCACCTGCACGACCTTCATACGCCCGTCGAGATACGCGCGTCGCATATCGCGCGAGCACACGCGGCCACACGTGGACAGGGAATTGCAGGGCTCGCGGGTCACGACGGGCTTCGAGCTGAGGAGTAAAATAGCAGTACCGCTTTGCTGCGAAAGCGGTGACTGATTGTCAGAACAGTTCGAACGCCTATCGTGCCGGGCAATCGTACAGTCCTTGCCAGGCGCCGTTCTGCTCGTTGACGGCGACATGCACGTGGTTCTCGCGAACCGCGCGGCCGGCATGCTGTTCCGATTAGCGCCCGAGCGTCTTCGCGGCATCCTGCTCAGCAGACTTATTCCGTACCCTGCCCTCGCAGACTGGTTGCGCGAATTCGGTGTCCGACGGACGAAGATGATCGAAACCACCGTGCCGGCGAAGGGACGCGGAGGGGTGCCGCGCACTCTGAAGATCACCGCTGTGCGCATGGCGGCAACGATGCGCACGCGGCGTGCGGCGCGCGCGCTGCGCGAGTTCCGCCTCCTGCTGATTGAAGACATCACCGACAGGGCCATCCTCGAAGCCCAAATCGTCGAAACCGAGAAGCAGGCGGCGATGGGCCAACTCGCGGCCGGCTTGCTGCACGAAGTACGCAACCCCGTCGCAAGCCTCGGAGCGAACTTGCAATTCGTTCACGACAAGCTCGCGCGGGGGGCGGATCGCGAAGTGGTGCAGGCCCTCGCCATCAGCGTGGAACAACTCGATCAGATGCGGCAGCTGCTGGGATCGCTGTCAGGACTTCCAAGAACGCCGGCCCCCGAGTACACACGCGCAGATCTCCACGCGCTCGTGCGACAGTGCGTCAGGTTCGTCGCAAAAGAGGCGGAGCGGCGCGGCATCGAGCTCACGGCGACGTTCGCTCCGTTCGCAATCGACTGTGAGATCGACGTCAGAATGATCAAGCAGGTTCTGCTGAACCTGCTGATGAACGCAATGGAGGCCATGCCGCAAGGGGGCCGCCTCGAAGTGCGAACGTCGTATCGCGCCGAGTCGGGAGATGCCCCGGCCGCCGCCCTCATTGACGTGGCGGACACGGGAGTAGGCATTTCGGAAGCCCATCTTCGCATGGTATTCCGTCCGCTGTTCTCCACGAAACCGCACGGTGCCGGTCTTGGGTTGTCGTTCTGCCGCCAGGTCGTCGAGGGGCATGGCGGCGAAATTCGTCTTGCAAGTCGCGGCAAGGATCGCGGAACCATCGCGTCGGTATCGCTACCCAATTGTCAGCGTGCGGGCGAGTAACCGCAGAGGAGCGGAGTCATGAGCGCCACGGCTGGGGTACTCATTATTGATGACGATCCAGCAATTCATCGCGAGTTGTCGCCGGTGCTCGCGTCGACGTTCCAGGTGCACGCGGCCGTCAACGGCGAGGACGGGCTTGTCCAATTCGATCGAGTACGACCCGATATCGTGCTCCTCGATCTCATGCTGCCGCAGATGGGCGGGATGGCGGTGCTTCGCGCGCTGAAGCGCACGTCCTCCACTGTTCCGGTCATCATGATGACCGGCTTCGCCGACGTGCAGACGGCGGTACAGGCCATCAAGCTTGGCGCGCTCGACTACCTGCAGAAGCCTCTCGACGGAGACGCCGTGCTTCGCAGGGTCGAGCAGGCCATTGCGCATCCGCCAGCGCTACACGCGCAAGCTCGCGCACGAATCGTTGGTGAAAGTGCGGCCATGAAACGCGTCTGGCGCCAGATCGAATGCTTCGGTCCGACCGATATCCCCATCCTGCTTCAGGGAGAAACCGGCACCGGGAAGGGTGTGATGGCCGAAGCGATTCATCATTTCTCGAGCCGCGACCAAGGGCCGTTCGTGGCGATCGACTGCGCGACCATTCCGCAGGAACTGGCGGAGAGCGAGCTGTTCGGCTACGAAGACGGCGCGTTCACCGGGGCAGGCAAACGCAAGCGCGGGCGCGTCGCGTTCGCCGATCGCGGCAGTCTGTTCCTGGATGAGATCGGAACACTCTCTGTAGCAACCCAATGCAAACTGCTGACGTTGTTCGAGCGCCAGAACTTCCTTCCGCTCGGCGCGCGCAACGTACAACCGACGCATCTCGACGTACGCTTCATCAGCGCAACGAACGTCCAGTTGCTGAACGCCATCTCGGACGGTACCTTCCGGGCCGATCTGTACCATCGGCTGAACGGCGTGACAATCGAGCTGCCGCCGCTCCGGGATCGCGCCGAAGACCTCGCGTTACTTGCCTCACACTTCGTCCGTGAGTTCGGTCGACGACACGGAAAAGCGGACATTGAGGTGTCTCAAGACGCACTGGATGTCCTGCAACGGTACACCTGGCCGGGCAATGTGCGGGAACTGCAACGGGTCCTGTCCGTCGCGGTGGTGATGGCGGATGCCGTTCTCACACCTGATGATCTCCCCGAACAGATTCGCAAACCGTCATGTCCAGAAAACGCGCCGTTCTCTCAGCAACCGGTGGCTCCCTCCCCCCTCCGCGACGCGAGCGACGAGGAGGCCGCCGGGATCAATCTGCGCGAAATCAAGGAATGGGCGGGCCGCGAGGCGCAGAAACGGGTCATCCAGGAACTGCAG
>JBKOZS010000082.1:0-25916 GCA_046726015.1 Acidobacteriota bacterium
CGTCTCCGTCGCCAGCCGGTAACACAGCTCCATCAGCATCTCCGACGGCCCGGTCTCGCCGCTGTGCAGTCCTCCCATCAAGTGGTAGTGCGGCTTCGTCGTCGCGATGAGCTGCTTGATCTGGTCCGGCGTGAGTCCGCGGGGATCCGCGATCTTGGCAAGGTTGTCCCGGTTCTTCTGAAGGTTACTGATGTTCTCATCTGACGACACCCACACGACGACGAGCTCGCGATCCTCGTCGGAGCGGCCGATCGTCTCGACGCGCACGCGCGGGCTCGCAGCGGCAAGCGCGCGATAGTACTCGAGGATGTCGGCGTAGTAGGTCAGCTTCGCCGGCGCGCCGATGTGATAGCCCAGGATGTCCTTGGGCGACGGGATGCCCGGCACCTTCGGCAGATGGTCGACCAGCGGGCTGACGAAATACGGCTGCGTCGTCCACTCCTGCACCGATTTCGCGAAATCCTCGTCCTGCGTCTGCGCGGGATCGCGGGTCTCGGTGACCATCTGCTGGGCAGGCAACGCCACGACCGCGAACAGCAGCGCGGCGCCGATCAGGAACTTTTTCATGGGGACGGATGATAGCAGGCTCGAGGCGGCTCATGACTTAAGGCTCAAGGCTCAAGGCCCTGGCTGACGGCCAGATGGCTCATGGCGTGAGACTCACGCGTAACGCAGCTCACGCCCTGAGCCGCCGTGACCATGAGCCCGAGGCCCTGAGCCCTGAGCCCTGAGCCTACTTAATTCGCGCGCTCGTCTCGAATCGGCGGTAATTGCTGTACTCGGCGCGACCGGTGATGCGGGGTCCGCCGCGTGCGTCAACGTACGTCTCTTCCATCAGTTCCGGCAGCCACATCTCCATCGCGTCAACGCGCCGGAACCTGACATCGTGCTCCGCGATGACATCGCGGCTCCGAACGTTCGTGAAGTCCTTCACGCGGAGCCGCGTGCGAAGCACCGTACCATCTGCGGCGTTCACCCAGAGGCTGCCTTCCGTCGGCACCGGTGTCCACTCGGGCGTTCGAATCAGCGTCGGTTTCTGGACCTCGCGGAACTGGATTTCCCAGGTCGTGTCCTGGTCGCCGCTCGTGCGTGAGAACTTGAAGCGATCGACATTCGTGGCGTTAAAGAAGAACAGGACGGTCGTCGGCACGTTGAAATTACGCAGGACGCCGCCGATATTGAACCGCGCGCTTTCGTCGGAGATACGCCTGGCCTCGTCCAGGCTTCCCGACGCAGAGGTCAGGACGTCAATGAGGCGATGCTCGCGGTCCGCGACGGGCAGGCCGTCGACTTCGATGACGTCGCGAAATCCAATCCACGTGTGATTGGCTTCCGCCTTGACGATCGCGAAATCGGCCATCATCACGCGCTGATCGAACTGGCCGCTGTGGCTATCGATCAGGGTCTGCGTGTAGCGCTCGCTGGCGACGACGATCGATGCCTTCTCGCCGTAGGCCTCGACGTATGCGGTCACTCGCCGCAGGACGTCCTTCAGTGAAGGATGGCCGGCGCCCCGTGAATCGGGAACCGCGATCGAGACGATGGAGATCCCAAGCAGGGCAAGCTTCGCTCTCACGGGTTCCTCAACACGACGAGCGGGTCGACGCGCGCCGCGCGCCTGGCTGGCAGAACGCACGCCAGCAGCACCATGACAATGAGCACGAGGGGCACGACGATGAAGGTGACCGTGTCGGCATCGGGGAGCGGGACGATGGCGTGAGACGCGTAGCGGACGGCCGCGAACGCGAGGGCGAAACCCAGGGCTATCCCGCCGCCCGCGACGGCCAGGCCGTCGGCCACGATTAGCCGGACCACATCGCGGCGCTCTGCGCCGAGCACCATGCGCACGCCAATCTCCGCGAGGCGCTGCGCGACGGAATACGACATCAGCGCGAACACGCCAAGCGCGGCAAGCGCGAGACCCGCGAGCCCTGACGCACTCAGGATGGCCGCGGTGAAGCGCCGTGGGTACCGCACGGCACTGACCGCGTCGTCGAGCGTGCGCGCCTGCGTGATCATCGCCGCCGGGCTTGCATCCGCGATCGCGCGCTTCGCCTGATCGATGAGTTGTGAAGGATGACCGTGGCCGCGCACCAGTACCGCGGAGGCGAAGAGCGGCGCCGATTCGAGTGGCAAGTACAACGCCGGCCGCGGTTGCTCCTGCGCCGGGAGGGTCACCGATCCCACAACACCGGCGACCTCCAGCCACCTCGGTGGCACCGGCACATCCGGCGAGTGGGTGGCGATCCATTCACCGACGGGATTTCTACCGGGCCACAGTTGCTCGCCGAGCTGCGCTGACACGATTGCCGTTCGCGCTGCCGGGTCGCGATCGCGGGCGTCGAACACACGTCCGCGCAACAGCGGGATCCCGAGCGTGGTGAAGTAGCCGCTGGTCACGAAGGCGGCCGTGATGCCGTGAGAGCGGTTCGACGTGCCGTAATCGGAGCGGGCGATGACCGTCGTCTGCATTTCCGCCAGGCCAACACCCTGAATCGTCTCGTTGGTGACGGCGGCGCTGACGACGTCGGGGACAACGGCCAGCCGATCGAGGATTCTGCGCAGCGCGTCGCGCGCAACACCGCCCGCTTCTTTGAAGTCCGCATCGGTGACGAGCGTACGGGGGGGAGGCACCTGGTATTTCAGGACGACGACGTCCGTGGCATCGAATCCCGACGGCGCCCATTCCAGCCTGAGCACCGTCCGCACGAACACGCCGGCGACGAGCAGCAGCACGAGCGACAACGCAATCTGGGGAACGAGCACGAGGCGCCGAAGCCCCGAGCGCGTCTGCCGCGGCGCGAGCGCCGCACCCGCGTTCAGCGACGACAGCAGGTCGGTGCGCGTGGCGGCAATCGCCGGCACCACTCCCGCCAGCAATGCCGCGGCGAAACAGGTGCCGCACGCGAACGCGAGCACGCGCCAATCCACCGGCACGTCGATCGACATCATCGTCGCGTTGACGCCGGGGAGTTGCGCCGGTAGCGTGCGAATGGCCAGTGTCACGAGCACGCGCGCCGCGAATAAACCGAACACCGCTCCGCCAGCAGCCAGCACCGTGCTTTCAATCAGCAACTGACGGACGAGTCTTCGCGCGCTCACCCCGAGACTGAGCCTGATCGCGATCTCCGTGCGCCGCGCGACGCCGCGCGCCATCAGCATGCCAGCGAGATTCACGGCCGCGACGATCAGCAGAATCGACGCGACTGCCGTCAATGTGGCAATCACGCGCGGCACGTCGATGAAGTACGCGCCGGCAAACGGGAGCGTGACGCGGCGCGAGGCGCGCAACTGAAAGGTCAGGTCGAGCGGCACGCGCTGCTCGGCGTGCGTCACGATGTCCCGGCCGGCCGACTCGACTGCGGCACGCGCCGCTGCGACTGTCACGCCGTGCTGCAGGCGACCGATCGGCACCACGCCAGCCCCAAGCCGCCCCATGCGTCCCCGCGTCGTCTCGGCCGCGCGCTGCTCGAGCAGCACCCAGTACTGCGTAGGCTGCCAGGGATTTCCACTGCCGGCGAATCCAGGCGGCGTCACGCCGACGATCGTGAAGGAGCGCCACACCGGCGCCCGTGTAGCGACCGACGGCGTGTCGATGGTCAACATCCGGCCAACGATGGCGGGGTCGGCGTTGAAGTGCGCACGCCAAAGCGCGTCGCTGATTAGCACGACGGGTGCAGGCGCCTGCTCATCGGACGCGAGAAACGCCCGCCCGAGCGGCGGCACGACACCCAGGATCTCGAAGTAGTTCCACGAGACGGCTTCGCCTTCGAGCGGCACGAGCTCGTTGCCCGCGCGCATGCGGCCTCGATCGCTTCCGCGCGCCGCCAGTCCTCTGAACACCGTCGTCTTCTCGCGCAGTTCGAGGTACCACGCGTAGGGAAAAGACACACGGTCGGTGCTTGGATACACGTAGACGAGTTCATCGGACGCGCGCACCGGCAGCGGCCGCAGGAGCAACGCGTTGATCAGGCTGAAGACCGCGGTGTTGACACCGACCGCAACGCCCAGCACGACGATGCCGGCGACCACGAACGATGGCTGTTTCGCCAGCGCCCGCAGCGAATGACGCAGGTCATCAAACATGGCTCACCTGTGCTTGAGCCGCCCTGAGCCATGAGCCATAAGCCCTGAGCCCTGAGCCCTGAGCCCTGAGCCCTGAGCCCTGAGCCCTGAGCCCTGAGCCGGTTCTACTCCGTCGATTTCCCCGCCAGCAACGGTTCGCACGGAATCGTTTGCGGACCGTTCTCCGTGCATACCGCGTAGCTCACGTTGTTTTCCGCATACATCCCGACGCCGGCATGCTCCCCGCGCGCATTCAGGATGTAGAAGTTGATGTTGAAATTCGGGTTGCCGTCGGCACGCTGCAGCCGCTTCTCGACGGTGTTCGCCTTGATGCGCTTCAGCGCCTCCAGGCCGGCGTCCTTCGGGTGCATCCCGCGGCGCATGTTCTCGACGATGAGAAATGACGTGAGGTTATAGAGATTGGCTTCGCCGCGGCCAGTCGATCCGGCGGCGCCGATTTCATTGTCGACGTAGAGGCCCGCGCCCAGGATCGGCGAATCACCGACCCGGCCCGGAATCTTCCACGAGAGCCCGCTCGTTGTGGTCACGCCACAGATCTCCCCTCTGGCGTTGACGCCATCGCAGTTGATCGTGCCGTAGAAGTGATTCGGGTCGACCCAGCCTTCCTCCATCATCTGGAGCTCGACGCGACGGATGGCCGCCTGCCGCTTGATGGGATCGAGATAATGCAACGGATCGGTGCGCCGCTTCCATTCGAGCCACGCCTTGCGCGACCGCTCGGTATTCAGGTCGTCCTCGATCTTGAATCCCAGGCTGCGGGCGAACTCCTGCGCCCCCTTCCCGACAATCAGATGGTGATCGGTCTCGTCCATCACCTTCTGCGCGACCAGCGATGGCGTCCGCACGCCTTCGAGGGCGGCGACACCGCCGGCGCGCTTCCGCGGTCCGTGCATGCAGCACGAATCGAGCTGCACCACGCCGTCGGCGTTGGGCAGGCCGCCGTATCCAACGCTGGTGTCTTCCGGATCGAGCTCGACGATGTTGACGCCGGCAATGAGCGCATCGAGCACGTCGCTTCCCTGCGTCATCAACGAGAACGCCTTCTCGACACCGGTGACCTGGCCGCCGTTCTTGTACTTGTTGCCGTTGGCCGATGCGATCACGACCGGCTTGACGCTCTTGCCGGTCATCACCGTGGGCGCTTGCGCAAACGCAGGAGCCGCCGCGGCGGCCGCGAGTCCGGCGGTTCCGGTGAGTACGAATTCCCGGCGAGTCACTTTGTCTGGCATCGATCCATCACTCCTGAATGCGGCGAACGGTTCAGCTGAAACGTGCATGTCCGGCGAACCGGAACCTGAGCGAGGTCCCGGAGATGAGCCGTAAACCTTGAGATTCTACGCCTCGGACGGTATCTCGTCATTGACGCTGAGGTTGCGGCCGGTTACGATCGTTGCTCGGCCATGACGATCGGTAATGTCACGCTCCATCTCGATTGACACCATTCGCGAGGCTGCGCGCACCGTGTATGGAGCCGCACTTCGCACGCCGCTCGTCCCGCTTGGCCCGGTCGCTCCGAACGCTCCGGAGATTTTTCTCAAGCTCGAAACGCTGCAGCCGATTGGCTCGTTCAAGATTCGCGGCGCCTACAACGCGGTGCGCCGCCTCACCCGCGAGCAACTCGCCGGTGGTGTCTGGACGGTCAGTGCCGGGAATGCCGCGCAGGGGGTCGCGCTCGCCGCGCGCAAAACCGGCGCGCCGTGCAGCGTCATGGTCATGGACACGGCACCCGAGACCAAGCTGCGCGCCATCGATCGGCTCGGAGCATCGATTGTGAAGGCCACGTACGACGAATGCTGGCGCACCGTCGAAGAGCACTGCTCGTCGCGCATGAGCGGTCACTTCGTGCATCCGTTTGACGATGACGACTTCATCAGCGGCAATGGGACCGCGGCGCTCGAGATTGTCGAAGATCTGTCGGACGTGGACGCCGTCGTCGCGCCGGTTGGCGGCGGCGGCCTGCTTGCCGGAATTGGCGTCGGCATTCACGCGCTGCGCCCTGATGCGGCCGTCTACGCGGCCGAACCGGCGACCGCTGCCCCGCTGCAGCGCTCGCTTGCAGCGGGACGCGCCAGCCGGTTCGACGAGTGGCAGGCCTCGTTCGTCGACGGCGCCGGCGGCAAATCAGTGCTGACGACCATGTGGCCGCTGCTGAAGGAACACGTGCGCGCCTCGATCGTGGTGTCGCTCGACGAGGCCGCGCAGGCGATGCGCCTGGTTGCCGAACACGTGCACGTGATCGCGGAAGGTGCGGCGGCATGCGCCGTCGCGGCGGCGCTATCGCCGGCGATGGCGGCGCGAGGCCACCGAAAAGTCGTTGCCGTCGTTTCCGGTGGCAACGTCGATCTCGCGCGCTTTGCGCAGCTCGTCGGCGCCTGCGATGGCATGAAGGCACAACTTTAAAACAATGACCCAACGGTGAACGTGACGCTGAACCGTGCACCGTGTACCGTGAACCTGTGAATCCCTGAACCCGATATGACGAATCCGCAACTCCCGCAGCTGCCCGAACGGATCGCGCGCCTTGCCGAACTTGCCTACGACCTCTGGTGGACGTGGAATCGAGAGGCGCGCGAGGTGTTTCGCCGGATCGACTACGCCTTGTGGCGGCAGACCGCGCACAACCCGGTGCTGATGCTGCGCAACGTGTCCGCCGATCAGCTCGCCATCCTGGCGAACGACCTGGAATTCCTCCGGCTGTACGACTCCGCGATTGAAGCGCTCGACCGGGCGCGCGCGGCACGCGACACGTGGTGGCAGCGGGAGATTGTTGGCAACCACTCGGGGACGATCGCGTATTTCTCCGCGGAGTTCGCGCTGCACCAGTCGCTTCCGATTTATGCGGGTGGCCTCGGCGTCCTTGCCGGCGACCATTGCAAGGAAGCCAGCGACCTCGGGTTGCCGCTCGTCGGCGTGGGTTTCATGTATCCGCAGGGGTACTTCCACCAGAGCGTATCGCCTGACGGATGGCAGCTGGAATCGTACGAGCGCCTGAACTGGGCGGATGCGCCGATCGAGCCTGCAACCACGGCCGACGGCACCAACTGCATCGTCCCGGTACCGCTCGGCAATCGCAGCGTCCTGGTGCAGGTCTGGCGGGTGCGGCTCGGTCGAGTGAAGTTGTACTTGCTTGATACCGATCTCGAGGAGAATGCGCCGTGGGATCGCGAGCTGTCCGCGCGTTTGTACGGCGGCGACCGCGAAACGCGCATTCAGCAGGAAATCATTCTCGGCGTCGGTGGCGTCCGCGCGTTGAAGGCGCTGGGACTGTCGCCCACCGTGTGGCACCTCAATGAAGGCCATGCCGCATTCGTGGTCCTGCAGCGGATTCGCGACCTGATCGAGGCAGGCCAGACGTTCGACGACGCGCTCGAGGACGTGCGGCGCACCACCGTCTTCACCACGCACACGCCGGTCGCCGCGGGGCACGACGCGTTTCCCTTCAACCTTGTCGAGACGCACCTCGCGGGATGCTGGGGCACGCTCGGCGCCTATCGTGAGCGGTTCATGCAACTCGGCGCGTACGACAATGGAGCCGGCGCGCAGTTCAACATGACCGCGCTGGCGCTGCGGACTGCCAACGGCGTCAATGCCGTCAGCCAGCTTCACGGCGTCGTGACGCGCGAGATGTGGGGACCAATCTGGCCGGGCGTCCCGGAAGACGCGCGGCCGGTCCGGGCGATCACCAACGGCATTCACGAACCGACGTGGATCTCCAACGAGCTGCAGCGTCTGTTCGACGAGTATCTGCCCTCGGATTGGCGCGAGCGTCACGACGATCCCGCAATCTGGTTGGGGGTGCAGCGGATCCCTGACGAGGCATTGTGGGCCGCGCGCGGCTCGCTGCGACAGTACTTGTTCGCATTCATGCGCGAGCGCGCCCGGCAGCGCTGGCGCGATCAACAGGTCAGTGCCGCGCGGGTCGTGGCCTCGGGCACGCTGCTCGATCCCAGCGCGCTCACCATCGGCTTCGCACGGCGATTCACCGGTTACAAGCGCCCCGAGCTGATCTTCCACAACCCGGATCGCCTGCGCGCGATCCTCAACGCCGCGCGGCGTCCGGTGCAGATTGTGTTTGCCGGCAAGGCGCATCCGGCGGACGAAACGGGCAAGCATCACCTGCAACAGGTCTATCGGCGCGCCATTGACCCCACGTTCGGCGGGCGCATCGCGTTCGTCGAGGATTACGACCTGCACGTCGCCCACTTCCTCGTGCAGGGATGCGACGTGTGGTTGAACAATCCGCGCAAGCCGCTGGAAGCCAGCGGCACGAGCGGCATGAAGGCATCAGTCAACGGCGTGCCGCATCTCTCCATCGGCGACGGCTGGTGGGCGGAAGGTTACACCGGCGAAAACGGCTGGTTGATCGAAGGGCATGCGCCCGCGGACGATCACGAACAGGTGGATGCGGCGGACGCCGCGGCGCTTTACGAGCTGCTCGAGCGGCAGGTCGTACCGGCCTTCTACGACCGTGACACGAACGGAATTCCCCGTCGCTGGCTCGCGATCGTGCGACAGGCAATCCTCACCGTCGCGCCACGCTTCAGCGCGCGACGCATGGTCAAGGAATACGCCAGGCATCTTTATGCGCCGGCACTGCAGCCAGAGGTGACCCGATAGCCGGCCGGCCCTGAGCCCTGAGTCTCTCGCCCGAGCCCGGTCTGCTACAATCGAGACATGTCTCGAAAGTCGGTTGCGCAGTCGCGCTGCGCCCTGTGCGGTGCCAAGGAAATCTCTGAGCCGCGCGGCGAGGAGAAATACTGTCGCGACTGCTGGGACAAGAAGATCGCGGTCGAAGAAATCGTTGCGCGCGAGTTCGCTCTAAAGCGATACATCCGCGCGCACAGCGCAGAGAAATATCTCATCTATCACTCCACGCTGAAGCGCCCCTGCGGCCAGCTCATCGTCGTCGACGACGGCTACGATCTGTTCCTGACGATGGTGCTGTATCCGAGCTTTGCGTGGGACGAGGCGGCCTACCACCTCGAAGGCGACCCCGAAGGACGCACCTTCGCCGAGATCCTCGTGGATGTTGTCGCCGCCGAAGTCATCGAGCCATGGGGCGGCGGCAAGTGGCACCTCGAGATCTTCCGATCGACGAATCCTGAACCGGAGGACTGGAACGGCGAAATGTAGGGCGGGTGCTGACGATGAGGGCGTGTCAATGCTGAATGTCAGATCCCGCATGCCAGGAAAGCTCGACGCCGGATCGGTTTGGCGTTCAGCAGTTCGCATTTGCCGTTGACATCGGCTTTTCAACGCCCATGCAGGGGTTTATAATGCGCGCGGTTACCTGACAATCCAGGGTCATCCCTTCGGGAGGTCGCTCATGAACCGCACTGCGTTCCTCGCGTCTGCTGCGCTCCTCTGTTCGCTCGCGTACGTCCCGGCCTCGTCCGCTCAAGCCGCAAAACCCCAGGCCGCCCCCGCGACGCCTGCAACAGCCACTAGCACGGCGCCGGCCGCGAGAACGAAGTTCGCTCCGGTGGTGAAAGGGCTTGCCTCGATCGAGGTCATCCAGGGGAAGTCCACACGGGTGGGCAGCGATATCGTCACCGTCATCAAGGTGAAGAACACGTCATCGGGAGCCATCGGCCTGCTGCGCATCGACGAGCTGTGGTACGACAAAAAACTGCAGCAGGTGACCGGCGACAGCCAGAAATTGCTGAAGCCGCTCCAGCCTGGCGAAATCGCGGATGTCACGATGAAGTCGCCGGTGAAACCGGACCTCTACCGGAGCCAGTACGCCTTCAGCCACGCGAATGGCAAAGTGGATGTGAAGGCGGTGAAGAAGTTCACCGAGTAGGCGGCGCCTGGCGCGCCGGCGTCGGACGGGTGCTGGTTGCGATCCGCTCTGCATACTCACCTGCAAGCGGGAGCTTCCAGCGCTCGCCCGAGACAGCCTTCCACAGACAAATCGCCCAGACCACCAGCAGCGCAAGCCAGATCGCGGTTGACACCCGTACCATCAGCGACACGCCCGTCGCGGACACGAACAGCGCCGCAAACGCAAGCACGTAGCTCGCAATCACCGCGAGTCCCAATCCTCCAAGCGCGATGATCGACTGCCACGCGTGGAACCGCACGTCGGGATTGTGAGGTTCCGCCAGCAGCATCAGCGCGCCGGAAAACGGACCCGCAAGGTAGGCAAGCACGGACGCCGCGATCGGACTGAGCCCGGTGGACGTGCTCGTGCCGAGGTCCGAGGTTCGAGGTCCGAGGTCCGAGGTTCGAGGTCCGAGGTCCGAGGTTCGAGGTCCGAGGTCCGAGGGTCGAGGTCCGAGGTCCGAGGTTCGAGGCCCGAGGTCCGAGGTTCGAGGCCCGAAGCCTGACGTACGAGGTTCGGGTCTCGTGCCGGCCTCGGTCCTCGATCCGCGGTCCGCTGCAGCGAGGCCCCCTTCAGACCACCGTATCTCGACCTCGGTTCGAGGGAACGACACGATGTGAAACGGCGAGGTGAGGACCTGCGCGGCGAGCGTACCGGGACCGGGCGCGTACTCCTCGACGATCAGTCGAACGCCATCCATCTCCCCGATGGCGCCAATGATCTCAATACTCTGTCCCGCGCTTGCCTTCTCGCCAGCAAATGCCGCGGCGACGATTTGCGATGCGAAGTCGATCGCCGGCGCCGCGGCTCCCGGGCCCGCGTGCAGCGCCCACAGGATCCGCCAGTCCTCAGCCGTGCGCACGACAACGCGCCGCGGATCAGTGATGCGGCTGGCGTCGCCGCGCGCGATCGTGATGAGGACGATCACTTGATGCGGAACTCCACTTCGCGGCGAACGGCAGGGTCGTTGCCGGTCGTGGCCTTGCTCTCGACGCGCAGGACATAACGCCCCGGCGCCATGCCCGTGAGCGGAATCTGCACAGCGTAACCGTACCCACCCGACGCACCCTGGAGCTCCTCGCTGCGGCGTTCATCCGACGTCGTGAACGCGGTCTTGCCTTCGTCGGTCAGTACGGAGGCGGTCAGGAGCACGCGATGCGGTGTCTTGCCCAGGTTGTCGTACACCTCCGTGAAGATCGCGAGCACGTCTCCCTGCGGGAACGCGCGCGTGGCCGTGGGCGGGGATGGAAGAATGTCCTTGAATTCGTTGACACCCTTTTCCGCGCTGGTCGTCGGCACGCGGCTCGCTGACGCGGACGTGATGGCAATCCCGCTCATCGTCAGCCCGCCCTTGGAGAAGTCCGGCGCGTCGAGCTCGTAGATGAGCGTGCCGAGCGCTCCCCCGTTGCCGTCGCGCGCGCCCACACGAAGGCTGTACTTGCCGGGGGGCACCTGCAGCCGCCGCACGACGCGGATCATGCCTTTCGACACGACCTCGTACGTCTGCGGACGCAGCGACAGCCCGAGCATGTCGCGCGCACCGTCTTTAATCTTTCCGGACGCATCGGATGCATACAACGAAATCTCGATGTTGTTGTGGAACAGCCCGTCGTCCTTTTTGTCGAACTTCAGCCCGGCGCCATCGATTTCAAGCGCCAGCGCGATCGCATCGTTCGGCGCGGTACCGCGGAACGGCGTCGCCGCGGCCGCCATGGTCAGCCCGCTGACCGGGATGGGGCTCGAGAGCGCGTCTCGCAGTTCCGCCGTAGTCCCCTCGCGGCCCACCGGTTTCGGCGCTTCGGGTTTGCCCTTCGACGCGTAGTATCCGCGGCGGGCGCGCACGCGCACGCCAGGCTTCGTGACGCGGACCTCGACCTTCCTGAATCGGCCGTCGCGTTTTTCGTTGGTCGGGTAGTAGCCGAGCACGTAGTAGCTGCTGTTCTCGGCGAGGATGCGCGAGAACCCGGTGGAATAGTCGTTCGCGTTCAGTATCGCGAGGCCGCCGGTCTCGCTGGCGATGGCGCGCAGGCTGTCCTGCGAGATCCGCAGCTCCTCCTGCATGTCGGTAATGCTGATCGAGTTGTCGATGGGAAAGGACCCGGACATGTCGATCGTATCTTCCGTGCCGGACGTGAGGCCGCGCGGATCGACGGTGTAGATGTTTGCGTTCGCGCGCGTGGCGGCGGCGAACAGGGTGTTCATGGACGCCTGCACGTCGGTCGCGTAGCGGTTCTGAATGGTGTTGACGACATCGTAGTTGATGCCTTCACTGAACAGCACGATTGCCTTGCGGCGCCCGCGCATGCCCGAGACGAAGTCGGACAGGCTCCTGAGCGTGTCGAGCGAGTTGCGCGCGTTCGTGTATCGCTCGAGGTCGCTGAAGTCGCGATTGACGCGCGACTCGACGCCCGGCGGCAGCGCCTGGTTCGTGCGGTAATCCTCGAGGGCGGCCCTGGTCGACGAACCCGCCCCCTGCCCCATCGCGCGATCGATCGCGGCCAGCGCGAGCTGACGGTTGCCCGTAAAGTCCTGCGTCGCGTCGGCACGTCCGCGCGTGTTGACGACCGCGACGAGATCATTGGTGCCGACGTATCGCTCGACGAACTGGCGCGCGGCGATCCGTGTGCGCGAGGTCCGCGCGAAATTGATGTGCAGATCGTCGATCACAATGACGAACACGCGTCCTTCGAACGCCGTACGGTTGGTCGCGACATCGGGCGGTATCGCAGCCGTCGCAAACAGGGGTGGGTCCGCGCGTTCGATGGGAATGTCGACGGGCGCGAAGACCGACAGCGATTGCGGCTTCCCGTCCTCGAGAATCTCGAAATCGTCTTTCGCGAGATTGCGCACGAAGTTGCCCTGCTCGTCGGTCACCACCGCGTCGACCTCGACGTAGTTGACTTCGACCTTGAACGTCAGCGGCGGCGGCTGCCCGGCAGGGGGCTGCGCGGCAGGAGGCTGGGATGGGGGTGGCTGCTGCTGCGCGCCCGGCGCAGCCGACAGGAGCCCGCATGCCAGAAGAACGACAAAAATCCTGGTTCTCATAATCGTTTAGACGTCAGGCCGGCGCGATCGATTTTATCCCTTTATCACGCCAATCGGCCTGAGCTGAGCCACGCGCACGGCAAGTCCGGCGCCATGAACGACGTTCACCACATCCGACACATCTTTATACGCCTCCGGCATCTCTTCGGCCACTGTGGCAATCCCTGCCGCCATCACGTGGACACCGCGTTTCTTCATTTCGTCGAACGGCGATCGTCCCTTGACGGCACGTTTCGCTTCACCCCGGCTCATCACGCGCCCGGCGCCATGGCATGCGGACCCGAACGTTTCGTCCATCGCGCGATTGGTGCCCGCCATCACGTACGAATACCGTCCCATGTCGCCCGGGATCAGGACCGGTTGGCCCACCTCACGATACGCCGCGGGTGTACCCGGATGATGGGGCGGATACGCACGCGTGGCGCCCTTGCGATGGACGCAGAGGCGCCGCGCCCGGCCGTCGACCGTGAACGTTTCGAACTTCGCGATGTTGTGGCACACGTCATACACGGTCGCGATGCCGGTGCGATTCGGCGCAAGACCGAGCGCCGAGGCAACGCTCTCCCGCACCCAGTGCGCCATGACCTGCCGGTTTGCGAACGCGAAGTTTGCCGCGGCGGCCATCGCGGCGAGGTACCGACGCCCTTCCGGCGACGTAATCGGCGCGCACGCCAGTTGACGATCCGGCAAGGAGATCCCGTAACGGCGGCTTGCCTCACCCATGACGCGCAGGTGATCCGTGCAGACCTGGTGGCCAAGACCGCGCGAGCCGCTGTGAATCATGACTGTGATCTGATCCTCGAACAGGCCGAACGCGTCCGCGATCCGCTCGTCGTGAATCTCCGCGACGTACTGGATCTCGGCAAAGTGATTGCCCGATCCGAGCGTGCCGAGCTGCGTGCGGCCGCGTTCCTCCGCGCGATCCGACACGAGATCCGGATCCGCACCGGCAATACAGCCGCGTTCTTCCACGGTCTCGAGATCCTCCGCGCGCCCAAGCCCCTGCGACACGGCCCATCCCGCGCCCTTCGCGAGCACGCGGCGCAAATCCTGGGCGCCGAGCCGCAGGTCGCGCCGGTGGGCACCGACGCCGGTTGGGACGTTGCGATACATCTCCGCCACGATTGACTCGAGGTGCGGAGCGATGTCCTCGCGAGTCAACGTCGACCGCAATAACCGGACGCCGCAGTTGATGTCGTAGCCTACGCCGCCGGGAGAGACAACCCCCTGGTCGGCGTCCATGGCCGCTACCCCGCCGATCGGAAACCCGTAGCCCCAGTGAATGTCCGGCATCGCAATCGATGCGCGCACGATGCCGGGCAGGTGTGCGACGTTGCGTACCTGCTGCAGGCTCTCGTCTTTCTGAATGTCGCGCATCATCCGCTCGTTGGCGTAGACGATCCCGTCAACGAGCATGCCGCCCGTTTTCGGAAGGCGATAACGGTACGCGTCGAGCTGCTGCAGTTGACTCAAGGCTTACGACTCATGGCTCAAATATCGAACACGATGCGGGCGTGCCACTCGCCGCCGCGCTCGACGACTTCGAGCGAATGGTACGTCGCGCTCTTCACCAGCACGCGCGAGGGATGGCGTGACGGATCGAAATCCTCGCCGCGGATGACGGCGTCGAGATGCCACCGATCGCCTTCCGCACGCAGCGAGACCTCCCCATCCGCCACCAGCAGGTTCTGTACCTCGAACCGATACAGAAGTTCGTTGAGCCAGTCGACGAGCAGGTCTTCGATGGAGCTCGCCTCCAGCGATACGGTTTCGGAATGGACCCTGTTGACCAGCGCTCGATCCGTGACGGTATCGGTGAGCGCTTGCGCCGCCGATCGAAACAGCTCGTCCACGGTCCGCCCGCTGAGCTCGGCGGCGACGTCCGCCGTGTGATCAATGAAGTGATAAGGCACGCATCCGGCCCCTTAACTCAACCCGGGCCGTAAGCCCTGAGCCCCAAGCCCTAAGCCGTACACGCGAAGCCCTCGTCTATACTCATTACATGCCGTTGTCGATCCCTGCTGTCCAGCGTGCCTTGGCGGAAGATGGGCTCGATGGATGGCTGCTGTACGACTTCCACGGCTCGAACCCGATCGCCCGGCGGCTGACCGGCCTCGACACGGCGACGAAGATGACGACCCGCCGGTGGTTCTACGTGATTCCCGCCCACGGAGAGCCCAAGAAGCTCGTTCACGCGATTGAACCCTATAACCTTGATCATTTGCCCGGCGGAAAGACGATTTATTCGCGGCGGGAGAAGCTGAGCGAGGGGCTGCGAAGTGTGCTCGGCGGTCTCAGGCGGGTCGCCATGGAATACTCCCCGGGGAATGCGATTCCGTACGTCTCACGGGTTGATGCCGGCACCATCGAATCGGTGCGGCAACTCGGGATTGATGTCGCTTCGTCAGGCGACCTAATCCAGCGCTTTGAGGCAATCTGGTCGGATGAGGCGCTCGAGACCCATCGGGCCGCGTCCGAGCGTCTTTACAGTGTCAAGGACCGCGCATTCGAGATGGTGCGTAATGCCCGTCAGGCCGGACGCCGGTTGACCGAAATGGATGTACAGGGGGCGATGGTCGGCTGGTTCACCGAGGAAGGGCTCATCACGGACAGCCCACCGGTCGTGGCAGCCCAGGAAAACGCCGGGAACCCGCACTACATGCCAACCGAGGAGAAGCACCGGGGGATTGGCGACAATGAGGTCGTGCTGCTCGACCTCTGGGGCAAGCTCGAAGCGCCCGGCGCGGTGTTTGCTGACATCACATGGGTCGGTTTCACCGGCGCGAAGGTTCCGGATCGCCTGGCGCAGGCATTTGCGGCCGCGCGGGACGGCCGCGACGCGGCCATCGCGCTCGTCAAGGATGCGGCGGCACACGGCCGGGAATTGCGCGGGTTCGAAGTCGATCGCGCGTGCCGCGCGGTGATCGAGCGCGCCGGTCTCGGCGATTACTTCATCCATCGCACCGGTCACAGCCTTGGTACCGAGGTCCACGGGAACGGCGTCCACATGGACGATTTCGAAACGCACGACGAGCGGCGGCTCATTCCCGGGACCGGGTTTACCATAGAGCCAGGCGTCTACACGAAAGACTTCGGCGTCCGTACCGAAATCAATATGTTCGTCGGTGAACGCGAGGCGACCGTCACGGGACCCTTGCAGACCGACTTCGTTCTGTTGTGATTGGGAATCTCGTATTGGTAACTGGAAACTGGTAACTGACTAGCGGAGCTCGAACCAATGTCCACGCGCAAGATCTCGCTCTTCTACGTTGTTCTGATAGCGCTGGCGACGATGGCGGTCACGGTGGTGATCACGTCGAGGCTGGACCTGACCCCGTCATCCTCTGCGCAAGCGGTGTCGGTGCCGCCGACCAACAGTGCACCGCTCGCCGGTCCCATCGATGCGACGACCTTCCGGAATATCGCGAAGGTCAACGCGCCGGCGGTCGTCAACATCCAGACCGAGGCGCACGCGCGCGGACGCGAGCTGACCGAGTATTTCGGCGGACAGGGGGACGACCTGCTCCGTCGGTTCTTCGGCGGCGACGATCCGCAGCCGGGACCGCGCGGCCGGAACCGCGGGAACAACGACGGGCCGATCATGTCCGGCGCCGGCACGGGGTTCGTCATCGACAAGGGCGGCTTCATCCTCACCAACAATCACGTCGTCGAGGGGGCCGAGAAGATCAAGGTGACGCTGTTTGGCGCCGAGCGTGGCGTGTCGTTCTCGGCCAAGGTCGTGGGACGCGACTCGCTGACCGACAGTGCGCTGATCCAGTTGACCGACATCCCGTCGCAGGCGCTGACGGAAGTGAAGTTCGGCGACTCGGAGCAGATGCAGCCGGGCGACTGGGTGATGGCGATCGGCAATCCGTTCCAGCTCGGACACACCGTCACGGTTGGGGTCGTCAGCGCCCTCGGTCGTCCGCTGGGCGGAATCACCGGACGCGAGCAGCCCATGCTCCAGACCGACGCGGCCATCAACCCGGGCAACTCGGGTGGCCCGCTGCTGAACGTGCGCGGCGAAGTGATCGGCATGAACACCGCGATCTACACGGACCAGCGGTCGGCGAACATCGGCATTGGCTTCGCCACGCCGATTAACGCGCTTCGGGATCTGCTGCCGCAGCTCCGCAACGGCAAGGTCGTCCGCGGCGTGATTGGCGTCAATGTCACGCGCAACCATCTGACGCAGGACGAAGCCAAGGCGTTCGGCCTGCCGAACACGAACGGCGCGCTGGTCAGCCAGGTGAATCCAAATGGACCAGCGGACAAGGGGGGCATGCAGCCGGGCGACGTGGTCACCGAGTTCAACGGCCGGCCGGTCAAGGACAGCGACGCGCTCGTCGCTATGGTGGTGGGCACCAAGCCAGGCACGACCGTGCCGGTGACCGTGTACCGCAACAACCAGAAGAAGGCGCTCAACGTCACGATCGACGAGCTCGATCTCGACGCCGAACAGGGACGGCAGGCGCGCCGCGGCGAGTCGCCGAACAACCAGGAGCCCACGAATACCGGCCTCGGCATCACGCTCGACCCGATCACCCCGGAGCTCGCGCGGCGGCTGGATCTGTCGCGCAACGAAGGCGGAGCGATCGTCAGCGACGTCGATCGCGACAGCCCGGCGGCGGGCGCCGTGGCGCCGGGCGATGTGATTCTCGAGGTCAACCGTCAGCCGGTGAACACGGTCAGCCAGGTCACCCGCGAGCTGCAGAAATTGCAGGCGGGTCAGCCGGTGTTCATGCTGGTGCTGCGCGACGGCGCGCGATACTTCGTGAACTTCACGAAGCGGTAGACGGAGTACCGAGGTCCGAGGCCCGAGGTCCGAGGCCCGAGGTCCGAGGCCCGAGGTCCGAGGTCCCCGAAGCCTGAGGCCTGAATCTGTCGCGGGCCGGCTCGCCGGCCCGCGATTCTTTTGTACGGCCGCTGCGACGGGCCGCGGCAAGGCTCACGAAGGCACGAAGGTAGGAAGAGCACGAAGGTACGAAGATCACGAAGGTACGAAGATCACAAATAAACTCACAATTGGATGTTTCATTTGTGTAGGTTAGTACCTTCGTGCCCTTCGTGGCTTCGTGCCCTTCGTGATTAGCGCGTGGCGCCGTGACACCGATTCAGCAACTTCTTGCGGCACGCATCGCCGAGTCCGGTCCGATCACGGTGGCGGAATACATGGAGCTTGCGCTTTACCACCCGTCGCTGGGCTACTATGCGACGCGTGCGCAGCGATCGGGGCGCGGCGGGGACTTCTACACGAGCGTCGATGCGGGGCCGCTTTTTGGCGCCTGCCTCGCGCAGCACCTGGCCCGCAGCGCCGGCGTATCAGCACACGATCGCTTCGATCTCGTTGACGCTGGCGCCGGCAACGGACGGCTCGCACGGGACATCCTCGACACGGCGCAGCGAGAGTTCCCGGACTTCTACAGCGCGATTCAGTTGCACCTCGTCGAGCGCAGCCAGGCCGCGCGCGACGCGCAGGTCGAGACGCTGGGGCCGCACGCAGGTAAGCTTGTGCACGCCGGCGCCACGCTTCCGCCGGAGATTCGCGGCGCGGTGATCGCGAACGAGCTGCTCGATGCGCTTCCCTGTCACGTGGTCGTCATGACGGCCGACGGTCTTCGCGAGATGCGAGTGGGACCAGGTCTGAAAGCTGTCGTTGGTCCCGTCTCGTCGGCGGCAATCGAAGAGCAGCTTGCGCTGGCGGGTGCCACGCTGGAAGCCGGTTGGCGCGTCGAAGTGAACCTGGCGGCGCCACGCTGGATTGCGAACGTGGCGCGCGCGCTTCGCGCGGGAGAACTGCTGGTCTTCGACTACGGGTACGAGGCGGCCGACCTCTATTCTGCGGCGCGCGCGAGCGGCACGCTCGCGCGTTACGCGCGACATCGGGTCGACGATCGATGGCTCGACGATCCGGGCGAGGCGGACGTGACGTCGCACGTGGATTTCACGTCAGTGCGACGTGCCGCCGAGGCGGAGGGCCTTCGGGTCACGCGATTCGTCGATCAAACACGATTTCTCGTCGACAGCGGCATTGCCGATCGACTGCCCGCCGGTTCGGGTGTGGGCGCCGTGCGGCAGCGTCTGCAGGCGCGCACGCTGATCGAACCGGGAGGCCTTGGCGGGACGATGAAATTGATGGTGTTTGAGCGCCCTTCGACGGAGCTCAGGGCAGGCCCCGCGGCATGAAGCGCCGGCTGCCGTTCTATGCGTGGCTTGGTCTCGCGATCATGGTGATCTCGGAAGCGGCGATGCTCGCGAAGATCGAGCCGTTCTGGTCGTGGCACACGCCAATCGCCTGGAGCGGCTACATCCTGTTCGTGGACGGCATCGTCTGGGTCCGCCACGGTTCGTCGCTGCTGCGCAACGATCGCGCCGAGGCGTTCTTCATCGCGCTCGTTGGGGTTCCGGTCTGGATCATCTTCGAGCTGTACAACAAGTACACGCTGCACAACTGGTATTACATCGGCCTGCCCGAAGTGCTGGTGGTCCGCTACGCAGGTTACGCGTGGGCATTCGGCACGATCTCTCTCGCGATCATCGAGACCGCCGAACTGGTGGGATCGCTGCGCGACCGGCGCGCGCCCCGATACCGGCGCGACACGCCTCATCAGATAGGGCTCGGGATTGCCGGCTGGGTCAGCGTCATTGTTGGCGCCGGGCTGCTCCTGATCCCGATTCTCTATCCATCGACGTGGCTCGCCGCACCGGTGTGGCTCGGCTTCATTTTCCTGCTCGATCCGCTCAACGCCGCCGCCGGGGCAGAATCCATCCGCGGCGATCTCAGAGATAACCGCCGCGGCCGCCTGCTGAACCTCCTCCTTGCCGGCCTCATCTGCGGGGTCATCTGGGAGTTCTGGAATTTCTGGGCGCGCGCGAAGTGGATTTACAACGTGCCGGTCCCACCGGACATCAAGATCTTCGAGATGCCGCTTGCCGGTTTCGGCGGATTTCCGCCCTTTGCGGTTGAGATTTTCGTGATGTATGTGTTCGTTCGCCACTGGATCTGGCGTGGAGCGTGGCGGCCGATCGCACTATAATCGCGGTTTTGCGTGAAGGAGAACTGAATGGTCGCGAGCTGCATGCTTGAACGGGAAATCAAGCTCCGGTTCAACTCGGTCGAGGAGGCGCGCGACGCCGTGCTTGCGACCGGCGCGTCGCCGCTGCTCGGCCGGCGCCTGCAGGAAGATTCGCTGCTCGATACTGAAGACGAGATGCTGAGGCGCCGCCGCTGCGTGCTGCGGGTGCGCGTCGAGAACGGCAAGAGCCGCATCACGTTCAAGGGGCCGGTGCAGCCCTCGATCATGAAGCTGCGCGAAGAGCTCGAAACGCTCGTCGGCGACGGCACCCTTCTCCTCCGCATCCTCGAAGAGCTCGGCCTCCACGTGTGGTTCGTGTACGAAAAGTATCGCGAGGAGTTCTCGCACGAGGACGTGACCGTCGCGATCGACGAGACGCCGGTGGGCATCTTCGTCGAAATCGAAGGCAGCGAGCAGGGGATCATGTCGATGGCCGAGGCGCTCGGCAAAACCACGGCAGATTACGTCACCGATTCATACCGCGGGTTGTTCCTGAAGTATCGCGACGAGTTCGGTCTCACCGGCACCGACATGGTGTTCGACGACCGGTCTTGAGCGCGGCCCCCTTCCGCCGGGCTCTCGTGCTGACGGCGGGACTCGGGACGCGGCTCAGCCCCTTGACGCTCGTGCGCGCCAAAGCGGCGGTGCCCGTCGATGGCGAACCGCTCGCGCGCCGTGCCATCCGCTGGCTCGTCTCACACGGCATTACTGATCTGGTTTTGAATCTCCATCACCGTCCGCAGTCGATCACCGCGCTCGTCGGCGATGGCCACGATCTCGGCGCACGCGTCCGCTACTCGTGGGAATCCCCCGTGCTCGGTTCCGCCGGCGGTCCCCGCCACGCCCTGCCATTGCTCCTCGACGGCAGCCCGGACGAAACACTGCTCCTCGTCAACGGCGACACAATGACCAACGTCGATCCTGCCGCGCTCCGCGAGCGTCATCGAAGCGCCTGCCCGCTGGTGACGATGGCGCTGATCCCGAATCCCAGGCCGGACAAATACGGCGGTGTGCTGCTCGATGACAACGGTGCGGTGACCGGCTTCACGCGTCGCGGCTCTGCGCAACCGTCCTTTCATTTCATCGGCGTCCAGGCGGTCGAGCCCGAGGTGTTTGCGCCGCTGCCGGATGGAGTTCCCGCCGAATCCGTGGCTGGTGTGTATCCCCCGCTCATCGCCGGGCGCCCTGGCTCGGTCGTCGGGTTCGTGAGCGACGCGACGTTCCAGGACATTGGTACTCCGGCAGACCTGCTTCAGACGTCGCTCGACCTCGCCTCGGCGGCAGGACGCGAGGGACGACCGGCCTGGGGCACGCGGGTTGAGGTGACCCCCTCGGCGCACGTCACCCGCTCGGTGCTGTGGGATGATGTGACAGTCGGCGAAAACGCCGGGCTGCACGAATGCATCGTTGCCGACGGCGTGACGATCCCGGCCGGCGCGCGCTACGAACGCTGCGCCATCATCAGGACCGACAGCGGCCTCGTCGTGGAGACAATCTGACGTGACGACTATCGAAAGACGCCAGACGCAGAGTTCCGACGCCCGCGAACGCATTGACGGGTACCTGGAGCGCAGCGGGCTCGCGGCGCAGAACCCGCGCGTCGTGCCGCTGACCGGCGACGCGTCGGATCGGCGGTACTTCCGCGTCCTCATACCCGAGGCGCCGTCGATCGTGCTGGCGCTCTACGCGACGCCGTTCGACGTGCGGTCCCTTCCCTTCGTCAACGTCGCCACGTTAATGGCGAAGATGCCCGTGCCAATTCCCGCCGTGCTTGGGCACGCGGACGATCTCGGCGTGCTGGCGCTCGAGGATCTCGGGGACGTCACGCTCCAGGCGCACCTGGGTGCCGCAAGCCCGGCCGAACATGCGGCGCTCTATCGCCAGGCGGTCGCGCTCATTGCGACGCTGCAGCGCCGCGGCGCCGACCTCGCCTCGGCGGAGTACCTCCCGTATGGGATGGCGTTCGACTTCGAGAAGCTGTCGTGGGAGCTCGATTTCTTCACGAAACACTTCCTCGAAGCGTATCGCGGCGTCACGCTCGCCGACGATCAGCGCGACGCGCTGCGCGCGGAGTTCGCAGTGCTCGTCCAGGCACTCGCTGATGAACCGCGGGTCCTCTGTCATCGCGACTATCACAGCCGCAACCTGATGGTCCACGAGTCGCAGTTGTACATCATCGACTTCCAGGACGCGCGCATGGGCCCGGACACGTACGACCTCGTCTCGCTGCTGCGCGATTCGTACGTCGACCTGGACGAGCAGACGGTCGATGACCTGATCGCGTACTTTCTCGCGCTGAAGGGGCTCACGGGAACCGAGGAAGAGTTCCGCGCGCGTTTCGACATGATGGCGCTCCAGCGGAATCTCAAGGCGCTGGGGACCTTCGGTTTCCAAACGACCGCCCGCCGCAATCCCGTCTACATCCAGTACATCCCGCGCACGCTGAAGTGCGTCCGCGACAACCTCGAGCACCAGCCGCAGTTTGCTCGGATGCGGGAACTACTCGCAACCCATGTCGAGGAGTTCCGCTAGCCGCTGATAGCTTCACGGAGAGCACGGGGAAAGCGGAGAGCGCGGCCATAAGAAAGGCTGTGCGTTGGTAAGCCGCTTTTTTCCCTGTTTTGCTGTGTTGTAAAGCGCTCTGCGAACTCTCCGCTCTCTCGGTGAAACGGAGCGGCTAATGGGCGGGTGCCTTTCGCCGTTGGTCCATGGTCTGGTAAGATCAATGGTTTCATGAAGTTCGGAATTTCCACGCACCTCTATCACGATCAGCGGCTCAGTCGGGAGCACCTGGCCCAGATCGCGTCATACGGGTTCAGCGCCGTCGAGGTGTTCGCGACGCGCAGTCATTTCGACTATCACGACCCGGCCGCAATCGACAGGCTCGCGGAGTGGTTGAAAGAGACGGGATTGTCGCTGCACGGCATCCATGCGCCGATCACGGATCGATTGTCGCTACCCGATCAGTGGGGCGAGGTGATCTCGAACGCCGTGTCGGACGGCGCGAAGCGGCAGGTGGCCGTCCGGGAAACGGGCGCGGCGCTGAACATCGCGCGAAAGATTCCGGCCAATGTTTTCGTGGTACATCTCGGCACCCCCAATGCGCAGGGCGGTGAGAACAATCGCACCGCGGCGTTTCGCAGCGTCGAAGAAATCTGCCGGCTGGCAGCGCCGGTCGGTGTGCGCGTGGCGATCGAGGTGATCCCGAACGACCTCTCGGATGCGCACTCGCTGGTGACGCTGCTCGAGCGGGACCTCGAGGCGCCTCACGCGGGCATCTGCCTCGACTTCGGGCATGCGTTCCTGATGGGTGACGTGCCGGACACGGTCGAAACGGTCGCCGAACACCTGTTCACGACACACGTGCACGACAACAATCGGAAGAAGGACGACCACCTCGTGCCGTTCGAGGGAAAGATCGACTGGGACGCCGCGCTGATGTCGATGCAGAAGGTCGGGTTCGACGGCACATACGTGATGGAGTTGCGCAACACCAGCGATCCCGCGACGGTGCTGGACCACGCCCGCCGCGCCCGCGAACGGTTCGAGAAACTGCTCGCGTATTAGCAGCCGGTAACCACTTTCTGGTAGCCAGTTATGACGACGGCTTACATTGAAGACATCGCCAAGCACGAAGGGCAGCAGGTCCGCCTGCGCGGGTGGCTGCACAACCGTCGCTCCAGCGGCAAGATCCACTTTCTGACGCTCCGTGACGGGTCCGGCTTCATTCAGTGCGTGATGTCGAAACAGGCGGTCGGCGAGGAGATGTTCAAGCGCGCCGATCACCTGGCGCAGGAAAGTGCCATCATCGTCGAGGGCACCGCGCGTGCCGACTCGCGTGCGCCCGGCGGCTACGAGGTCGACGTCACCTCGCTCGAGATCGTGTCCGAGGCGAAGGACTACCCCATCACACCGAAGGAACACGGCGTTGATTACCTGATGGACCGCCGTCATCTCTGGATCCGCTCGCAGCGGCAGCAGGCGATCCTGCGGGTCCGTCACGAAGTGATCAATGCCGTCCGCGACTTCTTCAACCGCCGCGGGTTCATCCTCGCCGACACGCCGATTTTCACGCCGGCCGCGTGCGAAGGCACGACCACGTTGTTTCCAGTCCAGTATTTCGACGACGCGACGGCGTACCTGACGCAGAGCGGCCAGTTGTACAACGAGGCCAACGCGATGGCGCTCGGCCGCGTGTACGCCTTCGGTCCGACGTTCCGCGCCGAGAAATCCAAGACACGCCGTCACCTGACGGAGTTCTGGATGGTCGAGCCCGAGATGGCTTACGCCACGCTGGATGACGTGATGCAGCTTGCCGAGGATCTCGTCGTCTATGTTGTCGGGCGCGCGCTCGACAATCGCAAGCGCGAATTGCAGGCGCTCGAGCGCGACACGTCGAAGCTCGAGAAAGTGCAATCGCCCTTCCCGCGCATCTCGTACGATCAGGCGGCCGAGATCCTGAAGAAGAAGGGGCTGCCGTTCGAATGGGGCGGCGACTTCGGCGCGCCCGACGAGACCGCCCTGTCTGAGGAATTCGATCGTCCGATCTGCGTGCACCGATATCCCGCCGCCGTAAAGGCGTTTTACATGAAGCCGGACCCGAATCGTCCCGAGGTGGCGCTCGGCGTCGACGTGCTCGCGCCAGAAGGCTTCGGCGAAATCATTGGCGGCGGCGAACGTCTCGCTGACTACGATTTGCTGCTGCAGCGCATCAAGGAACACAACCTGCCGCAGGAAGCGTTCGAGTGGTACCTCGACCTGCGGCGCTACGGCACGGTGCCGCACGGCGGCTTCGGCATGGGCATCGAACGCGTCGTCAGCTGGATCTGCGGACTCGAACATTTGCGCGAAGCCATTCCGTACCCGCGCATGCTTTACAGGCTCTACCCATAATGAAGATTGGTTTTGTCTCCCTCGGCTGTCCCAAGAACCTCGTCGACGGCGAGGTCATGCTCGGTATCGCACAGCAGGCGGGCCACGAGATCACGCCGGCGGCCGAGGACGCCGATGTGCTGATCGTCAACACGTGTGCCTTCATCGACCGCGCGAAGCAAGAGTCGATCGACGCCATCCTCGAGATGGCGCAGCAGAAGCGCGACGGCAAGTGCTCGCGCCTCGTTGTCACCGGATGTCTCGCGGAGCGTTACCGCGACGAGTTGAAAAAGGAGATTCCCGAGATCGATGCGGTCCTCGGAACCGGCGAGGTGCCGCAGATACTTGATGCTGTCGAGGCGCGAGGCGCGAGGCGCGAGGCGCGTCGAGACGACAGTTGCGAGGCGCGGGACGCGGCGGTTGCAGCGGCGCAAGAGGGTGCTGTGCCGCTGGCATTCCACAAGAAGATTCCTTCGAATCGCCCATCGCCCATCGCCCATCGCCCATCGGAACTCGCGCATCGCACATCGCACATCGCGCCTCGCCCCACCTACATCTACGATGCGGAGACGCCGCGTCTGCAGACGACGCCGCGGCATTTCGCCTACGTGAAGGTCGCGGAAGGCTGCGACTACACCTGCGCGTTCTGCATCATCCCAACGCTACGCGGCAAGTATCGCAGCCGGACGGCGGACTCGATCGTCCGGGAAGCGCATGCGCTGGCGGCGCGTGGCGTCAAGGAACTGCTACTCATCTCGCAGGACACCACGTTCTACGGCAATGACCGCAGCGAGCGCGGCGCACTCGCGCGGCTGCTTCGGGAACTGAATCGCGTTGACGGAATCGAGTGGATCCGGCTCCTGTATCTCTACCCCACCACGATCACCGACGAGGTGCTCGATGCGATGGCCGAGTGCGAGAAGGTCTGCCGCTACATCGACCTGCCCTTGCAGCACGCGTCGGCCGACGTGCTGAAGCGCATGCGGCGTCCGGGAAACCGGATGACCTACGAC
>JBKOZS010000083.1:0-21084 GCA_046726015.1 Acidobacteriota bacterium
GTACACCACCTCGCATCCGGCCGCCTTCAGGCCATCGATGCCGCTCTTCTCGAACTTGTCCGCAACCAGTACCTTCATAGCTGACGTTCGCAGTGAGCTCCTTCGACAACTTATTAGGAAAGCGCCTTTTAAATCAGGTGCACCAGCAAGCCGTCGCGCAGCTTGGGCTCGAACCAGGTCGACTTCGGCGGCATGATGCCTCCCTCGTCGGAGATTTTCATCAGGTCGTCAATCGTGACCGGGTGCATCGCGAATGCGACGGCCGCCTTGCCGCCGTTTACCGCCGCTTCGAGCGCTTTGCTGCCGCGCGCGCCGCCAATGAAGTCTATCCGCTTGTCCGTGCGCACGTCGCCAATCTTCAGGAGCGGCTCGAGCACGTGCTGGTGGAGCAGCGCGACGTCGAGCCCGCTGGCGCGGGAACGGTCCGCCGCGGCTGCGCCCGAGAGGTCGACCGCGTACCACTTGCCCGCGAGGAACATCGAGACTTCCCCTTTCCGCCTCGGGGTCGGGCCGCCATCGGAGACCGGCACCTTCGCGCGCAGCTCGGCGAGGAACTGGTCGGGCGCTTGTCCGGGCAGGTCCTTGACCGTCCGGTTGTACGGCAGAATCTGCATCTGGCTCTCGGGGAAGGCGACAGCAATGAACGAGTCCGCGTCCCGCGCGTTGCCGCGCGCGCGCAACTCCTCGCGCGCTCGTGCGGCGCTTGCAGCCCTGTGATGGCCATCGGCAATGTACAGCGCCGGGACACGCTTGAACGCGTTCACGAGGCTCGTGGCCTCTGCTCTCCCGGCCTTCCATACCGTGTGGTGGACGCCATCTTCCGCCCTGAAATCGTACAGCGGCGCATCAGCCGTCACCGCACGCGCGCAGCGATCGATCTCTTCGTTGGAGCGATAGGTCAGGAACACCACGCCCGTCTGCGCACGCAGCTCGATGATATGACGCGTCCGATCGTCTTCCTTGTCGCGCCGAGTGCGCTCGTGCTTCTTGATTTGATCCTGCTGGTACTCGTCAACGGAAAAACACGCGGCGATTCCCGTCTGCTCGTGTGCGCCCATCCGCAGGCGATAGAAATACAGCGCCGGCTCGTCTTCCTGCACCATCGGCGCCTGCGCGCGCAGCGCGGTGAAGTTCTCCTTCGCTTTCGCGTATACCTGGTCGGCATACGGGTCGGTCCCCGGTGGAAGGTCGATCTCCGATCGGGTAACGCGCAGAAAGCTGAGGGGATTACCGTTCACGATCTCGCGCGCTTCGCCGGTGCTGACGACGTCGTAAGGAACGGAGGACACCAGCGCCGCGTTGTCGCGAGACGGCCGCAACGCACGGAACGGACGGATCGTAGACATCCGCTTATTGTAGCCGGACGCTGACCTCGTCAGGCCCGCGCATCATGCAACTCGCTGTGAAACTGACGGTTTAGTAGGGCGCCAGTTGCCAGTGCCAGTTGCCAGTAACTGGTTACTGGTTACTAGCGCTCAGCGGCGCGCTGTGCATCGGGCTTGGCTGGCGATTCGGCGAGGAGCGTCGACGACAGTCTGGTGAGCAGCGCGTCGCGCGACGTTCGGAAAGCGGCGAGGTGGACCGACGGGATCGGCTCGCCCGGCGCCTGCCGCGAATGCGTCGCAAGGGGATTCACGAACACGCCATTTTTCTTCAGCCGGTAGTCGAGGTGAGGACCGGTGGCAGCACCGGTCGCACCGACGCGGCCAATCATCTGTCCCTGCGACACCCGCGCACCCGGACGAATGCCCTTTCCAAACGCGGACAGGTGCAGATAGTAGGTTTCGAAACCACCTGGATGTTTCAGGCGCACCATGTTGCCGCCCGCTCCGCTGTAATTCGCGGAGACCACAACACCATTCGCGACGGCGACGACCGCCGACCCCGTCGGTGCGCCGTAATCCACGCCAAGGTGCGCGCGATACACGCGGTCGATCGGATGAAGGCGGCGTCGCGAGAATCGCGACGTGATGCGCGGCTCGAAGCGCAACGGGGACCGAAGGAAGAATCTCTTGAGCGAGCGTCCGTTCTCGTCGTAGTACGCGGCCTTGCCGGTGGCTGGATCCTGCCAGCGGAATGCCTGGTGCGCCGACCCGTCGACGTCGATTGCCGCGCCAAGAATGGCACCGTAGTCCGAGAACTCGCCATCGTGCGAGTTCTTCTCGAACAGCACGCGGAACGAGTCCCCCGCCTGGAGGTCGCTGTTGAAGTCGACGGTCCCGCTGAAGATCTCGGCGAGCGCCATGGCCAGCTGAATGTTCTCTCCCGACTCCTCGATGGCCGCGATCAGCGACGGATGATCGCTGTCGATCCTCGCGTCGATCGCAGTGACCTCGGTCTGCTTCACGTATGGGAGCACCTTCGCATCGAGCAATGCGGCGGAGTCGACGGGCTGGGTGGGTTGCGCCGAGCCAGCACTGCTTTCGCTCGTGCGGCTGACGATACGGAGAAATCGATCCGTATCGATCTGGTATTCGAACTCGCGCAGCAGGCCGTCGATGGTTCGCACGAGACGGTACGGCTGATCGGCGCGCAGCCGCCGCGGGTCGAACACCGAGCGCGCCGCGTTCACCGCGTCAACGACCAGGGTCTCCCGCAGATTGTGCGCGCGCAGCAGCGTGTCGAGCGTCGCGTGGCGAGGCACGCGAGCCTCGATCATCTCGATCTCCGACGTCAGGCGGATGTCCGGGTGCGCAACCGGAACGGGCGGCGCCTGCGGCTGGCTACACGACGCCGCGGTCAACGCGCAGGCCGCCAGGAAGAAAGGGGTCCGGGCTTTCAATATGCGCGGAGCATAGCACGGGATTGGCGACTGCAGATTGCAGAGTGCCGATTCACGGATTGTCGATTGGCGAGTGCCGATTGGCGGATTGTCGAGTGACGATTACGGATTGGCGATTGCCGATTGACGGATTTGCGATTGTCGATTGATGGATTTGCGATTGTCGATTGGCGATTAGCGATTGCTGATTGGCGATTGGGGACGCGACTGCTGAGTTCTGTTTGCCGGCCGCAGATTCACTTGCTGCGGAACAAGACGACCCAATCGGCAATCAATCGTCAATCGGTCAATCTTCAATCTGCAGTCGCTACTCGACAATTCGTCACTGGCCCGACACCCAGACGCCCCACCCGCCGGTTTTCTCGCTGTGAAAGGCGACGCGGTGCCCGTCGGGCGACCACGTGTATTCCTCCGCCGTGGGATCGTCGAGCACGCGGCGCATCGATCCGGTGCGGAGATCGAGGAGCCATGCACCATCACGCTGCACCTGGAAGATGATGCGGCGTCCATCGGGAGAGACCGCGGGCGAGCGCAGCTGATGACCGCGAACCGGTGACGAGAACGTGCGGCGCGCGACGTTCCCGAGTGTCATCACGACGAGGTCGGTGCCGTGGCTGTACGCGATCCGCGATCCGTCCGGGAACCAGGAGCCGCCCCACGGTTGCCCCTCGTCGTACGACGTCAGCCGCCGCACGTTGCCGCTCACAAGATCCGTCGTCCAGAGATTCCAGATGCTCGGGTCGTGTGCTTCGCCTTTCACGAACGCGAGCTGCGTGCTGTCGGGCGACCAGCTTGGCATGGCCGCAAAGCCGTCGCCGCTGATGCGACGCACGTTGTGCCCATCGGCATCGGCAACGAACACCGCGCGCATCCCTTCGCGATCGGAGTCGAACGCGATGTGGACGCCGTCCGGGGACGGGCGCACGTGGAAGTTCTGCGCATCGTCGTCGACAATGCGGGTGATCTTCAGCGTTTCACCGCGGCCGGCCGTGTCAGCGCGCACCACGCCGCTGTCGCCGCTCCCAGGCTCGCTGAAGAAGATCGCGGTGCCGGTGTTCGTGAACTCCGGCGAGTACGATGCGGGCTGCGCCGTCGCCTGCGGCACTTCCGGTGGACGCGTCTGAACCGTCGGCCTTTCAGTGGCAGGGACGGTGCTGGTCTCGCTCGCGGTGCGGCCCCTGTCGACACTCGCGCTGCCGGTCGTAGCGCGCTCGGTTCTTCCAGGGTTCGCTGGCGCTTTGCCACGAACCTCCACGATCGACGCGATCTCGGGCGGGAGGCTCAATCGATTCACCTGCACCCACATAGTCGGCAGGAGCGCGAGAACGAGCATGGCTGCTGCCGCCAGTCCCGCAAACATCAGAGCGTGTCCGCGGCGGCGCGGAACTTCAACCACTTCGACTTCCGCGTCAATCACGTCGGACGGCTGGAGCGCCTGCGGCTCACGCGGGACGAGCGCTTCGATGGGCTGCTCCGCGAGGGCCGGCGTCGTGGTTCCCGTTCCGCGCAGAGCCACGGCTTCTTCGAGCAGCGGCCACGCGACGCTCAGGACGACGGATTCGTCGAGTCCCGCGCCGCGCGCGTAGCGCACGATCTGCGATCGGCCATAGAGCCCTTCCGGCCAGTTGCGCAAGTATCCCCACTCGAGCTCGCGCAGCAGGTGCGTTGGAATGTGCGCGCGTGCCGAGATTTCATCGAGCGACAGTCCAGTTGCGCGGCGTGCCCGGCGCACATCGGAGATCGTCAGCGCCTCCCGCCACGGCAGATCGATCGGGACAGGAGCGGAAGGTGGTGCCGCTTCTGCCGGTTCCATCCTGGCCGCCGCCTGCGCAAACAGATCGCGCACGACCCGTTCGAGATCCGGCGCCTTGAATCGAAGGATGACCTCGCAGAATTCTTCGAGTGACGTGTACGGTGGCAGGTCAAGCGTTCCCAGCGCGCGCGCCACAACGAGGCGCAATGCGCCGGGGGCACGGTATTCCGCGGGTGCGTCGAAGTTCTCCAGCAGCTCGTCGAGCAATGAGGCCGCCGCAATCACGGGCGGCCGGTCCGTGTTCACCGGCCCTTCTACGACGACCGAGCCCTGTTCCGTGAGCCGGACGATGTGAGCGGATGGCATGCCGCGCAGGACACCACGGTCGTGCTGGCGACAAATTTCGGAGACGATGGCGACCGCTTCCGGGGGATGCAGACGAACGCCTGAGGCGGCCAGCTCAGACAGTGACACTCGACTCGGCATTTCGCGCTTTCGCACTGCGAGATCGCTGCCACGCGTCCGCCGAAGCGAAATCCCGTCCTCGCGCGGTCTTTGGCGAGCAAAGCGGTCAGCTGAAACCTATTGTTGAGCGAGAAACAGGCCAAGCGTCATCAAAAGTTACACGCCGGCCCGTAAGATTTTCGTTTATTGACCGCGCCGTGCCGCGCGGCCGGGTGCGATGTAGACGACATGCGCTCGAATCGTTCCGCGACGTCGCGGCGGAGGCGTCCGGATGCGCAAGGTGGGCGACAAAATACTGAACACGCGCGTCGTTTTACCCTCCGCCACGGTAATGATGAGTAGCCCGCTAGTCAGGCCGGCGGACGTGTACCTGGATCATCTTGCGGAAGCGCACGGGCCTTCCCTGTAGCTTCGCCGATTCATAACGCCAGTCTTTCGCCGCAGCCAGCAGGAGCGAGTCGTAGGTCGGATGAACGGACTGGCGAATGGTCATCGCGATCACCCGACCGAGTTCGTCGATGACGAGCTCCAGCACGCCGCGGCCCTGCACCTGGCCGGTGATTGACGCCGGAACTCGCGGCAGCTCTTGCCGCAGCGCCACCGGAGGCGTCACGTTTCGATCGTCGCTCGTATAGACTCGCACCGTCTCGGCCTGCTGCACAGGCGCCGACGACACTGGCGCCGACGCGGCGGCGGTCACCTTTTTCGGCTCGGGCGGAGAAGCGGACGCCGCGACACTGAGATCGAGGAAGCCGGACGACAACACCCGAAGGTCGGCAAGACGCCCGCCCATGGCGGGATCATCGAGAAGCGCGAGCGCGCGACGGAACAGGTCCGTCGCCGTCGTGTAGTCCTTGCGATCGAATGCGGCTTTGCCTTCTGTGTAACGGGTCGTCGCGATTTCCGGCAAAAGCCTGCGGCGCACCTCAGAGAAGGCGGCGCGCACGCGTGGCGAGGCTTCGGTCTCGCTCGGCTGATACGAAGGGGCCGCTGTTACGACGGCGGCAATCGCGCCTTCTGCTTCCGTCGCGCGACCGAGTGCGAGCAGGCACAGCGCGCGGTACTGTTCGATCGATCGCCGGTCGCTGATCGGCGTGGCCTCGGTGGGCTTGAGATCGTTGAGCGCGGCGAGCGCCTCGTCGTAGCGCGCCGACGCATACAGCTCGCGGGCCGCTCCAACCGGATCCTTGCCCGATGGCACCTGCCCGAACGCCGAATGCACAGGCGATCCGGCGAGGAGGACAGCAATCAGGATTCGGCGTGCTGAACAGGACATGATGCGCTCCGCTCATTTCATGTCGATACTCAACCGCACGGGCGCATTCATCGTCACCGACACAGCCTGCTTCTTCTCACCGAACTGCGGGTGACGGAACACGATCTCGTGCGGTCCGATGGAAACCGCGAGATTGCCGATGGGTGTTTCACCGACGCGCCGCCCGTCGATCCAGACTTCGGCCCACGGCGTCGCGTTGAGATTGATGGTCCCCTGGGGCAGTTCGACGACGAGCGGCGCCACCTTGCCCGGCGGCACCGTGACGACCTTGGTTGCGCGGTATCCCAGCGTTTCGTTAATAAGGTCGACTTCGTGCCTGCCCGCGCTCATCATCAGGCGCTCAGAATCTGTCGTACCAATCAGCCGTCCCGCTTCCCTGATCTCCATCGTCACCGGCGCTTTGACGGCGAGCCATCCGGAAACGGGTCCCTGCGCGGCGGCAACCGGCGCGAGGACCGAAGAGGTCACCCCCGCCTGGATGACGACGCGCTGCCGCACCGGCGCTCCACCTGCCGCCTGGAGGATGACCTCGTGATCGCCGGGCGCGAGATCGGCAACGCTGACCGGGGCGACACCTTGATCGACGCCATCAACCGTGACCCGGGCTCCGGGAGGATCGGACTGCACGAGCAGGCTGCCGGCTGATGGCGTCACGGGCAACTCGAGGTACTGCGATACTTCCGCGCCGGCGGTGACGTTCACGGGGATCACGCGCGGCACGCCCCGGCCGCGCATTTCGAGGATGTGAGATCCGGCGCTGAGCGACAGCCGCGCGGGAGTATTGCCGCGCGGCACGCCGTCGACGAACACGGCCACGCCGGGCGGGTTCGTCTGAACGGAGAGCATGCCGTCGGTTGGCCCGACAGGCTTGCGACGCGCGCCCATCGCGACGAATCCCAAGGCCCCAATCGCCGCGAGCACGAGAATCACGACCGCGACACGACGCCACCGCGATCCACCGCGCGGAGACTCGAGCTCCGGTTCGAACATCCGCTGTTCGTCAGTCAGCGCGGCTTCATGCGCGGGTTCGGCTTTCAGCGGCTCGGACGTCTGGTCGATCGATCGAAGAAGTTCCGTGATGTCTGGCGGGTCGATCGTCCTGAGTGGCGCGGGCGGCTGAGCCGTAGTGATCGCGGACCGTACCGGCGGCGGCGCGTTCGTGGCAGGAGGCTTCGGCGTTTCGCTGACGACGGGCTTGGGAGGCGCCGGCGGCACGACGGCGGACTGCCGCGGTGCTGGGTCGTCAACGCGCGGCTTCGGTGAAGCCTCGGTCGCGCGCGACTTCGCCGCGCTCGCCTCCGCGACGGTTTTCTTCACCGTTGGTCTCTGCGATGTGCCGCGCGGCGTCGTCACCGCGCTCGCGGCGCGTACCGTCTTCGGCTCCATCGTCTCGGCGAGCGCCTGTTCGAACTCGGCTCGCAGCGCGGCCGCCGGATCGAGCACGGGCTTAACTGGCTCCGGCACCTCGGGGTTGTCCGCCGGCTTCTGTACTTTCGCGGACTTGTCCGCAGTAGCGCTGGCGACGGTGGAACTGTCCTGGAGCGCGGCCTCGAACTCGGAAATATCAACGAACGCCGAATTGCTGATGGTGGTTCGCGCAACCGCTGCTACTGGCTTCTCCACGACCGCGGCCGCTGGCTTGTATGCCGTCCTGTCCGCGGTGTCGGCCCCCTTGTTCTCGACCGTCTTGCCCACCGGCTTGCCCACCGGAGCTTCAGCGAAGGTGGGCGCTTCTGCGAAGGTGGGCGCTTCTGCGAAGGCGGAAGCTCCAGCGAAACTGGAGGATTGGACGAAGTCCGTCGGCTGAGCGAATGTCGGAGGCTCAACGGGCGCCGGCTCGAGAAGTGCGGTGATGTAGCGCGAGAGGAACGTCTCGAGCGCAATCGGCGCGGCCACGAAACCGTTGTCCTCCGACAGCACCTCTTCGAGCGCGCTCTGCGCTTCCATTGCGGACGCGAAGCCATGACGCGGATCGATCTGCAGCGCCCGCGCAACCCAGGCCCGCAGCGATGCCGGCAGCGGCTGCTCCTCGCCAGCCGCCGAGCGTGCCGGTGCGGTGCTGAGCAGCGCTGCCACGCGCTGCGGATAATCCTCCGCGCGCACAGGGCGGCCGAGAATCAGCGCGAACGCGATGAGACCCATCGCTGTCACGTCCGCGCGATGATCGAAACGCGGGGGGCCCGCCGTTGACGGCAGCGCGACGCGCAGCTCCTGCCAGAGCCGATCGCGGTTGAACTGCAGTTGTTCGACGGCGGAGCCGAGCACGTGCTCCGCGACAACGAGCCGGCCGTGCGGCGTCACGATGAGACGCTCGGCGGCAATCGTGCCGTGCGCGACGTCGCGCGCATTTTCGTGCAGCAGCGCGATGGCGGGCGTGAGCTGGCGAATCAGGCAGAGCGCGGCATTCAGGTCGAGATACAGCCTGCGCTCGGCGGCCACGCGGAGGATTTCCGAGAGCCGCGTCCCTTCGACGTGGTCCGAGACGATCGCCAGGCCGCCCGGGTGACGATCGACGCGGCGAACGCGCGCATAGTAGGCGTTCCGGAAATTGGCCAGGCGCGCCGCTCGCTCACGAAGCGCGAACTCGAATGACGGCACCGCGAGCAGCTGCGGGCGCAGCCGGAGAATCTGCAGCAGGTCCCCGGTCGCGCCGTCGACGGCGACGACGCGGTCGCCAAGACCGTCGGAAAAGAGCGGCGCCTCGGGACGCTCGGATGCAACCGGCATGCGGGTCATATGCGTGCGCGGCTGCAACGGTGGGACCACGGCTGTCATGAATCGAGCCAACGCCCGCAAACGGCAGGCACCACGACACTTGACCCCGATTTCTGGCCGGCCCGATCACATTTGTTTCTTTACAGGGTTGTCGAGTCGATCACGATTATGTCGCCTCACAGTGTGCTGATGGCCAGATGAAGAACGCGGCGATGCCGGCGGCGCACGACGCTATTTCGAAACGGTTTCCTTCAACGCCTCGAAAAGAATCTGGATCGCGGGCAAGAGCGCGTCGGTCGGAATGAACTCCGCGTCGCCGTGCATTGACCCGATGGCGGCGGCCGGTGCAATACCGGGAAAGAAGCCATAGCTCTTCACGCCCTTCGGGCGAAAGCTGTTCGCGTCCGTCCCATACGGGACAACCATCGGGGTGACGATCGCATCCGGATGGTGGCGCGTCACCGCCGATTCGAGCGCGCGATAGAACGGTGTGTCTTGCGGGGTCACAACAGGGTCGTCACCTTCATAGATCACTTCAACCTTAATCGTGGGATCCGCCAGGCGGCGCTCGATCTCCTTGATCCATTGCGCGCCGGTCGCTCCCGGGAGCACGCGGCAGTCGAGGGTGGCCTCGGCAACAGACGGAATCACGTTGGCCCTGGGTGGATCGCCAACACCGGACCGCAGGCTCGTGATGGAGATCGTCGACTGCTGGATCGCGTTGTTGAACTTGTTCTCCGCCAGCGTCCCGACCCGTTCCTTCATGGTTTCGATCACCGGGAAGCGGCCGGCCGGCATTGGTTCGGCCATCAAGCGGTTCAGCGCGCGCATGAGGTGATCGTTCGGGTTCATCGGGTGCGGCTGCGAGCCATGTCCGGCGACGCCTTCGGCGCGGAGCCGCAGCCACATGATTTTCTTCTCCGCGACCGAGATGCCGAAGACGAGCTTGCCGGCAGTAAACATGTCGCGGCTGCCGAAGCCGCCTTCGTCGAGGACGTATTCGGGATCGAGCTCGTCGTAGTGATTCTTGAGCATCCAGCGCGCGCCCAGCTCGCCGCCGACCTCCTCATCAGGCACCGCCATGAGCATCACGTCACGCGCCAGCGGCACCTTCAGGCGGTGCAGCAGCAGGAACGCATAGATCTGCGTGACGCCAATGCCTTTCATGTCCATCGCGCCGCGACCCCAGAGTTTGCCCTCCGCGATCTCCGCACCGAACGGATCGCGCGCCCAGCGGCTGGCATCGGCCGCGACGACATCCATGTGATGTTCGAGGAGCAGCGCCTTCGCGCCTGAACCGCTGCCCTTCAGCCGCGCGAGCACAATCGATCGGCCTGGCGCTGATTCGTACCGCTTGACGTCGATCCCCTCACGCTTCAGCAGATCGACGAGGAAGTCCGCCGCCCTGGTGACATCGCCGGGCGGATTGGACGTATTGATGCGCACGTACGCCTGCAGCGTCTTCAGTGCGTCGGCTTCAACCTGTTTCCAGTCGGGCGCCTGTGCGAAGGTGCGAGGAGCGACGAGCAGCAGGCCTGTGACGATGCAGAGGGACGTCAGCGTGCGCATGGCAGCGGATTGTACTCGCGTCACTAACCTCGGTGCCGCCGGCGCGTGCCGGTGTCCAGCAGCTTAGCGGCTATCAGTTGCCGGTTGCCGGCTGTTGGTGGTCGGTTCCTCAGTAGTCGTGGAAAGGGGCAAGCGGCCGTTCGCCGCGGTGAGCGCGTGGAGAAATGCCGCACGTTCCCGGCCCTGTGGTTCCTTCTGTAGATCTTCAACGGGCCACGGCAATCGCCAGCACCAGTTCAGATCGCTGATCACGGCCGGCGTGTTGATGCGATCCCGCCAGCCGAAGATGTCCTGGATCGGCAGCAACGCAATCGAGGAGCCGGATTCGATGAGCAGCCGCAGAATAGTATCCCGAACTTTCGTTCCGAAGGCGTCGGCCGCCGTGATTTCGGCGTCACGTAGCGTCGGGAGCGCGGCGACCGCCCGCAGCTCGTCGTCGCGCGCCTCATCCCACCACTCCGCGAGCGTCTCGGTGTCGTGCGTGCTGCTGGTCGCCACCGAGAGCGAGGGATACGCGTGCGGATCCCGAAACGGCTTCCCCCGCAGATCCCATTCACGTTCCCAGCGCAGCACCTTGTAGCCCGGCACACCGGTTCGTTTCAGCGTGTCGCGCACGAATTTCGGGATGACGCCAAGGTCCTCGGCAATGACCCGTGCGCCGGTTGAACCAAACAGGGTCAGCAGCCGTTCCCCCTGTGCAATCTGCGACGGTTCGTCGGGGGGCACGAAGGCGGCCGATCCATCCTGATCGCGAACGTAAGTTCGGAAGAATCCCACCAGGTGATCGACGCGATACCCGTCGTAGAGCTCGACGCTGCGCCGCGCGCGCGCGACCAGCCATGCATCCCCTTCCGCCGCGATCTTCGACCACCGGTACGCGGGGAAGCCCCAGTCCTGCCCGGTTTCGGAAAACGCGTCGGGTGGCGCACCAACAGACGCATCGAGCCGGAAGTCGTCCTGGCGCGACCACACGTCGGCGCTGTCGCCGCTCACCATGAATGGAAAATCACCAAACAGGCCGATGCCGGATTGCTCGCGCGCCTCCGCCCACTGCTCTGCGGCCAGCCACTGCAGGTATGCGTAGAAAAGGCGCTCTGCTCGGAGCGCTTCACGCGCACGCGCCAGCGCCTGCGGCTCGCGGTCGCGCACGCCCGGTTCCCACTCGCGCCAGTGGCGCCGGTCTTCGCGTGCATGAATCGCGCGAAAGAGCGTGTAGTCATCGAGCCACCAGCGCTCGCGCTGGATGAATTCCGTCAGCCGCGCGGCACGATGAGAATGCGGGCTCCACTCGTCCGTCATGAAACGCTCGAACGCGGTCCTGAACACGCGGTTCTTGATCGCGCGGACCGCCTGGTACTGGATCACGTCGGACGTCCGCGCCATTTCCAGCGACGCTCGCTCGTCGTCGGTCAACGCCGCTTCGTCGCCAAGGGCTTCGACATCGGGCACACGCGACGGGGCGATGAAGAGCGGATCGATGGCCATCGCGCTGAGCGCGGAGTACGGCGAGTTCTGCCCTTCTGCCATTTCGTTCAGGGGAAGCAATTGCAGGAAGCTGAAGCCGGCCTGGCGCATCCAGCAGCTGACGCGGATGATGTCCGGGATCTCGCCGATGCCCCAGCTCGCGCGCGACGGGATCGAAAAGAGTGGCACGAGCAGGCCAGCATGGCGGCCGTGGAAAAAATCATGCGGCATGCACGCGCTCCATGACCACGCTGATACCGCGCGTGAACTCCGCGGGCTCCGGCAGCAGACTGACGACGAGAAACGCTTCGTGCGGAAAGTCGAAGAAGAAACCGGGATGGACGACCACGCCGTTTGCGAGAAGGTCCAGCGCGAGCGCTTCCTCTCCTTCGGTCGCCGGCACGCGCACGACAGCGGACCATCCCCCGTCGGCAGCCAGCACGGTCATGCCCGTGTCATCACGCAGCGTCGTCTGCCGCAACGCGTTGTAGTTGTGGCGAACGCGGTCGTGGATCTGATCGCGGACCGGTTTCGTGGTCGCAAGGAGCGCTGGCGCCGCGACTTGCACCGGCGTTGAAACCGACAGGTACGTATCGCCGATCAATTCGAGCCGATCGCTCGCTTCGTCAACGAGGCGGTCGGGACCACTTACACCGATCCAGCCGAGCTTTACCTGCGGAAGGCCAGCGGTTTTAGACAGGCCGCCGAGACGAAACACCAGTGCTTCGTCGCGCTGAAGTGCGGCAGGTTCGACGAGGGGTGAGACACCAAGGGGGTAATCACAGAACACTTCGTCCACTATGAGCGCCGCGTTGCGATCGGCGCAGCGGCTCACCAGCTCATCCGCGTCGCGTTCCGTCAGAGCCGAGCCGGTCGGGTTGTTGGGCGACACGGCAAGCACCGCCCGAGTGCCGCGCGTCCACGTCCGGTCCAGGTCCGCGAAATCGATCTCCCAGTTGCCGTGGTAAGCGAGACGATACCGTCGTTCGTCCACCGCGTCGAGGCGGGTCAGGTGATCAAATAACGGATAGCTGGGGACTGGCGTCAGCACGCTCGACTCGCCGGCATCGCAGAGCAGCTTGAACAGGAGTGAATAGGCTTCGCTGGTGCTGGCCGTCAACATAATGCGGTCGGGAATTATGCGAACACCGCGCCGGGCGTACGTTTCCGCAACGGCCTCCCGCGCGCTGCGCAAGCCGAACGGGTCCGGGCAATACGTGAGCGCGCGCGCATCAGCCAGCGCCTCGAGCAGCGCGGCGGGATACTGGATCCCGACGCGCGTCGGATTCGAGACGGTCAGATCGATCAGCGGACGACCGCGACGCCTCGCGTCGGCGAGCGCAGCCGCGAGCCGGTTCGGCCGCCGATCGTCGGGGACGCGGCGCGAGAACACCTCCGTAGAATATTTGATCTGGCAATCGGGCCGGCGAGCGATTTAGTGATGCGAACAATTCGTTAATGTGATGCGGGCGGCATGACGCCTGCAAATAGTCTGGGGATCGAGGTCCTCATGCACCGGCTCCTGTGGTCAACTGCCTTTCTTGTCAGCCTTGCATCGGCCCTCTCCGCGCAGGCGCCTGCGGCCTCTGCTGACAAAAGCCGTATCGAGATCCCCTTCACGCAGTTCACGCTGCCAAATGGCCTCCATGTGATCCTCAACGAAGATCACACGGTGCCCCTTCTGACGGTGAACGTGTGGTTTCATGTTGGCTCCGCGCGCGAAAAGCCGGGTCGCACCGGCTTCGCGCATCTGTTCGAGCACCTGATGTTCGAGGGTTCCGCGCACGTCAAGGAAGGGCAGTTCGACGAGCTGCTCGAGACGGCCGGCGCAAGCAACAACGGTTCAACTGAAACGGACAGAACGAACTATTACATAGACGCGCCGTCGAACGCCCTGGACCTGGCGTTGTTCCTGGAATCGGATCGCATGGGGTACCTGCTCGATGCCATGTCCCCCCAGCGCGTGAACGGCCAGCGCGACGTTGTCAAGAACGAGCGGCGCCAGAGTTACGAAAACGCGCCGTATGGCATGGCGTCCATTGCGATTGCCGAGATGCTCTACTCGCAAGGGCATCCCTACCGCTGGCCGACGATTGGCTCCATGGAAGATCTCACCGCAGCAAGTTACGAAGATGTCGTCGAGTTCTTCAAGAAGTACTACCAGCCTGCCAATGCCAGCCTGGTGGTGGCCGGAGATATCGATCCGGCACAGGCGCGCGCGTCGATTGAGAAGTGGTTCTCCGATGTGAAGCCCGGGCCCGGCCTGGTGCCACCGATCGACTACCCGCACCCGTTCCTCACAGAGGTCAAGCGGAAGTCGATGCAGGATCGCGTGCAGCTGCCGCGCCTGTATGTGGACTGGATCACGCCGGCACACTTCGCGCCCGGTGATGCGGAGCTCGACGTGCTATCGATCCTGCTCGCCGGCGGCAAGAACTCCAGGCTCTACAAGCGCCTGGTGTACGAGCTGCAGCTGGCGCAGGACGTGTCCGCGCTGCAGCAATCGATGATGCTCAACTCGCAATTCGAGATCATCGTCACCGCACGGCCGCCGGCTGAGGGGACCACGACGGCCGCCACGATCGATCGCATCCGCGGCATCGTCGACGAGGAGATTCGAAAACTGCAGGAGACGCCCCCGGAGGCGCGCGAGTTCCGCCGCGCGATCAATCAGATCGAATCGTCGTTCTACAACCGGCTGGAGAGCGTCGGCGGCTTTGGCGGCGTCGGCGATCAACTCAACGCGTACTACTTCGCCGCGGGCAATCCCGGGTACTTCAACGAGGACCTGTCCCGGTACGCCGCGCTCTCGCCGCAAGACGTCCAGGCTGCAGCCACACGGTTCCTGCCGCTCGACAAGAGAGTCGAGCTGGTTGTGGAGCCTGCGAAGTGATGATGCGTGTCTCGTCGCTTCGCCGCGTCGCGGCACTGCTGTTGATCGTCGCGTGGACAGGGATCGCGCTGCGCGGCCAGCAGCCGGATCGATCGAAGCCACCATCGGCTGGTCCGCCGCCCGAGCTGCGCATTCCCGCGATCGAGAAGCGCACGCTTTCGAACGGCCTGCCGGTGTGGCTCGTTGCGCAGCACAAGGTGCCGCTGGTTCACGTCGCGCTGGTGGTGCGCTCGGGCACCTCCGCCGACCCCGCCCAGAAATTTGGGCTGGCCAGCCTGACCGTCGACATGCTCGACGAAGGGGCCGGGGCGCGATCGGCGCTCGAGATCGCCGACGCCATCGATTACCTCGGCGCCGAGCTCGCGACTTCAAGTTCCAGCGACGCGTCGTATGTCGACCTGCATGTCCCGGTGGCACGCCTTGGCGAGGCGCTGCCGGTCATGGCGGACGTGGTTGCCCGGCCAACGTTCCCGGACGCGGAATTGAAGCGGTTGCGCGAGGAGCGGCTGACCGCGCTCATCCAGGCGGCGGACGATCCTGAGCAACTCATTGAACTGGCCTTTCCTCGACTCGTCTACGGCATGAGCTACCGCTACGGAACCGCAGCGATCGGCACCGCGGTGTCGCTCCGCGGCTTTACGACCGCGGACCTGAAGTCATTTCATACCGCGACGTTTAATCCGCAGAATGCGACGGTCATCGTTGTGGGCGACGTGAATACCAGCGATGTCATCCCGCAGCTCGAAAGCACGCTGGGCCAGTGGAAGGGAGAGCAGGGTACCGCCGCGGCCGCGCTTCGCGATGCGCCGCAGCTCACCGCGCGCCGCGTGTATCTCATCGACAAGCCGGGAGCCGCACAATCGCAGATCCGAGTGGGTTGGATTGGAGCGCCCCGCTCGACGCCGGATTACTTCGCGCTGCGCGTGCTCAATACGATTCTTGGCGGCGCCTTCACGTCGCGGTTGAATCAGAACCTTCGCGAGCAACATGGATACGCGTACGGCGCCTCGTCAACGTTCGACATGCGCCGCGCCGCCGGTCCGTTTTATGCGACAGCGGCGGTCCAGACTGACAAGACCGCCGACGCGTTGAAGGAGTTTTTCAAAGAGCTGGACCGCATCCATCAGCCTGTCAGCCCGGAGGAGCTCGACAAAGCCAGGAACTACCTGGCGCTGCTGCTGCCGCGGAACTTCGAGACCTCGCGCGCCACGGCCAACGCGCTGGCGCAGGTCGTCGTCTACGATCTGCCACCGGATTTCTACGCGACCTATGTGCAGCGGGTGCAGGCCATCACGGCCGCCGATGTCAAACGCGCCGCCGACAAGTACATTCGACCAGACAAGTTCGCGGTGGTAGTCGTTGGCGACCGCAAAACCATGGAACCGGCCGTTCGCGCGCTCAATCTCGGGCCGGTGACAGTTGTGGACCCGAACGAGGTATTGAAATAGCGTTCGGCCCGAGGCGTGAAGCGACGCCGCCATAGCCCGCAGTAGAATTCACGCGGGCGAAGGCAGCCGCGCATCGCACATCGCGCCTCGCGCATCGGACCTCGGACCTCGACATGCACCTCGAACTCGATGAATTCGTCCGCTACACCAACGAAGAACGCGACAAGTGGCGCGCCTGGTTCATCGCGCATCCGGAAGCCATGGCAACAGAGGTGCAGCCGGGGGGCCGCTTCGCCACCGTCGGGGCGCTCATCGATCACATCTTCCTGGTAGAGCGCCGCCACCTGCAGCGGCTCACGGGTACGAAGCCGGACGATCGCACGGGTCTGAGCGGCCAGAACGCGCCGCCGTTATTCGACTACGGCGCGTCCGTGCGGCGGGAGTTCGAGCAGTACGTGTCGGACCTGGACGGCGACGAAGCGGATCAGCCGAGAACGTTCACCGTGCAGACCGGCGAGTTCAAGCTGACACCGCGCAAGCTGCTCTTTCACTGCCTGCTGCACGAGACCCGCCACTGGGCGCAGATTGCGCTGTCGCTCCGTCGCGCCGGCCTGGAGCCACCCGGGAATCACGACCTGTTTTATTCGCGGGCGCTGCGATAACGAGCTAAGTCGCGGTTGTAGGCCGGGTCTTCAGACCCGGCGTCCTATCGGATGCTCTGAAGCCCGCGGTCGATGATGTCGAAACCGTGGCGTAGTTCTTCTTCCGTGATGATCAGCGGCGGATTCGTGAAGAACGTGTTCCAGCGCACGAAGGTGTAAAGCCCTTCCTCGCGGAAGAACTTTCCAAGCTTCTTCATGGGCTCCGACGTGCCGTTGAACGGCGCCAGCGGCTCCATCGACGAACGGTCCTTCACCAGTTCGACGATCCCGAAGAGGCCAATCGAGCGCGTGGCGCCGACGATGGCGTGACGCGATGCGAGCCCGTCCAGCAGCTCCTTCATGAGGCCCCCCCTGCGCCGGGCGTTCTCAATCAGGCGATCGTCTTCGTATACCTGCAGCGTCGCCAGCGCGGTGGCACACCCGAGCGGATGACTATTGTAGGTAAGCCCGCCAAAGAACACCTTGTCGCGGAAATGCTCGGCGATCGCGCGCCGCATACCGACTGCGCCAAGCGGCACGTAGGCGCTCGTCAGGCCCTTCGCCATCGTAATCAAGTCCGGAATCACGCGCCAGTGATCCACGGCGAACCACTCCCCCGTCCGCCCGAAGCCCGACATGACCTCGTCAGCAATCATCAGGATGCCGTGCTTCGTGCAGATCTCGCGCACGCCCTGGAGGTACCCGTCCGGCGGCACGAGCACACCGTTTGTACCAACCACGGGTTCAAGGATGAAGGCGGCGATCGTGTGCGGTCCTTCGAGCTGGATCGTTTCCTCGAGATCCGCCAGCGCCTTCTCGATGGTGTCCCATCCTCGCTGGATGCCGTGATATGGGTTCAAGACGTGCACAACGCCAGGCATGCCGGGCTCCGACGCCCACCGCCGTGGGTCGCCGGTCAGCATCATCACGCCGGCCGTGGCGCCGTGATACGAGCGGTAGAACGACAGGATCTTGTGACGGCCGGTGAACTGGCGCCCGAGCTTGATCGCGTTCTCATTCGCCTCGGCGCCACCGTTCGTGAAGAAGAACGTATCGATGTCGCCAGGCGCGATCTCCGCGAGCCGGCGTCCCAGCCGCGCGCGCGGCTCGGTAGCCATGAACGGGTTCGCATAGGCGAGCGTCTCCGCCTGCTGCTGGATCGCGCGAATCACCCGTTCGTCGCCGTGGCCGATGTTGACGCACATCAACTGGCTGTTGAAATCGAGGTAGCGCTTGCCTTCCGGCGTCCAGAACCAGCAGCCCTTCGCGCCGGCGACCGGAATCGGATCGACCGCCCCCTGCGCGGACCACTCGTATAGCGTGTGCTTGCGCGTCAGGTCGATGATGCTTTGGCCGTCGAGGCCAGTGGTGGCGGTGCCTGCGATCTTCATGATGACTCCTGCGGGGCCTAGGGCTCAGGGCTTGGGACTCAGGGCCCATGCTGGTTAGAACCTTGTCGATGACAGAGGCCACGAATACTTACGTCGCATGCCGCTCTAGCGAAAAGTTACTCATACATTACCGGATGCAAGGAACGGCGGCCGAGAATTCCGGCTTAACCGATTCAAGCGTACGGCAACCGTCGCACCATCACCACGCCATAAGTCTTGAGCCATAAGTCCTAAGCCGTTCACATCCCGGGCGGCGTGAACCGCCCGTCGGCCGCGAGCCAGCCGCCGTCGGCGAAGAGGATCGTACCGGTAACGTAACTGGCCGCGTCGGAGGCCAGGAACACGGTCGGCCCGACGAGTTCCTCGGGACGTCCCCATCGATTGAACACGCTCTTTGCCGCGTATGCTTCGTACCAATCCTTGTTGGCTTTGATCGGCGCGGTCAGCGGCGTCTCAATCACGCCAGGACCGATGGCATTGACACGCACGCCGTGTGGGCCGAACTCCGCGGCCGCCGTCTTGACCATCTGCACGATGGCCGCCTTCGTCCCGGCATAGACGCTCTGCCCTGGCTCGACCACTTGCGATCGCACGGATGAAAACAGGATGATGCTGCCCTTCTTGCGCGGGGTCATGACTCGGCCGGCCGAGCGCAGCACGTTGAAATTCCCCTTGATGTTCACGTCGATGACGCGCGACAACTCCTCGTCCGTGTACTTCAGGATCGGCTTCCGCACGTTGATGCCCGGTGTGCAGACGACGATGTCGAGGCCGTTCGCGGCGGCGATGCGATCGAATGTCGCATCGACGGCCGCGGCATCCTTGATGTCGAGTGCGCCGCCTTCGCACGCACATCCCTCGCTGGTCGCGCGTGCCGCAACGGCGCGCGCTCCTGCCTCGTTCACGTCGAGACAAACCACGCGCGCACCCTGGCGCGCGCAACCGAGCGCGACCGCCTCGCCGATACCCGATGCGCCGCCGATCACGGCCGCGGTCTTGCCGGTCAGATCGAACAGATCCTGCCTTACTCCCAATGGACACTCCCTTAGCTGGCCGTCGCCGGACGCGTCGACGAAGGACGGTCTGTCAGCAGCGTGGCGGCCGCAAAGGCCAGCGCGGCCGCGCCAAGCCCGCACATCGCCGGCGTGAAGATGCCGATCGGCCGTCCGCCATTCCACACCTGCGCAACAACGACGGCAACGACCCCTCCGGCAATTGCCGCGAGCGCGTCGAACGCGCGCACGCGCCGCATGAACAGGCCCGCCACGATCGGCACGAACAGGCTGACGCCCAACAGCGTGTAGAAGATGCTGAGCGCGTCGACGATGGTCTTCGACAGGAATGCGACGAGAATGGCAAGGAGGCTGCCGGAGACCGACGCCGCGCGAGCGACCGTGAGCACCTGCCGATCGGTGGCCGCCGGATTCACGAAACGCTTGTAAAGATCCTGCGAGAGCGACGTTGCCAGCATGAACAGGATCGCGTCGGCGGCGCTGACCTCTGCGGAGAACACCGCCGCCAGCCCCAGGGCCCCGACCCAGAATGGCAGATCGTGCATGAACAGCATGGGCAGCGCGAGCTCGTGATTCGGCAGGCCGGGGTGCCGCACGTGGGCGATCATACCGAGCAGCGTCGGTATCAGGGCATATGCAAACAGTCCCGCCGCGTTGAGACCTACGCCAATTCGCACCGTGCGATCATCACGCGCGCCGTAGACCTTCTGGAGCAGACCGGGCGAAACGACGAAGGCGGGCATCAGCATCGCCACGTACATCCATCCCGAGCGTCCGTTCTGCCACGGGTTCCACATGCCTTGGTCGGGAATCGCGCCGCGCAGCGTGTCGATGCCGCCGATCGCGTGCAGCGCGAGCGGCAGGGCGAGACCAAACCCGACGATCTTCACGGTCAGCTGCACGACATTGACGACCGCCGAGGACTTGAGTCCACCCGCCCCGAAGTACGCCGTGACGACGCTGGCACCGATCGCGCAGCCGGCGATTTTTGGCAGACCGATGACGACGTTCAGAACCCAGGCAATGCCGATCAACTGACCTGCAAGAATCGCCACCGTGCCAATCCACAGCAGGACCGCAATCGTGGCGCGCACGCGCCGGTCGTACCGCCATTCGAGGAAATCACCAACGGTTCGAAGATCGTGCTGGGCGGCAATGCGCCGGATGCGGGGGCCAACCCAGAGCGCCAGGATCACGGATCCAATCGCGGCCGAGCCGACCCACCACCACGCGGCAAGGCCGTCTCGATACCCAAGGCCCGTGGCCCCGATCGTCGAACCGCCACCGATGTTGGCCGCGAGGAACGTGGCAAACAGCAGCCCCGGACCGAGGCTGCGACCGGCCACGAAGAAATCGCGCGAACCCCGCACACCGCGTGCCACCCATATCCCCAGCGCAATCTGCGCCAGCGAGTAGAGGATGATGATCAGCAGGTAGGCCATGCCATCAAAAACCGCCCATGTGGGTCGTATCCTAGTGTAGTTTGAACCAATTCCCATGATCGGTCCCGTCGATCGGGTGCTCGCTGCCGTTGACGCTGCCGCGGACGAAGCGGTGGCGTTCGCGTCGGACCTCGTGCGCGTGCCGACCGTCAATCCGCCCGGCGAACGCTACGACGACTGCGCGCGGGTCATCGGCCGAACGCTCGCCGCCTGCGGGTTCGAAGTCGAATACCACGCCGCCGAAGGCCGCCCCGAACACACCCCCACGCATCCGCGCATCAACGTGGTGGGC